>NZ_JAQGLV010000055.1 GCF_028292705.1 Collimonas fungivorans | reverse complement strand
GACGAGCGGCGCAAGCATGTTTCGTTCAAGGACAAGTCCAAGGTCTTCAACACCGCACGTGTCGAAGCGCTGGAACTGGACAACCTGATCGAAACCGCCAAGGCTACCATTACTTCGGCGGCAGCCCGCAAGGAATCGCGCGGCGCGCATGCGCATCGCGATTATGAAAAGCGTGATGACGAAAACTGGATGAAGCATACCTTGTGGTATTCCGAAGGTAATCGTCTCGACTACAAGCCAGTGATCACCAAACCGCTGACAGTTGATACGTTCAAGCCAAAGCCACGCACATTCTGATTTGCCGCGGCAGGGCGGTGCTTCATAGCCCTGCCGCGCAATTAATAAAAAGGTATAGCCATGTCATCACGTACTTTGAAATTCAAAATCTACCGTTACGATCCCGATAAGGATGCCAAGCCTTACATGCAGGACCTGACGGTGGAACTGCTGCCGACCGACAAGATGCTGCTGGATGCTCTGCAGCGCATCAAGGCGGACGTCGACGATTCGCTGGCGCTGCGCCGCTCCTGCCGCGAAGGCGTGTGCGGTTCCGACGCCATGAACATCAACGGCAAGAACGGCCTGGCCTGCACCACCAACCTCAACGAGCTGACCGAGCCTATCGTCCTCAAGCCGCTGCCAGGCCTGCCGGTGATCCGCGACCTGATCGTCGACATGACGCAGTTCTTCAAGCAGTACGAGTCGATCAAGCCGTTCCTGATCAACGACAACATCCCGCCGGAAAAAGAGCGCCTGCAAACGCCGGAACAGCGCGAAGAGCTCGATGGCCTGTACGAGTGCATCCTGTGCGCATGCTGTTCGACTTCCTGCCCGTCGTTCTGGTGGAATCCGGACAAGTTCGTCGGCCCGGCCGGCCTGCTGCAAGCCTACCGCTTCATCGCCGATAGCCGCGACGAAGCCACCGGCGCGCGCCTGGACAACCTGGAAGATCCGTATCGCCTGTTCCGCTGCCGTTCGATCATGAACTGCGTCGATGTCTGTCCGAAGGGCCTGAACCCTAATGCAGCGATCGGCAAGATCAAAGAACTGATGGTTCGCCGCGCGGTATAAAAGAGAGTAAGCAGGGCGGTGAGACTTCCGAGTTTTCCCGCCCTGGTCGTTGCAGCAGTTATAGAACTGTTCGTCGAAAGCGCCGAATGGCGATATCAAATAGAATAAGTGGGTTCCATGTCTATCATCCATCAAGCCGATCCTGCCAACCGAGCCCGCCTGCGCTGGCGTGCGCGCCGCGGCCTGCTTGAAAACGACCTGATACTCACCCGTTTCCTGGATGCAAATGAAGCCAGCATGACGGACGACGATGTCGACGCCTTTTCGCGTTTGATGGAACTGTCCGACAATGAACTAATGGATTTGCTGCTGGTCCGTAAAGAACCGGACGGCTTGCTGGATTTGCCGCAAGTGCATGCCCTGTTAGCCAGAATACGCACTGCTTAAGACTATATCTTCGCTGGCGGCGACGGCTGCGGAAGAGGTCGACCAACTTGCAGGCGCGTCTTTTGTTTTTTTGATTTAGAGTCACCTTTTGATTGAGGGAAGAGCCATGACCACCGCTGATACAAAAGCCACGCTATCGTTTTCCGATGGCAGCCCATCCGTAGAATTTCCTATTTACAAGGGTACCGTCGGCCCTGAAGTGATCGACATCCGCAAGCTGTACGGCGCTACCGGCAAATTCACTTACGACCCGGGTTTCATGTCGACCGCGGCTTGCAATTCGTCGATCACCTACATCGACGGCGACAAGGGCGAGCTGCTGTATCGCGGCTACCCGATCGAGCAGCTGGCGGTCAATTGCGACTTCCTGGAAACCTGCTACCTGCTGCTGAACGGCGAACTGCCGACAGCCAAGCAAAAAGAAACCTTCGACGCTACCGTGACCCAGCACACCATGGTGCACGAGCAGATGCAATTCTTCTTCCGCGGTTTCCGCCGCGACGCGCATCCGATGGCCGTGCTGGTTGGTACTGTCGGCGCCTTGTCGTCGTTCTACCATGACTCGCTGGACATCACCGACCCGCGCCATCGCGAAGTGTCGGCTATCCGCCTGATCGCCAAGCTGCCGACCCTGGTCGCCATGGCGTACAAGTACAACGTCGGCCAGCCATTCGTCTACCCGCGCAACGAACTGTCGTACAGCGCCAACTTCATGCACATGATGTTCTCGACGCCGTGCGAAGAGTACAAGGTCAACGACGTGCTGGTGCGCGCGCTGGACCGTATCCTGACCCTGCATGCCGACCACGAGCAGAACGCGTCGACTTCGACCGTGCGCCTGGCCGGTTCCAGCGGTGCCAATCCGTTCGCCTGTATCGCTGCCGGCATCGCCTGCCTGTGGGGTCCTGCCCACGGCGGCGCCAACGAAGCGGCGCTCAACATGCTCAAGGAAATCGGTTCGGTCGACAAGATCCCTGAGTTCATCGCCAAGGTGAAAGACAAGAACTCCGGCGTCAAGCTGATGGGCTTCGGTCACCGCGTCTACAAGAATTTCGACCCGCGCGCCAAGCTGATGCGTGAAACCTGCTACGAAGTGCTGAACGAACTGGGCCTGCATGACGACCCGTTGTTCAAGCTGGCGATGGCCCTGGAAAAAGTCGCGCTGGAAGACGAATACTTCGTTTCCCGCAAGCTGTATCCGAACGTCGACTTCTACTCCGGCATCGTGCAATCGGCGCTGGGCATCCCGACCTCGCTGTTCACCGGTATCTTCGCCATGGCGCGCACCGTAGGCTGGATCGCGCAGTGGAATGAAATGATTTCCGATCCGGAACAGAAAATCGGCCGTCCGCGCCAACTGTTCGTCGGTTCGCAGACCCGCGACGTGCCACCGATGGAAAAGCGCGGCTGAGCCGAGCGTGAGTAAGCAAGTTAATAAGCAATAGCAACACAAAAACAGCGAATCCGAGGATTCGCTGTTTGCATTTATGCAGGTTATGCTATGCTCTTGTTCTGTGCTGTGTTATGCGGCCAGAAGCAGTAAAAAAACGGTAGCAAAAACATGTGGTGAACGTGTTTTGAAGGGCAGGCAGCACCCGAATTTAGAAAAAAGCAGTTGTAGCAAAGAACACATAGCAATAGAGCCCTTCCCCACAACTTGATGTGCAATCCGCTAACCGGTCAGGCCGTGTCGCGGAAGGTTATGTTAACCCGCTAATCTCGCGAAACGCGAAGAAAGGTGAGCAAGATGATGCAACAATACCGCTCTAATTCTTATCTCTTCGGAGGTAATGCACCGTACATTGAAGAGCTGTACGAGTCTTACCTCGACAATCCTGGTTCAGTTGCCGACAACTGGCGTGCTTATTTCGACGCCATGCAGCACGTACCCGCCGTCGACGGCTCCGACAAGCCTGACGTAGGCCACGCTTCCGTCATCGCCTCGTTCGCCGAGCGCGCCAAACACGGTCCTATCCGCACCATCTCTGCTTCAGCCGATGCTGAAATGGGTCGCAAACGCGTTGCTGCAACGCAATTGATTGCTGCCTACCGTTACCTCGGTTCACGCTGGGCCAACCTGGACCCGCTGCAACGCCAGGAACGCGCCGTACTGCCTGAACTGGAACCAAGCTTCTACGGTTTCACCGATGCCGACATGGACATCGTGTTCAACATCAGCAACACCTACTTCGGTACCGAAACCGCTACGCTGCGCGACCTGCTCAATTCGCTGCGCGATACGTATTGCCGTTCCATCGGCACCGAATACATGTACATCAGCGATCCGACCGAAAAGCGCTGGATGCAAGAGCGCCTGGAGTCGACCCGTTCGGCGCCGGTGTTCACCGCCGAGAAGAAAAAGCACATCCTCGACCGCCTGACCGCGGCCGAAGGCCTGGAACGCTACCTGCATACCCGTTATGTCGGCCAGAAGCGTTTCTCGCTGGAAGGCGGCGAAAGCTTCATCGTGTCGCTGGATGAAACCATCCAGCGCGCCGGTGAAAAGGGCATCCAGGAAATCGTGATCGGCATGGCCCACCGCGGCCGCCTGAACGTACTGGTCAACACCCTGGGCAAGATGCCGCAGGAACTGTTCGCCGAATTCGAAGGCAAGCACGCCGACGACCTGCCGGCCGGCGACGTCAAGTACCACCAAGGTTTCTCGTCCGACATCACCAGCCCAGGCGGCCCGGTGCATCTGTCGCTGGCGTTCAACCCGTCGCACCTGGAAATCGTCAACCCGGTGGTCGAAGGTTCGGTCAAGGCCCGTATGGAACGCCGCGGCGATGCCGACGGTTCGCAAGTGCTGCCGATCCTGGTGCACGGCGACGCTGCATTCGCCGGCCAGGGCGTGGTGATGGAAACCCTGAACCTGGCGCAGACCCGCGGCTACGGTACAGGTGGCACGGTGCACATCGTGATCAACAACCAGATCGGCTTCACCACTTCCGATCCGCGCGATTCGCGTTCCACCCTGTATTGCTCGGACGTGGTCAAGATGATCGAAGCGCCGGTGCTGCACGTCAACGGCGACGATCCTGAAGCGGTGGTGTATGCGACCCAGATCGCGCTCGACTACCGCATCGAGTTCAAGAAAGATATCGTGGTCGATATCATCTGCTTCCGCAAACTGGGCCACAACGAGCAAGATACGCCGGCGCTGACCCAGCCGCTGATGTACAAGAAGATCGGCCAGCACCCAGGCACCCGCCGGCTGTACGCCGACAAGCTGGTGGCGCAAGGCACGATCGGCGCTGACGATGGCGACGCCATGGTCAAGGCCTTCCGCGATGCGATGGACGCCGGCAAGCACACCATCGATCCGGTCATCACCAACTTCAAGAGCAAATACGCGGTCGACTGGCTGCCGTTCCTGAACCGCAAGTGGACCGACGCCGCCGACACCTCGGTGCCGGTGACCGAACTGAAGCGCCTGGCCGCACGCATCACTACCGTGCCGGAAAACTTCAAGGTCCACGCGCTGGTTGAAAAAGTACTGAACGACCGCGCCGCCATGGGCCGCGGCGAGCTCAACCTCGACTGGGGCATGGGCGAGCACCTGGCCTACGCTTCGCTGGTATCGTCGGGTTATGCGATCCGCCTGACCGGCCAGGACGCCGGCCGCGGCACTTTTGTCCATCGCCACGCAGTGCTGCATGACCAGAACCGCGAGCGTTGGGATGCCGGCAGCTATATTCCGCTGCAAAACGTCTCCGACCAGCAAGCGCCGTTCAAGGTGATCGACTCGGTCTTGTCGGAAGAAGCGGTGCTCGGTTTCGAATACGGTTATTCCACCGCAGAGCCAAACACGCTGACCATCTGGGAAGCCCAGTTCGGCGACTTCGCCAACGGCGCGCAAGTCGTGATCGACCAGTTCATCAGCTCCGGCGAAGTGAAGTGGGGCCGTGCTTCGGGCCTGGTCATGATGCTGCCGCACGGTTACGAAGGCCAAGGCCCGGAACACTCGTCGGCACGCCTGGAACGTTATCTGCAGCTGTGCGCGGACAACAACATGCAAGTGGTGCAGCCGACCACCGCAGCGCAGATTTTCCATCTGCTGCGCCGCCAGATGATCCGCCTGTTCCGCAAGCCGCTGGTGATCATGACGCCGAAGTCGCTGTTGCGTAACAAGGATGCCGGTTCGCCGTTGTCCGACTTCACCAAGGGCAGCTTCCAGACTGTGATCGGCGAAGTCGACGACAAGATCGATCCTAAAAAGGTCAAGCGCGTCATCGCCTGCTCCGGCAAGGTGTATTACGACCTGGTCAACGCTCGCAAGGAACGCGGCCAGACTGATGTCGCAATTATCCGCCTGGAACAACTGTATCCATTCCCGCACAAGGCGTTTGCTGCCGAGTTGAAGCAGTTCCCTAACTTCAACGAGCTGGTATGGACCCAGGACGAGCCGCAGAACCAGGGCGCATGGCTGCAGATCCAGCACAACATTTTTGAAAACCTGGACGAAGGCCAGAAGCTTGCCTATGCAGGCCGTCCAGCCAGCGCATCGCCAGCGGTCGGTTACTACGACAAGCACTATGCGCAGCAAAAAGCGTTGTTGGATACGGCATTTTCCAAGCTCAAGGGCTTTGTTCTTACAAAATAATTGATGACTGGGCACGCCATGCCTGGCGTGCCCGACGCACACCCCAATATCGGAGAATTAAATGGCTCTTCTAGAAGTAAAAGTTATGCAGCTGTCGGAATCGGTCGCTGAAGCGACTCTGTTGACATGGCATAAAAAAATCGGTGACTCTGTCAAGCGCGACGAAAACCTGGTCGATGTCGAGACTGACAAGGTTGTAATGGAACTGCCGGCGCCAGCCGACGGCGTGATCGTCCAGCTGATCAAGGGCGACGGCAGCACCGTGGTGGCGGATGAAGTCATCGCCGTGATCGACACCGACGCCTCGGCCAAGGTCAGCCCGATGGAAGTGGCAGCCGTGCCGGTGCCGCAAAGCGGCAATGCGCCGACGCCAGTCGCCGCACCTGAACTGCAATCGAAATCGGCCGCCGGCATCGCCATGCCTGCCGCAGCAAAACTGCTGGCCGAAAACAACCTGTCGGCGGCGCAAGTCGACGGCAGTGGCAAGGACGGCCGTGTCACCAAGGGCGACGCCCTGGGCGCCATCGCCAACAAGCCGGCCGCGCCAGCGCCGGTGGCGGCAGCTCCAGCCAAGCCGGCTCTGCAGCAAGTCGCAGCGCCAACCAAGGCCAACCTGGACGACCGTCCGGAAGAGCGCGTGCCGATGAGCCGCCTGCGCGCACGTATCGCCGAGCGCCTGGTGCAATCGCAATCGACCAACGCCATCTTGACGACATTCAATGAAGTCAACATGCAGCCGGTGATGGACCTGCGCACCAAGTACAAGGACAAGTTCGAAAAGGAACACGGCGTCAAGCTGGGTTTCATGTCGTTCTTCGTCAAGGCTGCGGTTGCGGCGCTGAAGAAATACCCGATCGTCAATGCTTCGGTGGACGGCAACGACATCGTCTACCACGGCTATTTCGACATCGGCATCGCAGTCGGTTCGCCGCGCGGCCTGGTAGTGCCGGTATTGCGCGACGCCGACCAGATGTCGATCGCCGACATCGAAAAGAAAATCGGCGAATTCGGCGCCAAGGCCAAAGACGGCAAGCTGACGCTGGACGACCTGACCGGCGGCACTTTCTCGATCTCGAACGGCGGCACTTTCGGTTCCATGCTGTCGACGCCGATCATCAACCCGCCGCAATCGGCAATCCTGGGCGTGCATGCGACCAAGGACCGCGCGGTGGTTGAAAACGGCCAGATCGTGATCCGTCCGATGAACTACCTGGCAATGTCTTATGATCACCGTATCATCGATGGTCGTGAAGCCGTGCTGGCCCTGGTAGCGATGAAAGAAGCGCTGGAAGATCCGGCCCGTCTGTTGCTGGACCTGTAAGTCTTAAACCTCGCCAGGCGAGAGCGCCCTGACTCTGTTGTTTCCTAGGGAAAAAATGGAGCAGGGCGCGTCGTTTAGGCGGCTAAGTAAATGATGAGCGCCTTGTGACTGTGATTTGCCCGAGATATGGGCCGGTTGTCCGAGTTGGCAGCAGGTTGGCAATAAGTTGGCAATGAGTTGGCAAGGCAATAATTCGAAGGATGGAAATGAGCAAACAATTTGATGTCGTCGTGATCGGTGGCGGTCCCGGCGGTTATATTGCAGCAATTCGCGCCGCGCAACTGGGTTTCAATACCGCCTGTATCGATGAATGGAAAAATGCCAAGAACGGCCCTGCGCCGGGCGGCACCTGCACCAACGTCGGCTGCATTCCATCCAAGGCATTGCTGCAATCGTCCGAACACTACGAACACGCCGGCCATGCGTTCGCCGACCATGGCATCGAAGTCAAGGGCCTGGGACTGAACCTGGGGCAGATGCTGGCGCGCAAGGATAGCGTCGTCAAGCAGAACAACGAAGGCATCCTGTACCTGTTCAAGAAGAACAAGGTCACCTTTTTCCATGGCCGCGGTTCCTTCGTCAAGGGCGATGCCAGCGCGTACGAAATCAAGGTTGCCGGCGCTGCCGAAGAAACCATCACCGCCAAGCACATCATCCTGGCTACCGGCTCCAATCCGCGCGCCTTGCCAGGCACCCCGTTTGACGAAAAGCTGATCCTGTCGAATACCGGCGCACTGGCAATTGATGCGGTTCCGGCTAAACTGGGTGTAATCGGCGCCGGTGTCATCGGCCTCGAAATGGGCAGCGTCTGGCGCCGCCTCGGCTCGGATGTCAGCGTCCTCGAAGCGTTGCCGACTTTCCTCGGCGCAGTGGACGAGCAGATCGCCAAGGAAGCCAGCAAGCTGTTCACCAAGCAAGGCTTGAAAGTCAGCCTGGGCGTCAAGATCGGCGCCATTACGGCCGGCAAGAATGATGTCACTGTCGAATATGTCGACGCCACCGGCGCGGCGCAAAAAGCGGTGTACGACAAGCTGATCGTGTCGATCGGCCGTATCCCTAACACCATCGGCCTGAACGCCGAAGGCGTCGGCCTGCAGCTGGATGAGCGCGGTTTCATCGCCGTCGACGGCGACTGCAAGACCAATTTGCCGAACGTCTGGGCGGTGGGCGACGTGGTGCGCGGCCCGATGCTGGCGCACAAGGCTGAGGAAGAAGGCGTGGCGGTTGCCGAACGTATTGCCGGCCAGCACGGTCACGTGAATTTCAATACAATCCCATGGGTGATCTACACTTCTCCGGAAATCGCCTGGGTCGGCAAGACAGAACAACAGCTGAAGGCAGATGGAGTAGCATACAAGGCAGGCACCTTCCCGTTCCTGGCGAACGGACGGGCGCGTGCCTTGGGCGATACCTCAGGCATGGTGAAGTTCCTGGCGGATGCCAAGACCGACGAAATCCTGGGTGTTCACATTGTTGGACCAATGGCGTCAGAACTGATTTCAGAAGCCGTGGTGGCGATGGAATTCCGCGCATCTGCGGAAGACATCGCCCGTATCTGCCACGCGCACCCGTCCTTGTCGGAAGCGACCAAGGAAGCGGCGCTGGCAGTCGACAAACGGTCCCTGAATTTCTAAGGGAGAAGCATATGCGTTATCTGATACTGTCGTTAGGCGTTGCATTGTCCGGCTGCGCGACTACAGCGTCGGATAATGGCCGTGTGCAGATCGAGGCGACATCCGACAGCCAGCAGCTTTCCGGCGCGCGCTGCGTGGTGAAAACCGACAGCAGCCGCTGGAATGTGGTTACACCCGGCAATGTCCTGATTGTTGAGGCCGACGGCGACCTGCATGTGGTTTGCAACAAGGCCGGCTATCGCACCTCGGAAGTGGTGTACCGCGCTCCTCCGGGGCTCAATTCTCCAAGCATCGGCATCGGCGCCACCGGCGGCAGCGGCGGCATCGGCGCGATCGGCCTTGGCTTGGGGGCGAACCTGCCGCTCAGTTTCGGCGGCAAGGAGAAGGCCTATCCTAGCCGAGTGCAAGTCGAGATGGGGCGGTCATAAGCCCTTGCGAT
Source organism: Collimonas fungivorans (assembly GCF_028292705.1). GTDB lineage: Bacteria > Pseudomonadota > Gammaproteobacteria > Burkholderiales > Burkholderiaceae_D > Collimonas > Collimonas fungivorans_B. Next base: position 8,274 of record NZ_JAQGLV010000055.1, on the reverse strand, counting down.
GCAGCCTGGCTTGATGTGGGTGAGCGAAAGCTCGCCCATTTTTATTTTCAGCGGCTTAATCAAAAAACATGGTTGGTTTTTTGCCAAGCCGTGAAGCCGGCAAGCCGGTTCTGGCTTTTCATCAAGAATTGAATACACAATGAACGTCTCAGAGTTTTACGAACAGGCGCTGACGCAACGGGGCTTCCAGGCGGATGACGCCCAGCGGCGCGCGGTTGACCGCCTGCAGCAGGCTTACGACGAATGGGTCGAGTACAAGGCGCAGCGTTCCAACTCCTTCAAGCGCCTGATCCTGCGGCCTGATGTGCCGCGCGGCGTGTACATGTGGGGCGGGGTGGGGCGCGGCAAGTCGTTCCTGATGGACAGCTTTTATTCGGTGGTGCCGGTGGTGCGCAAGACGCGCCTGCATTTCCACGAATTCATGCGCGCGGTGCACCGCCAGCTGGATGAGCTCAAGGGCGTCGCCGATCCGCTCGATGAAGTGGCGAAGCGGGTTGCCAGGAAATACCGGCTGATCTGTTTTGACGAATTCCATGTGTCCGACATCGCCGACGCCATGATTCTCTACAACCTGCTGAAGGCCTTGTTCGACAACGGTGTATCGTTCGTGATGACCTCGAATTACGAGCCGAGCACGCTGTACCCGGACGGCTTGCACCGCGACCGCATGCTGCCCACCATCAAGCTGTTGCAAGACAACCTGGACGTGATGAATATCGATGCCGGCATCGATTACCGCAAGCGCGCCCTAGAGCAGGTCGAGAGTTATCATTCGCCGCTCAATGCCGACACCGACCGCGCCTTGCGCCACGCCTTTGCCGGCGTTGCCGAGACTGCCGACGAAGATCCGATAGTCGATATCGAAGCGCGTAAAATAAAGGCTTTGCGCCGCGCCGGCGGGGTGATCTGGTTCGATTTCAACACCTTGTGCGGCGGTCCGCGTTCGCAAAACGACTATCTCGAAATTGCCAGCCGCTTCCATACGGTGATATTGTCCGGTATCCCGCAGATGTCGGCGGCGATGTCGTCCGAGGCGCGCCGGTTTACCTGGCTGATCGATGTGTTCTATGATCACAAGATCAAGCTGATCATGTCGGCCGCGGTAGCGCCGGACCAGCTGTACACGCAGGGCATGCTGGCCAACGAGTTCCACCGCACCGTGTCGCGTATCATGGAGATGCAGTCGCGCGAGTATATGGATAGCGAGCGGCGTTCCGAGGCCGACTCTATTGTATAAGTTGGGTAAATAAGTTGTGTAAGTAAGGCTGCTGTTTGAAAATAACGTATAGAAATGGATAGGTTTACGTGGAATTTGCCTCTTTGATCCTGGCCCCTTTGTCACCATCGCCGGCACGTCGCCGGCGCCCGCTCTTGCTGGGCACGGCTGCGCTGCTGCTGGCGCTGTCCGCCGGCGTGCAAGCCGCGGACGCCGCGCTGAAGCCGGTAGACCAGCCGGCCGCCGAGCTGAGCGCGCGCTACCCGCTGGAAACCCTGACTTCGGTGGAAACCGCGAACAAGGCGCTGACCGATGTCGCCGACGCCAAGGCGGAAGTCGAAGCGCGCGACCTCGAACAGCGGCGCGCCTGCTACCAGAAATTCTTCGTCAACCATTGCCTGGACATCGCCAAGGAACAGCGGCGCCAGGCCATGAAGACCATCCGTCCGGTAGACATCACCGCTAACGCTTTCCTGCGCAAGGACCGCGCCGACGAGCGCGACAAGGCGCTGGAAGTGCACGATGCCGCGCAGCCGGCGGAAGCGGCGCAGAAAGCCCAGGACCAGCAGGCAAAAGAACTGAGCAACGCCGAAAAGGTCAAGCAGGGTACAGCAAAAGAGAAGGAAGTCGCCGCCAATACCCGCAAGCATATGGGCGAGGCCGACAAGCGGGTGGCCGACCATAATGCCAAATTGCAAAAAGCGCAGCAGGATGAGGCGGCCAAAGCTTCGGAGCGGGCAGCGAATGTAGCCGCTTTCGAGAGAAAAGCCAAGGAATCGGCGGCGCGCCAGAAGGAAGTCGCAGACAACAAGGCAGCCAAGGCCAAGGATCTGGCCGCCAAGAAGGCCGCCGCTGCGCCGGCAGCGCCAGCAGCAGCGACGCCACCGCCGCCGGCTTCCGCACCGTAAAGCGGTCAGCCGCGAGGCTTACACCGCGCGGCGCATCTTCTTGACGGTGTAGTTCTGCGCTTCCTTGGGCAGCGCCACCAGCTTGACGATCGCAAAAGTGCAATTGTCGGCAGCGTGGCCTTCGGCCCGCTTGCGGGTCTTGGTGATCAGCATTTCGGCGGCATCGCGCGGCTTGTTCATGGCGATGGCGGCGCCCAGCTCATCTTCCGTGAAGTAATGCCACAGCCCGTCCGAGCACAGCAGGAAAGCATCGCCGGCCTTGAGGCCGGTATGACGGCTGATGCTGACCTGGGGCGTGTCGGTGCTGGAGCCCAGCGCGTTCAGCAGGATATTGGAGAGGTTATGCGATTTCGCCTCGCTGCGCGACAGCTTGCCTTCGCTCACCAGTTTCTCGACATAAGAATGGTCGATGGTGTGCTCGGCGAAATTGGGGCCGTCGAAGCGGTACAGGCGCGAATCGCCGACATGGCCCCAGGTGGCCGTGCCGTCCGGCGACAGCACCAGGATCACCATGGTGGTGTGCGGATCCTTGTCGTTGGAAAAGCCGCTCAGCTTGATGACGGTGTGGGTCTCCAGCGCGATGTTATGCAGCATGGCCTCGACATTGTCGATCAGGGGCGAGAAACCTTCGAATATCTGCTTGGCGGTGCAGATCACCTGCTCGGCAGCCAGTGCGCCGCCGCTGCGGCCGCCCATGCCGTCGGCAAGTACTGCCATCATGTAGCCCGGTGCTTTGGGGGCGGTGAATAATGCGGCCCGGTCCTGTTGTTCCTGGCGGTCGCCGATGTGTTGGCCGGTGCCGGCTTCGATCTTGTATTGGCTCATTCGTCTGGGTAGATTAAACTGCATCCTGTTCTAGGTAATTCTGGATCCGGCGTCAAATCGCCACTCATTCACAGTAATACAGTATGAAGTTGATGGGAAATATTATACGCAGGAATGATTTTCAACGTGTTTCCGTATGTTAACATTTTCCAACGCAAGAATATGACCATGATCGATCGAGAAGAAATCCTGCGCCGCATTATAGAACTTGAAGTCGAACATCGCGACCTGGATGCCGCCATTCATACCATGACGAATCAGGTCCTGCACGAAGAATTGCAATTGCGCCGCCTGAAAAAGCGCAAATTGCAGCTGAAAGACCAGATCACGCTGTTAAGAATGCAATTAATTCCCGACATCCCTGCCTGATAGCCCACCCCAAGGCTGGTAGGATAGCTATCCAGCCTCTGCTTTAAGTAAGTTACCTTGACCGAAGATACATCCCCCCTTGCTGCCGAAGGCGCTGTCGCTGCCGTTGTTCCCGTTGCAGCGGCTGCAGTCGCCGTTGCGCCCGCCGGCGCGCACGACGCCGACATCGATCGCCTGTTTGCCAGCACCGGCCCGCTTGGACAGGCGGTCGGCGGCTTTCGTCCGCGCCAGGCGCAGACCGAAATGGCGAAAGCCATCGCCGACGCCATCGCCCAGCAGCGCACATTGATCGCGGAAGCCGGCACCGGCACCGGCAAGACTTTTGCCTACCTGGTGCCGGCCCTGCTGTGGGGCGGCAAGGTGATCGTCTCGACCGGCACCAAGAACCTGCAGGACCAGCTGTTCTTGCGCGATATCCCGACCGTGCGCAAGGCGCTCAGCGCGCCGGTCTCGGTGGCGCTGCTGAAGGGGCGCGCCAACTACGTCTGCCATTTCCACCTGGAGCGCACGCTGCAGAACGGCCGCATGACTTCGCGCGAGGATGTCGGCTACCTGCGCGAAATCTCCCGTTTCATGAAAACCACCTCGTCGGGCGATAAGGCGGAGCTGTCCAAGGTGCCGGAAACCGCGCCGATCTGGAACCTGGTGACCTCGACCCGCGATACCTGCATGGGCGCCGAGTGCCAGTACTACCAGGACTGCTTCGTGATGAAGGCGCGCAAGGAAGCACAGCAGGCCGACGTGGTGGTGGTCAACCACCACCTGTTCTTTGCCGACGTCGCCTTGAAGGATACCGGCGTCGCCGAGCTGCTGCCGTCGGCCAACACCATCATCTTCGATGAAGCGCACCAGCTGCCCGAGGTCGCCACTTTATTTTTTGGCAATACCGTCTCCACCTCGCAGATCCTGGAGCTGTGCCGCGATGTGCTGGCGGAAGGCTTGTCGCACGCGCGCGACGGCGCCGACTGGGGGCAGGTGGTGCTGCCGGTGGAAAAGGCTGCGCGCGACCTGCGCCTGGCTTTCCCGCAGGACGTAGTGCGGCTGGCGGTCAACCAGATCGCGGCGTCGAGCATATTTTTCCCGGCGCTGGAAACCATGCGCGCGCAGCTGCACGGCATGATCGCGGTCCTGGAAAAGCAGGCGGAGCGGGCCGAAACTATCGAGCAGTGCCGCACCCGCGCGGTCGAACTGGGCTACAAGCTGGACGGCTGGAATAGCGCGCCTGGGGCGGCCGGCAAGGCGCCGAAGAAAGCCAAGGCTGCCGCGGTAGCCGACGCAGAGGACGACGAAGGCAGCGTGCTGTGGGTGGAAGCCTTTTCTTCCTCCTTGCAGTTGCACCAGACGCCGCTGTCGATTGCGCCGATTTTCAACAAGCAGCGTGAAGGCGTGGCGCGTTCCTGGATCTTCACCTCGGCCACGCTGGCGGTGAAGAACGACTTCCAGCACTACGCCTCGCAAATGGGCTTGTGGGACGAGCCGGCCCAGTCCTGGCCCAGTCCCTTCGACTATGGCGAGCAAGGCCTGCTGTACGTGCCGCAGAACCTGCCGCAGCCGAATTCGCCGGACTATACCGACGCCGTCATCGACGCCGCGCTGCCGGTGATCGAAGCCTCGGGCGGGCGCGCATTCCTGCTGTGCACGACCATCCGCGCAGTGAACCGCGCGGCCGAGCGGCTGCGCGCCGAATTCGAAGCGCGCCACCTGGATTTCCCCCTGATGGTGCAGGGCGAAGCCGGCCGCACCGAGCTGCTGGACCGTTTCCGCGCCGCCGGCAACGCCGTGCTGGTCGGCAGCCAGAGCTTCTGGGAAGGCGTCGACGTGCGCGGTGAAGCGCTGTCGCTGGTGATCATCGACAAGCTGCCGTTTTCGCCGCCCGACGACCCGGTGCTGGCGGCGCGCATCGAGGCGCTGGAATCCAAGGGCATGAACGGTTTCATGCATCATCAGTTGCCGGCGGCTATCATCAACCTGAAGCAGGGCGCCGGCCGCCTGATCCGCGACGAAACCGACCGCGGCGTCCTGATGATCTGCGATCCGCGCCTGATTTCCAAGGGCTACGGGCGCCGCATATGGCAGAGCTTGCCGCCGTTCAAGCGCACCCGGGAACTGAGCGCGGTGCAGGCATTCTGGAGCGGCGCGACGGTCGACAGCTAAGCGTCTGCACCTTGTCCGCGCTTGTGAGAGGATGTGGTCTCCGGTGCGGCGATTTTGGTCTGGCGCGATCACTTGCGATCGGCTAAGCTGCCCCTGACTGCTTGTCATCAGCATGTAATAATCCGGCTCTATTGTCGCAGTTCGTATTCTCAACCGGCCCGGCCGGTTTTTCTCGAACGCTCGTTTGGATAAAGGTAAGCAATGTTTGCAGCAGTGGATTTGGGGTCCAATAGTTTCCGTTTGCATATAGGCAAATACAATGGTGATGCGATCCGCGTCATCAAGAGTGCGCGCGACCCGATCCGACTGGCTGCCGGCCTTGACGCCAAAGGCTACCTGACAGAGCAGGCGATGCAGGTCGCGCTGGACTCGCTGTCGCGCTTCCGCAGCATCCTGGCCGACTACCAGCTGGAGGCAGTGCGGGTAGTAGCCACCAACACCTTGCGCGTGGCCAAGAACGCAGCGGAATTCCTGCCTATCGCCGAACAGGTCATCGGCTATCCGATCGAAATCATCTCGGGCGAAGAAGAAGGCCGGCTGATCTACATGGGCGTCGCCAGCATGCTGCGCCTGCCGAACGAAAAGCGGCTGGTGCTGGACATCGGCGGTGGCTCCACCGAACTGATCCTGGGACGCGGCCAGCAGATCGAACGGGTGGAATCGTTCGGCATCGGCACCGTCAACCAGAGCCTGGCGTTTTTCGCCGACGGCCAGATCACAGCCGAGGCTTACGATGCCGCAGTGCTGTCCGCCCGCAGCCATTTCGAAGACGCGGCGCCGCCGTACCGGCCGCAAAACTGGAGCCATGCCTACGGTTCTTCCGGCACCATCCGCGCGATTGCCGAGACCATCGAGAAAAACGGCCTGGGCGACCATCGCCTGTCGTATACCAGCCTGGAAGCACTGCGCACACGTTTCGTCGAATTCGGCCATGTCAGCCGCATCGACCTGCTGGGCATGAAGCCGGAGCGCGCTGCGGTGATGGTCGGCGGCCTGGCGGTGCTGATCGGCCTGATGCAGGAACTCGGCATCGAAGTGATCCAGCCGATCGAAGCCGGCCTGCGCATGGGTGTCATGTGGGACCTGCAGCTGCGCGGCACGCGCCTGGACCGGCGCGACCAGTCGGTGCACGATTTCTCCCAGCGTTTCCATGTGGACCAGCTGCGCGCCAGCCGGGTGGCCGAAACCGCGACCTCGCTGTTCGAAATGCTCAAGCCCAGCAGCGACGGCCTCAGCCAGTACCTGCACTGGAGCGCCTTGCTGCATGAAGTGGGGCTGGTGGTGTCGCAGAGCGGTTATCACAAGCATGCGGCTTACCTGATCGAGAACGCCGACCTGTCGGGTTTCACCACCCGCGAACAGCGCGCCATGAGCATGCTGATCCTGGGCCAGAAGGGCAACCTGCGCAAGATCAGCGATGCGCTGCTGGATCCGGATTTTTCCAAGGCGGTGCTGGCCCTGCGCCTGGCGGTCATGTTCCTGCACTCGCGCATAGAGATAGACCTCGACGAATTGCGCCTGAAGATGAAGAGCAAGATCGAACTCGACATCAAGCGCGACTGGATTGAAGACCATCCCACCGCGACCTACTGGATGACCAAGGAGCAGGACTGGTGGCGCGAGATCGGCGTCGATTTCGCCATCCGCCGGACCTGATTGCCCGCTTTACGGGCCGGCTGTATAAAAGCCGGTCCATTTCCTGATTTTCTCCCCAGCCCTGCCTCTATCTTTCCCATGCCGGCGACGCCATTGCAAATTGTGTTGTGTCGCAGCATGGATTGCCTGTCAGTTCCTCTGTCCCGATGAAAAATGCATGGTGCACCGCAATGCGCTAGGCATTTTTTCGCATAAATATAAGCGTTAGCGACAAAAAAGTATTGGTTTACCCGCGTATTTGTAGTGGCGGCGGTATCTCCCAGCACTTATATTGACTCAAACTAAAAGCAAGGCTAGCGCCGGTCCAGGCCCAGCATGACGGTCATTTTTCGTGCCCCGGACGGTTTGCCAAGCAAGGAGACGAGGCTATGCAACATCCTGATCTGGAGTTGGTCGATGTGCGCCAGGACGAGTCGTTTACCGTCTGGTCGCATGGCTATCCGTACCGCACGGTGCGCTGGCATTTCCATCCCGAGTATGAAATACAGCTGATCACGGCCACCAGCGGCAAGTATTTCGTTGGCGATTTCATCGGCAGCTTCGAACCCGGCAACCTGGTTTTGCTTGGCCCGAACCTGCCGCACAACTGGGTCAGCGAGCTGGCGGAGCAGGAAACGGTGGCCGAGCGCGGCCTGATCATCCAGTTTTCGGCTGAATTCATCGGCAACGGCATGCGCGCCTTCCCGGAATTGAAATCCTTGCAAAACCTGTTGTCTGAGGCGCAGGGCGGCCAGCTGTTTTCCACCGCGACGGCGCAGCTGGTTGCGCCTGTTTTCCGGGAGCTGCTGAACGCACGGGGATTCCGCAGGATACAGCTGTTCCTGTCGCTGCTGGACCTGCTGGTCAACGACAGCGAGCGGCGGCCGCTGGCCAGCCCAGGCTACATGCCGGATGCCCTGGCTTATATGTCGTCGACGTTCAACCACGTGCTGGCCTATATCGGCGAAAACCTGGCTACCGACCTGCATGAAGCGACCCTCGCCGAACTGTGCAAACAGAGCGTCAGCACGTTTTCCCGTTCGTTCCGCAAGCATACCGGCATGTCGTTCGTGCAGTACGTCAACCGGCTGCGCATCAACGTTGCCTGCGAACTGCTGATGGATGGCGACGCCAGCGTCACCGACATCTGTTTCCAGGTCGGCTTCA
>NZ_JAQGLV010000037.1 GCF_028292705.1 Collimonas fungivorans | reverse complement strand
GTAACAACGCGATTGTAGCGGGGATATGGTCGCTCACCTACAGTTAGGTGGCGATTGCGACAGGAAAAAGTGAAATTTTCGAATTGCTTGACAGTAACAATTCTTTGCCATAACGGTTTGACCCGGCAACCGCAACAAATATCAGACCGGCAACTTCTCCGCCAGGGCCGGATGGGCTGTCGCCGGCGGCTGCAGCAGGTACTGCGCCTCGAGCCAGCGGCGCACATCCGCAAATACCCGCTCGGCGCCGACTTCATTGAAAATCTCGTGGTACATGCCGTCGTAGTCGCGGAATGTGACGATAGCGGGCGGCAAGGCGGCAAAAAACCGGCGGCTGCCGTCGGGATCGATGATGCGGTCGTCGCCGCCGATCACCAGTAGCGTCGGGACGGCCAGGGTGTGCGCCTGGCCCTGGGCGAATTCGCCGGAGCGCAACATGCTGTTCAGCAGGCGCGCAGTAATCTTGTTGTGCACCAGCGGATCGCCGCTATAGGCTTTGGCGACTGCAGGATCATGCGACAGGTGATCGACGTCCAGGCCGTTGGGCAAGGCCAGGCCGGGCGCCACTGCGGACATCAGCTTGAGCAGGCCGAGCTGCACCCGGCTCAGGCGCAAGGCCAATCCGGGCGAGGATAAAATCAGGCCGCGCAGCGGCGCCATCGCGGCTACCGCAAAACGCGCTGCAAACAGGCCACCCATGCTGTGGCCGAACAAAAAGGGGAGATTGCCTGCCAGCGCCGGATAGTCCAGCAGCGCCTGGCGGTTGAAGTCGTCCAGCACCAGGCTGGCGTCGCGCAACAAGGCGGTTTCGTCCGGCGCATCGCCGCGCGGTCCGCCGGAACGGCCGTGGCCGCGATGATCGTAGCTGCGCACCAGCAGGCCGCAGCGGTTGAAAAAACGTATTACATGGGCGTAACGCCCGGCATGTTCGCCTAGTCCGTGCATCAGCAGGATGCTGCCGGCCACCGGCACGCCGTCGGCCGGCGCCCAGTCGGCGACGAAGAGAGAGATGCCGTCCGCGGTCGTAAGCTGTCGCTCAAGACCGGAGGTCATCAAACGCCCCAGAGCACGTCGTTGTTGTGCTTGTGCGCTTCGCGCAGCATTTCCAGCAGAGGATAGATCTTGTTGCCAAAGTTGACCGTCTGCACCGGCTCATGGCCGCTGTCGTCGCCGGTTGCGTTGTGGTGGGCCGCGATGTCGTGCTGTACGCTGTCGGATGCCGGATGGGCGCGGCTTTCCGATGTTTCCGCTTCCAGTTTGGCAATCGCTGCCGCGCCTTCTTCAGCCGTGATGACGCCGATCTTCACATCTTTGTTCAGCAGGTCAAGGATGCGCTTGGCATCGTGTTCAAACATGATGACTTCGGACGACGCCTTGGATTTGAATGTAACTAACATAAAACCTCAGAATATTGTTTTTGATGAAAAAAGACATTGTACAGAATACCCCTTTGTCAGGGGGCTCGCCACTGCTGTCACCGGTGGTTACAGTATGGCCGGGCGTCGTTATTCTTGCATTAATGCTAATTATGTTTGAATGAGGAGATGAAAGTTTCGGCGTTTTCCCGCGAAACGGCTTTTTCCGGCCCCATTACGATGACCTGGTAGATTTCCTTGTCCTTGCTGACAAAATGCCCGAACAGGATTTCCGCCTTGCCGCCCGGCGTGGTGCCGACTGCCTCGACATCGATGCTGGCCGACAGCCCTTGCGTGCTGCTGGCGGCGGCAGCCGCTTTCTCCGACCTGACGGTGCCGTTGATGTTTTTCACCAGCGCGGTTTTCATCGCGGTCAGCGCCGCTTGCGCCTTGGCAGCGTCGGGCAGGGTGGCGCTGCCGACCGCGAATACCGTGTCGTCCACCTTGGCGGCGGTCATGGTCATGGTGACCGGCGTGCCGTCGAGATCGATAGGGCGCGCGAAGGTCGACGGTTTGGCCGGCAGCAGCACGCTGTAAGGAGCGTCCTTGCTGTGCACTTCGCGCCAGTTGAATTTAGGTGAGCAGGCCAGCAATGCCAGTACGGAACAGGCAAGCAGCAAACGGGAAAGCAGGGTAAATGCAGGTTTCACGGGGGTAACGCAGCCGGCTGCGGAAATGGAAGCAGTCGCTATGGTATCTGATGCTGGAAGGTGCGCACACCGAAAACTATGCCTACGCACAGCAGGGCTATGCCCGCCATGACCTGCACGCCCGGCACGGCGTCGCGGAAAATGAAGGCGTACAGCAGCGCCGCCAGGGTTTCAAACACGATCAGCTGCGCCAGCAGCGCCGTCGGCAGATGCTGGCTGGCCTTGTTCCAGAGCAGGGTGCCGATCCAGGACGCGCACAGGCCGATGACCAGCATCAGGCCGACGAACTGCAGCGGCCGCGGGCCAAACGGGAAGGAATAAGAGCCGCCGGTCAGTTTCAGGTAAGCGCCGTAGCCGAACAGCCCGATCAGGGCCAGCGGCAGCACCGCCAGGCCTTGCGCGGTGGCCCAGGTGGAAGGGCTGATATGCGGATTGGCGCGCAGGTAGCGGGCGTTGACGATCGGGTACCAGGTCCAGGCGCCGACCGCCGCCACCGCAATCAGGCAGCCCAGCACATAGTCGCCGATCGAGCGGGTATTGCTGCTGCCTGCCAGCCGCATGTGCGTCAGTTCGGCGGCGTTGACGCACAGGATGCCGAGCAGGATGATCAGCAGCGACGGCGCCAGCCGGCGCCAGGCGACGCTTTCCACGGCATGCCCCGGCGACCAGTTGGAAAACACGGAAATCACCACCGGCAGGGTGCCGATCAGCATGGTCGGCAGCGGCGCATCGGCCAGCTGGATCGCCGTCGCCAGCGCCGCGTAATACAGCAGGTTGCCGACCAGCGACAGCTTCAGCGCGGCGCGCCAGTCGGCCTTGGTCAGGGCGGCGATGCGCTTGCGGTCAAGCAAGGCCGGCGCCAGCGCGATCAGGCCGAAGGCGACATAGCGGCCGAACGACAGCATCAGGCCGGGGTAGTCGGGCAGCATCAGCGGCGCGATGAACACCAGTCCCCACATCTGGCCGGCGCCCAGGGCGCATAACAGCCCGGTCAGCATGAGGCAGGCCGGGGCGACAGTGCGGTTGCGGTTAATTGAGGTGATGCCATGGCGAGGTCGCGGATGAGTAATGATATTGACCCATCATGCCCGTCTTTAGCTTAGCGGTCTTGTACCAATTTGCTGTTGGTACTGCGCCGGAGTGACGCCGTAGGCGCGCTTGAACCAGCGCGTCAGGTGGCTCTGGTCGGCCAGTCCGACCGCGGCGGCGGCGTCGGTCGGCGTGCTGCGCTGGGACAGCAAGGTCTTGGCGCGCGTGGTGCGGCGCGCTTGCAGGTATTGGTGCGGGGTGGCGTGGAACGCAGCCGAGAACGCCCGCACGAAATGGAACATCGACATGCCGGCTTCCGCCGCCAGGGTGTCGATATGCAGGGTCTGGTCCAGGTTGGCTTCGATGCAGTCGAGCACGCGCCGCATCGCCAGCATGCGTTGCGGCTGGCCGGGCCTGGGCAGGGAAACCGGGCGCAGGTTCTTGCCGTAGCGCTGGGTGACGGCGTCTATCAATACCGTGAAATGCGAGATGAACGCCAGGTCGTCCGGCGCCTGCCACATGCGTTTGAACAGCAGCTGGAAACTGTCGGCAAGCTGGGGATCGTGCGCGGTGGCGGCGGTGAAATAGGCTTCGCTGCCGGTCAGTTCGCGCAGCAGCTGCGGTTCGATGAACAGCATCTGGTAAGTCCAGCCGGCAGCGACTTCGGCGTGGCCGTCATGCAGTTCGTCGGGATTGAGTAGCACCAGCGTGCCGGCCGGAGCCACATGCTGCGAACCCTTGTGGCGGAAACGTTCGACCCCGGTTTCAATCGCGCCCAGCGAATAGGCCTCGTGCACATGCGGTGCAAATTCGTGGTCGACCAGCCGCGCCGAATACAATTCCACGCCCGGCAGGTGCGGGCTGGTCTTGAAGGTGACGAATTCGGACGGATGGTGGAACATGCCGGGTCTCGGGTTTGGATTCGGGATGAGATTCAGGCAAGCCGGGCCAGGTGGCGGCGCACCGACAGCAAGGCCCCAACCAGGCCGAGGCCGGCGCTGATCGCCAGCAGGACCAGGCTGGCGATCCAGTTCAGCGGCAGCAAGCGGAATTCGGAGGCGTACAAGCGGGCGAATTCGGCAATCGCCTGGTTCAGCGGCTGCAAGCCAAGCGCTACCGCGCCCAGCGCCAGGCCGCCGGCGCACAGGCCGAGCAGCGCGCCCGTGTAATAAAACGGCCGGTGGATGAACGCATCGGTGGCGCCGACCAGCTTGGCGACGGCAATCTCTTCGCGCTGGGTCAGCACTTGCAGGCGCACGGTATTGAACACCACCGCCACCACCACTACCGCCAGCGTGATCGCCAGGAACATCAGCACCAGGCGCAGGATGCCGAGCAAGGCCGCCAAGCGCTTGACCCACTCCGAATCGACCTGCACGGTATCGACTCCGGGCAAGGCCTTGAGGTCGGCCGCGATAGTGTCGATGCGGGCAGCGTCAGGCGCATCGTGGAAACCGGTCAGTTTCAGTACGTAAGCATCCGGCAAAGGATTCTGGCCCAGCGTGGTCAGCGCATCGTCCATGCCGGTCTTGTTTTTCAGGCTGATCAAGGCGTCTTCGCGCGGGATGAACATGACCTTGGCCGCGCTGTGGTGCTGCTGCAGGATGGCGTCGATCGGCTTGGCCAGCGCGGTGGTCTTGTCGCGCGTTGCATCCAGCGCCATGAATATGCTGATTTCGGGTTCTACCGCCAGCTGCTCGGAGACCGGGCGCACGTTCTCGATCAGGGTCAGGCCGCCGAACGGCAGCGCCAGCGCAATCGCCACCACCAGCACATTCAGCGCAAAACCGCCGGGCGCCTTGAACAGGTGGGTGAAGGCGTCGCTGATGGCGAACAGGTGTTGCCGCAGCCAG
>NZ_JAQGLV010000026.1 GCF_028292705.1 Collimonas fungivorans | reverse complement strand
GACCAGGGTTCGATCCTGCTGGTGGTCTACACCGCCTTCAGCGAAGCCGTGGTGCAGGGTTTGTGGCAGGAGTTGCCGCCGCTGTCGCTGGTCGGCCTGATTGTGGTGGTGGCGCTGCTGCTGTTCGTGATGCTGAGTATCGCCACCTGGGTCAGCCGCCGCCTGGGCTTTAGCAAGGAAGACGAAATCACGATTGTGTTTTGCGGCTCGAAGAAGAGCCTGGCGAGCGGCGTGCCGATGGCGAAAGTCTTGTTCGCCGGGCATACCGTCGGCATGATCGTCTTACCTTTGATGCTGTTCCACCAGATCCAGTTGATGGTGTGCGCGGTACTGGCAAAACGTTATGCCGCGCGTCCGATCGAGATCGTCGCCGGCGGCCCGGCGCCGGTCTGGTCTGATGTAAGCCCGGAAGACTGAGCCGCGGGCTTGGCCCGTCAGGGAGCGGGGTTAGGCTGGCGCAGGTGGATTGCTTCGATCTCGCGCAAGATGTCTTCATCCAGCGTGATATCGATGCTGTCGAGATTGCTTTGCAATTGCTGCAGCGTGGTGGCGCCGACGATATTGCTGGTCAGGAAGCCGCGGCTGTTGACGAAAGCCAGCGCCATCTGCGCCGGATCCAGTCCGTGTTTTTTCGCCAGCGCCACATAATCGCCAACCACCCGGTTGACCTGCGGATTGGTGTATCGGCTGAAACGTTCAAACAGCGTCAGGCGGCCGCCGGCCGGCCGCGCCCCATCCAGATATTTTCCCGATAGCACGCCAAACGCCAGCGGCGAATACGCCAGCAGCCCGACCTGTTCACGGAATGCAAACTCCGAGTGGCCGATTTCAAAAGTGCGGTTGAGCAGGCTGTACGGATTCTGGATGCTGACCACGCGCGGCAAATCGAATTTCTCCGAAGCACGCAAGAACTCCGAGATTCCCCACGGCGTTTCGTTCGAAATCCCGATGTGGCGCACCTTGCCGGCCTTGATGAAGTCCGCCAGGATGGTCAGCGTCTCTTCAATCGGCACTGTCTCTTCATCAGGAATGTGGCTGTAGTTCAGCGTGCCGAAACAATTGACGCTGCGGTCCGGCCAATGCAGCTGGTACAGATCGACGTAATCCGTCTGCAGGCGTTCCAGGCTGCCGTTCAAGGCTTCGGTCAGGCCCTTGCGGTCGAAATTGTTGATGCCGCCGCGCACGTGGCGCGGATTGTGCGGCTTGCGCGCCGGGCCGGTGGCCTTGGTGGCGATCATGACTTCGCTGCGCCTGCCGGATTTTTTCAGCCAGCTGCCGATATAGCGTTCGGTCGAACCCTGGGTCTCGGCGCGCGGTGGCACCGGATACATTTCAGCGGTATCGATCAGGTTGACGCCGTGCGCCAGCGCCAGGTCGATCTGCGCATGCGCTTCTGCTTCCGTATTCTGTTCGCCCCAGGTCATGGTGCCGAGCGTAATCAGGCTGACCTTGAGTTTGCTGTGTCCGAGTTCACGATATTGCATTGTCGCTTCCTTTGCGGCGGGCGCTAAAAAAAATGGTGGTGTTGGTTTGACGATCTGGACCGCCGTGTGCGGCAGCGGGCAATCTGCCCGTGGATACAGGACGATTGCAGCTGGCTGCCGAGGGCTAAGAGTATAGCCGGATCGCTGTTTTCCTGCAGAGCGGGGCCTCCTCGCCGGAGGCCCCTGCAGTCAGGTGGCTGTTGGGGTTGCGGGCGACGGCGGTTGGGCCGGCGGATTTGGCGCGGCAGCAGGATTGACCAGTTTATCCAAGCCGAACAGGGTCGGGAACAAGCGTATCCACAGCAGCACCACGACCACCGTGCCGACGCCGCCCAGCAGCACTGCCGGTACCGGTCCCAGCCAGGCTGCGGTGACGCCGGATTCGAATTCGCCCAGCTGGTTGGAAGTGCCGATGAACACCGAGTTGACGGCGCTGACGCGGCCGCGCATGTGGTCCGGTGTTTCCAGCTGCACGAAGGAAGAGCGCACCACTACGCTGATCATGTCGGACGCGCCAAGCACCACCAGCGTCGCCAGCGACAACACAAATGAACGGGACAGGGCGAAGACGATAGTCGCCACGCCAAACACCGCAACCGCAATGAACATGCTGCGGCCGACGCGCCGGCTCAATGGTCGCCGCGCCAGGAAAATCGCGGTCGACAAGGCGCCCACCGCCGGCGCCGAGCGCAGCAGGCCGAGGCCGAGCGGGCCAGTGGCGAGGATGTCGTGCGCATAGATCGGCAACAGGGCCGTGGCGCCGCCCAGCAGCACCGCGAACAGGTCGAGCGATATGGCGCCGAGAATCGCCGGTCGGCTCTTGATGAAGGCAATCCCCGCCAGCAAGGAGCTGAGGGTCGCCGGTTCGCGCCGCGGCAACACGCTTTCAATGCGGATCAGCGACACCAGCAGGCTGGCGCCGATGAACAGCACGCTGCTGCTGGTATACACCGCGCTCGGCCCCAGCACGTAAATGAACCCACCCAATGCCGGGCCGATGATCACCGCCGTCTGCGTGGCCGATGCCGCCCAGGCCACGGCGCGCGGCAGCAGGCGCGCCGGCACCAGGCCGGGCACTAGCGCCTGCAAGGTCGGCGATTCGAAAGCGTGGGTGGCGCCGATCACAAACACGATGGCGAAGATGGCTTGCTTGTCGAGCCAGCCGTAAATGCTGCCGATGGCCAGCGCCGCCGCCGCCAGTCCCTTGATGAACAGGCAGATGCGGGCGATCTTGCGGCGGTCGTAGCGATCGGCGACATGGCCGACCAGCAGCGCCAGGAACAGGGCCGGCAGGAACTGCACCAGGCCGACCATGCCAAGGTCGAAAGCGCTATGTGTAAGTTGATAGACTTGCCAGCCGACGGCGACGATCTGCATCTGGTTGGCGATGGTGGAAGCCACCCGTGCGCCCCAGAACAGGGTGAACGGACGATGGCTCAGGACGGATTCGGATTCGGATTCGGGGCTGGCAGAGGCGGGGGCGGTCATGTGGCGTAGGAAAATCGGGGCAAGGCCATAGAATATGCTTTTCCCATGAAAAAAGCCGCTAACTTCAGCGGCTTTTTTGTAGCGATGTGGCTTATTCGGGATGGAACTGGTGGGCGAAAGTAAATTCGTCGGTGCGCGGCGTGTACTTCAGGCCCTTGCGTAGCGCCCAGGTTGCGTACTGATGATACAGCGGGATCAGCGCGTAATCGTTGAGCGCCACCACGGCGCCCTGGCGGGCGAAATCCTCGCGCTGTTTCTGGTCGACTGAAGCCAGCGACGACTGCACCAGCTGGTCCAGTTTCGGATTGGTGTATTTGCCCCAGTTCCACGAACCCCAGCCAGTATCCGGATTGGTGGTGCCGAGCAGGGTGCGCAAGCCGAAATCGCCGGCCAGCGTGCCCCAGCCGAGCAATGCGGCGCTATATTCGCCGGCGCGCGCCTTGCCGAAATAAACCGCCAGCGGCAGAGTCTCGACCTTGGCCTGGATCCCGACCCGGTTCAGGAACTGGGCGACGGTCTGCACCACGCGCTCATCGTTGATGTAGCGGTTGTTCGGACCATGCAGCGTAATGCCGAAGCCGTTGGGATAACC
>NZ_JAQGLV010000020.1 GCF_028292705.1 Collimonas fungivorans | reverse complement strand
CGCCGCCTTCAGGCAATACAGGCTGGTAGAAAATGCGGCTGAAATCCAGGCCCTGCGCCTTCCAGTGCGTGATCGCCCGCGATTTGTCCAGCAGGTCGGCGCGGCCGATCAGTTCATTGAAATTGCGGATGCCCAGCGACGCCATGATCTGGCGCACTTCTTCGGCGATGAAGAAAAAGAAGTTGACCACATGTTCCGGCTTGCCGGAGAACTTGGCGCGCAGCACCGGATCTTGCGTGGCAACGCCGACCGGGCAAGTGTTCAGGTGGCATTTGCGCATCATGATGCAGCCTTCGACCACCAGCGGCGCAGTGGCGAAACCGAATTCGTCGGCGCCCAGCAAGGCGCCGATCACGACATCGCGGCCGGTCTTCATCTGGCCGTCGGCCTGGACCCGGATGCGGTTGCGCAAGCCGTTCAGCACCAGCGTCTGCTGGGTTTCCGCCAGGCCCAGTTCCCAAGGCGAGCCGGCATGCTTGATCGACGACAAAGGCGAAGCGCCGGTGCCGCCGTCATGGCCGGCGATCACCACGTGATCCGACTTGGCCTTGGCGACACCCGCAGCCACCGTGCCGACACCCACTTCGGATACCAGCTTGACCGAAATCGAAGCGCGCGGATTGACGTTTTTCAAGTCATGGATCAGCTGCGCCAGGTCTTCGATCGAATAGATGTCATGGTGCGGCGGCGGTGAAATCAGGCCGACGCCCGGCACCGAGAAACGCAGCTTGGCGATGTACTCGGACACCTTGTGGCCCGGCAGCTGGCCGCCCTCGCCCGGCTTCGCGCCCTGCGCCATCTTGATCTGGATCTGGTCGGCGGAAATCAGGTATTCCGCGGTGACGCCGAAACGGCCGGACGCCACCTGCTTGATGCGCGAACGCAGCGAATCGCCTGCCTGCAACGGGATATCGACTTCGATGCGGTCCTTGCCGATCACCGACGCCAGCGTTTCGCCTTGCTTGATCGGGATGCCTTTCAACTCCTGGCGATAGCGGTTCTCGTCCTCGCCGCCTTCGCCGGTGTTCGACTTGCCGCCGATGCGGTTCATCGCCACCGCCAGCGTGGCGTGCGCTTCGGTCGAGATCGAACCGAGCGACATCGCGCCGGTAGCAAAGCGCTTGACGATTTCCTTGGCCGTTTCGACCTCATCCTATGGAATCGCCTTGCTTGGATCGATCTTGAATTCGAACAGGCCGCGCAGGGTCATGTGGCGCTTGGACTGGTCGTTGATCAGCTGCGCGTATTCTTTATAGCTGTTGAAGTTGTTGGCGCGGGTCGAGTGCTGCAGCTTGGCGATCGCATCCGGGGTCCACATGTGCTCTTCGCCGCGGATACGGAATGCATATTCGCCGCCGGCGTCGAGCGCGTTGGCCAGCACCGGATCGTCGCTGAACGCCGCGCGATGCAGGCGCAAGGCTTCTTCCGCCACTTCAAACACGCCGATGCCTTCGACATTCGAGGCGGTGCCCTTGAAATACTTCTGGGTCATGCTCTTGTTGAGGCCGATCGCTTCGAAAATCTGCGCGCCGCAATACGACATGTAGGTCGAAATGCCCATCTTCGACATGACTTTCAGCAGGCCCTTGCCGATCGCCTTCTGGAAATTGTAGATCGCTTTTTCCGGCGACAGCGCGCCCGGCAAGCCATGCGCCAGTTCGGTCAGCGTATCCATCGCCAGGTAGGGATGGATCGCTTCCGCGCCGTAACCGGCCAGCAGTGCGAAGTGATGCGTCTCGCGCGCCGAACCGGTTTCGACCACCAGGCCGGTCGAGGTGCGCAGGCCCTTGCTCACCAAATGCTGGTGGATCGCCGAAGTAGCCAGCAGCGCCGGGATCGCCACCTGCTCGGCATCGACCTTGCGGTCGGAGACGATCAGGATGTTATGGCCGGACTTGACGGCGTCGACCGCCTTGGCGCACAGGGACGCCAGGCGCGCTTCGATACCTTCCTTGCCCCAGGCTACCGGATAGCAGATGTTCAGCTCGTAGGATTTGAACTTGCCGCCGGTATGGGCGCCGATATTGCGCAGCTTGGCGATATCGTCGTAGTTCAGGATCGGCTGCGTGACTTCCAGCCGCATCGGCGGGTTGATGTTGTTGGTATCCAGCATGTTCGGCTTGGGTCCGATGAAGGACACCAGCGACATCACCATCGCTTCGCGGATCGGATCGATAGGCGGGTTAGTGACTTGCGCGAACAGCTGCTTGAAGTAGTGGTACAGGGTCTTGTTCTTGTTGGACATGACCGCCAGCGGCGAGTCGTTGCCCATGGAGCCGATCGCTTCTTCGGCGGCGGCGGCCATCGGCGACATCAGGAACTTGATGTCTTCCTGGGTGTAGCCGAACAGCTGCTGGCGGTCCAGCAGCGGGATGGTGGAACCGGATTCGGACGGTTCCGCTTTCAGCTCGTCCAGCTTGACGCGCACCGATTCAATCCATTGCTTGTATGGCTTGGCGTTGGCGAACGTGTCTTTCAATTCCTTGTCGTCGATGATGCGGCCGGCGTCGAGATCGATCAGGAACATCTTGCCTGGCTGCAGGCGCCATTTCTGGATGATCTTCGATTCCGGGATCGGCAAGACGCCGGATTCGGACGCCATCACCACGAAGTCGTCGTCGGTGACGATATAGCGCGCCGGACGCAGGCCGTTGCGGTCCAGCGTGCCGCCGATATGGCGGCCGTCGGTAAACGCCATTGCGGCCGGGCCGTCCCATGGTTCCATCATCGCGGCGTGGTATTCATAAAAGGCGCGGCGGTTGTCATCCATGGTGGCGTGGTTTTCCCACGCTTCCGGGATCATCATCATCATCGCTTGCGCAATCGGGTAACCGGCCATCAGCAACAGTTCGAGCGCGTTGTCGAAACAGGCGGTGTCGGACTGGCCTTCATAGATCAGCGGGAACAGCTTCTGCAGGTCGTCGCCCAGCACGTGCGATTTCATCACGCCTTCACGCGCGCGCATCCAGTTGAAGTTGCCCTTGACGGTATTAATCTCGCCGTTGTGCGCCAGCAGGCGGTACGGGTGGGCCAGCGGCCATTCCGGGAAAGTATTGGTGGAGAAGCGTTGGTGGACCAGCGCCAGCGCCGACAGGCAGCGCTGATCCTGCAGGTCCTTGTAATAGACGCCGACCTGGTCGGCCAGCAGCAGGCCCTTGTAGACCACGGTGCGCGCCGACATCGACGGCACGAAAAATTCCTTGCCGTGCAACAGGTTCAGGGCCTGGATCGCGTGGCCGGAGGATTTGCGGATCACATACAGTTTGCGCTCGAGCGCATCGGTCACCATGATGTCCGGGCCACGGCCGATGAAAATCTGGCGGATTACCGGTTCCTTGTCGCGCACGGTGGGCGACATCGGCATCTCGATATCCACCGGCACATCACGCCAGCCCAGCACGACCTGGCCTTCGGCCAGCACCGCACGTTCAATTTCCTGTTCGCAGGCGATGCGCGAAGCATTCTCTTTTGGCAAGAACACCATGCCCACGCCGAATTCGCCCGGCGGCGGCAAGATCACGCCCAGCTTCGCCATCTCTTCGCGATAGAACTGGTCCGGCACCTGGATCAGGATCCCGGCGCCGTCACCCATCAGCTTATCCGCACCGACCGCGCCCCGATGATCGAGATTCTTCAGGATCAGCAAACCCTGCTCAATGATCGAGTGGCTCTTCTTGCCTTTGATGTGAGCAATAAACCCGACGCCGCAGGCATCATGTTCATTGGCCGGATCGTATAAACCTTGCGCATGCATAACGTTGCTCCACCACTTTGAGAGTAAGGATATTAAGAATAGTGCAGACGCCTCCAGACTTCAATCACAATAAATAGGGTCAGAGTCAAATTAATCAGTCTGATTTTTGCACCAAAATTAAATAGGGACAGAGTCAATTTAGTGCATTTGATGGCGTTGTTGCCCTGCGAGTCATTTTTTTATTTGTCCCCGGCCTGCGGGTCTGCTACATCGGCCGGGGTCTTGAAGGGGCGCCCACGTCTGCCCGGACGCACCCTTAGACTGCCCTGCTTCTCGAGGCTTGATTTGAATTTTTCCGTGCCCAGCGGCCAGCCCTTGTTGGTGGCGTCCATCAGCTGCTTCGCCTGGAACGAGGTGAGTGCTTGCTCTGCCATTTGTTTATAAGCAGCCTCGCGATCGAAGGGGGTATTGCCTAAAGCCCAATACAGGGCGTGATCCACTACAAGAGGGTCAGCCTTGATCCCGACATGATGCAAGTAGCTCGACCAAGGGTACTCGCCGGCTGTTGCCGTAATGCCGGCGCGCACTGGATTCTGGTCGATGTAGCAGCTGCACAACATGAAATAGGGCTCGGAATCTATCACCGTGGCCCTGTAGCGTCCCTGCCACAAAGTGCCGACGCGTCCATATTTCTGGTTGAAGTAAGGCACGTAGAAGCGCCCTACCCATTGCATCATCCTTGCCAAACCCTGGGCGTCGGACGGCGTCGCCAGCAGGTGCACATGGTTGGTCATCAGCACATAAGCATGGATAGCCACCTTGTATTGCTTGGCGCCTTCGCGCAAGCGGGCAAGGAAATTCACATAATCTTCCGTCTCGCGGAAGATAG
The DNA here is from genome assembly GCF_028292705.1 of Collimonas fungivorans. Lineage (GTDB taxonomy): Bacteria > Pseudomonadota > Gammaproteobacteria > Burkholderiales > Burkholderiaceae_D > Collimonas > Collimonas fungivorans_B. The sequence goes on along the minus strand of NZ_JAQGLV010000020.1, from coordinate 87 downwards.
CCTGACGATCGACGCCACGCTGGATCAGGTGATGCGGCTGGTTGGGAATGACAAGTCTGGGCAGGCGGGCCATGGCAAAAGGAAGTG
>NZ_JAQGLV010000002.1 GCF_028292705.1 Collimonas fungivorans | reverse complement strand
CTGGCTGCGTTCAATGCCTGGCTGTATCGCTTGACCGGCGCAACCGATATTGTTGTCGCTGTGCCGATCGCGCATCGGCTGCATGCAGAAACCGCGCCGCTGGTCGGCCTGTTCCTGAATACGTTGGCGCTGCGCGCGCGAGTAGCGCCGGTCCAGTCGTTTGCTGCATTGCTGGACGCGGTGCGCGTGACGGCCCTGGATGCGTTTGCCTATCAGGACCTGCCGTTCGACCAGGTGCTTGATGCTGTGAAGCCGCCAGTACGGCGTGGCGATGAATGGCTCAGGGTCAAGTTCGCCCAGCAGTTCGATCTCGAACTGACGGCCGAACTGCCAGGCGCCACCGCACGCATGTCGCCGGGGCCGGACCTGGCCGCACGTTTCGATTTTGCACTGGATTTCACCGACGATCCCCGTGGCATCGAGCTGGTTGCCGCCCATGCGCTGGACGGCATCGACGCCGAGACCGCCTCAGCCTGGCTCAACAGCTTTGCGGTGCTGGTCGCGGATGCGGTGAGCGATCCGAAGCGCGCGATCACCGAACTGGTTTGCACCGACAGCGCCGACTACCATGCGGCACGGCGAGGCCGTTCGCTGCCGCAGGCATGCGACAGCGTACTGACGCTGTTCGCACGGCATGCCAGCGAAACCCCGCATCGGATTGCACTGGCCGACGCCGACACGCAACTCACGTTTGCCGAGCTGGACGACGCTTCGGACCGGATTGCACTGGCGTTGCAACAGCAAGGAGCGGGCGCCGAGCTGCCGGTGGGAGTCTGCATCGAGCGTTCGGTGCACTTCGTGGTGGCGCTGGTTGCCGTTCTGAAATCGGGTGCGTATGCCGTGCTGCTCGATCCGGCGCTGCCCCAGGAACGGTTGGCGGCAGCTGTCGATGCCTGCCAGGCGCGATGGATCCTGGTCGCTAGCCAGGCCAATCCGATGCAACAAATCGGCGCGGCGCAGGCGCTTGGGCTGGATGCGCTTGCGCAAACGCCGTTGCTGGCAAATCGCGCAATGCGCCGGCAGCCGCCAGCGCCTGAGCAGGCGGCTTACCTGATCTACACGTCCGGCTCGACCGGTACACCCAAGGGCGTCGTGGTTTCCCATGGCGCACTGGCCGATTACGTGCAAGGCATGCTAGATGAGCTCGCATTCAGCGACGATGCCTCGATGGCAATGGTGTCGACGGTGGCGGCGGACCTCGGCCATACAACGCTGTTCGGCGCCCTGTGTTCCGGCCGCACGCTGCATCTGCTGCCTATGGAATGCGCATTCGACCCGGACCGTTTTGCGCATGAGATGCGCACACGCAAGGTCGGCGTGCTGAAAATCGTGCCAAGTCACCTGCACGCACTGCTTGACGCCCAACAAGCGGCGGATGTGCTGCCTGACCACGCCATCGTGACCGGCGGCGAAGCTTTACCGTGGGCGCTGGTGGAACGGATCGCGGCGCTCAAGCCTGGCTGCCGGGTGATCAATCACTACGGCCCGACTGAAGCTACGGTGGGCGCGCTGACCTGCGATACCTCGGCACCGGCACAAGCCGGATTGCGCGCCGCGGCGACAACGGCGCAAGGCGTGCCGCTCGGCCGTCCTTTGCCGAACGCCTATGCCTGCGTGCTTGATGCAAGCGGCGCGAGTGTGCCGCCGGGTGCGATCGGCGAACTGTATCTCGGCGGCCCGGGCGTCGCCCGTGGTTACCTGGGCCGGGCTGCGGCTACTGCGGAACGTTTTGTGCCGCATCCATTCGCTCCCGGTGAGCGTATCTATCGTACCGGCGACCGCGTGCGGCTGCGTGCCGACCGGCGGCTGGATTTCCTGGGTCGTCTCGACGACCAGGTGAAGATCCGCGGCTACCGGGTCGAGCCGGGCGAAGTCAGCACCGTGCTGCGTACTTTGGATGGCGTGGCGCAGGCGGAAACACTGGTGGTGGAGCACGAAGGACGCATGCGGCTGGCCTCGTTTGCCACGCCGCGCACCGGAGCAAAGCTGGATGAAGCGGCATTGCGCGCAGCCTTGGCGCTGCGTTTACCCGATTACATGGTGCCGGCCGTGCTGCTGGCGCTTGATGTGCTGCCGGTGACAGCCAACGGCAAGGTTGACCGTCCCGCGCTGCGGGCGCTGGCAGTAGCGCCGGCGCCTTCTGTCGCAGCGAGCGATGCGCCGCGCGGCATGGTTGAAGAAACACTGGCGGCGGTCTGGAAAGAGGTGCTGAAAGCCGAACGGGTCGGGCGCGAAGACAACTTCTTCGAACTGGGCGGCGATTCGATCCTGGTGTTGCAGGTGATCGCCAGGTCGCGGAAACGCGGCGTACGCTTCACGCCGAAACAGTTGTTCGATGGCCCGACGGTGGCGCGCCTGGGCCAGGTAGCGGCAGCGATCGAGGCTGCAACTCCGACTCCCCAGGCCAGGCCCAGCCAAACAAAGCGCGAAGAAAACCTGGTGCTGACGCCTGCGCAGCTGCGGTTTTTCTCGCTTGATATTCCACAGCGCGGACATTGGAACCAGTCAGTCAGGCTAGACGTGCAAGAGCCGTTTGATCTTGACGCATTCGCACGGGCTTTCGATACCTTGCTGAAACATCACGATATATTCAAGCAGCGTTTTACGCAAGATGGCGCACAAGGTGCGTGGTATATCATACAGGCTCCGCAGGCTTTTGAAGCGTTGCCGCTGGCAACCGTCGCTGCGCGGGATGAAGCAGATGCGCTGGCGCAATTCGACGCCTTGCAATGCAGGCTGGACCTGGCGCACGGCCCGACTGCCTGCGCGCTTGCGGCGGCGCTGCCCGACGGCGGCACGCAACTCTATTTCGCAATCCATCACGCGATCGTAGACGGCGTTTCGTGGCGCGTATTGCTGGACGACCTGGATGCCGCCTACCGAGCAGCGCGGGAACGGCGCACCGTGCGCCTTTCCGCCACAGGAGCCAGCGCCCAGGAGTGGGCGGCCCGGCTGGCGCTCGCCGCCAGCGGCGCGGATTCCCCATTCACGGGTGAAGTGCCGTACTGGACCTCGCTTGCGGCTCCTCACCAGGATCTGGTGCTTGACCATCCGCAGGCCGTTGCAGCCAACGCCAGCGCAGAGACCGTGGTGCAGGTCCTCGACGTCGAACTGACGCGCGCCGCCCTGACTGAGGCGAACGCCGCCTATCGCACGCAACTGATCGAACTGCTGATCACCGCCTTGGCGCAGGCGCTGTGCGCCCAAACCGGCCAGACCGCATGCCGGCTGGAACTGGAAGGGCATGGCCGCGAAGCGCTGTTCGACGAGGTCGATGTCAGCCGCACGATAGGCTGGCTGACCAGCCACTATCCGGTAGCGCTGGCAGTCGCGGACACGCCTGTCGCGACGCTGGCCGCCATCAAGGATGCGCTGCGAGCAGTGCCCCATAAAGGACTGGGATTCGGCGTGTTGCAACATTACGGCGACGCTGCGACGCGCACCGCGCTGGCGGCTATACAGCGTCCGCGCGTGACATTCAACTACCTCGGCCAGTTCGATGCGCCGCGCGATGCTGCGCTGGTGCCATGCTTCGGCGGCGCGGGCTGCGAGCGCGATCCTGCCGGCCCGCTCGGCAATGCGCTGGCGATCCACGCCTATATCGACGCCGACGGACCGCGTACATTGAAAGTGCATTGGGTATATGGCAACACGCAGTTCGAACGCACTACCATCGAAACCCTGGCGCAACGTTTCGAAGCGGCGCTTGCCGAATTGACGGCTGCCTGCGCCGCGCGCCTGGCGCAACGCGGCGGCAGCGCCACGCCTGGCGATTATCCGCTGGCGCGCGCGGCAGGCCTGACGCAGGGCGCGCTGGAACGGCTGCCCTTCGACTTGCGCACAATCGAGGACATGTATCCCTTGTCGCCGATGCAGCAGGGCATCTTGTTCCATTCGCTGTTCGCACCTGAACAGTCGACCTATGTGAACCAGCTGGTGGCCACGCTGGCGGCGCCGGACGCAGCGCGTTTGCGCACAGCCTTCGAGGCGGCGGTAGCGCGTCATGACATTCTGCGGACCGGCTTCATCTCCAGCGAAGCGGTAGCGATGCAGATTGTGCATCGGCAGGCGCAGATGCCGGTCGAAATACTCGACTGGCGCGACCGAGGTGAAAGCGGAAAAACGGCATTCGAGGACTGGCTTGTCCAGGATCGGACGCGCAGTTTCGATCTGAGCGCACCACCTCTGATGCGCGTTGCGCTGATCCGCTTGACGGACGACGAATGGCGGCTGGTCTGGACTCGCCACCATCTGCTGCTGGATGGCTGGAGCACTGCGCGCTTCTTTGCCGACGTGCTGCGCGACTACATCGAGCCGCCGCGCCCTCAGCTGTTTGCCGCGCCTGCCAAAACCCGCTACCGCGATTTCATCGCCTGGCTTGCCACACGCGATCTCGATGCGGAACGTCAATTCTGGCTGCAGCGCCTGGCCCGCCTTGGTGAACCGACGCGCGTCGCCGAACATGAAGCCGAAGCCGGCCGTCCGGCCGAGCATTGCACTTGGCGCGCGACACTGGCTGCCGATGTGACAGCGCGCATGTCTGAAACCGCTCGCGGCCTGAAAGTAACGCTCAATACGCTGGTGCAGGGCGCATGGGCGCTGGCGCTGCAGCGAATGACCAACCAGCCGGCAGTGGCGTTCGGTGCGACAGTAGCGGGCCGGCCTGACGCATTGCCCGATGCCGAGACCGTGCTTGGCCTTTTCATCAATACCTTACCCGTCATTACCGAACCATCGCCGCAACGCTCGGTAGCGGAATGGCTGCACGAGCTGCAAGGCGATAACGCCGCTGCGGCGGAGCATGCGCATACCCCGCTGTACGAAATCCAGCAATGGGCCGGACAAGGCGGAGCATTGTTCGATACGCTGGCCGTATTCGAAAACTATCCGGTCGACGAAGCATGGCAGGGGCGTGACGAACGGGCGCTCAAGATGCGCGACCTGCGCAACATCGAGGCAACTGACTTTGCATTGACGCTGGTGATTGAAGCCGGCACATTGCTGACCATCGATTACGGCTACGATGCAGCGCGTATCGGCGAGGCGCGCGTTGCCGCTTTGCATCGCGCATTCGCTGCTGCTGTCGATGCTTTCATCGCCAATCCGCAGGCGCCGCTCGGTTCGATCGCAGTTGCGGCAGATGACGACCTGAATGCACTGGTGCGCCATAACGCTACGGCGCAAGCCTGGCCCGATGCGCAGCAAATGGCAATGCACCGCCAGTTTGAGCGTGCCGCCGGTGCAACGCCTGAAGCGGTTGCGCTTGAATTCGTTGACGCGCAAGGCCATCCGCAGCAGATGTGCTATGGCGAACTCGACCAGTGCGCCACTCGCGTCGCTGCTGCGCTGCTCGATGCCGGCGTAAGGCCGGACACGGCGGTTGCCCTGTGCCTCGAGCGTTCTTTCGATATGGTAGTGGCGTTGCTTGGCGTATTGAAGGCTGGCGCCGCCTATCTGCCGATAGATCCGGATTATCCGCCTGAACGCATCGCTTATATGCTCAATGATGCACAGCCAGCGGTAGTGATCACGCAAGCCCATCTGCGTGAACGCGTTGCAGCTGCGGCGTCGCATGGCAATGTGCGCATCTTTACCGCCGACGAATTGATGCAAAGCGCTGCTAACCTCCATCAGCCTGTAAATGTTGCCGCCGACCAGCTGGCCTACCTGATCTACACCTCCGGCTCGACCGGCAAGCCGAAGGGCGCCGGCAATACACATCGCGCCCTGGCGAACCGGATTGCATGGATGCAGTCGGCGTACCAGTTGCGGCCCGATGACGTCGTCTTGCACAAGACGCCGTTCGGCTTTGATGTGTCGGTTTGGGAATTCGTCTGGCCGCTGGCCGTCGGCGCCAAGCTGGCGATTGCCGCGCCAGGCGATCATCGCGATCCGGCACGGCTAGTGGTGGCGATCGAGACACATCGGGTGACGACGCTGCATTTCGTACCGTCGATGATGGCGGCATTCGTTGCCTATCTCGACGACTTCAAAGCTGCCGGGCGCTGCCTGAGCATTGAGCGGATAGTCGCCAGCGGCGAGGCGCTGGCGCCGGAACTGGCGGCGCGCGTGGCGCAGCTGCTGCCGCATGCCCGGCTCTACAACCTCTATGGCCCGACCGAGGCGGCTATCGACGTTTCACACTGGACCTGCGAGGCGGACGACGGACGGGCGGCATCAGTGCCGATCGGCCATCCTATCGCCAACCTTCAGCTGCATGTGCTGGATATTGCCTTGCACCCGGCGCCGCACGGCGGCGTCGGCGAACTGTATCTGGGCGGTGTCGGCCTGGCGCGCGGTTATCTCGGTCGTTCCGCGTTGACAGCCGAGCGCTTCGTGCCGGATCCGTTCGTGCCGGGCGCGCGCCTGTACCGCACCGGCGACCTGGCGCGCCGCCGGGCCGATGGCGCACTCGATTACCTGGGCCGGGTCGACACCCAGGTGAAACTGCGCGGCCAGCGGATCGAACTGGGCGAGATCGAGGCCTTGCTGCGCACGGTGGCAGGAGTGCACGACGCCGTGGTGATCGTGCGCGATGAGCAACTGATCGGCTACCTGGCGCGCGGCGCGGACGGCGCACTCGACCAGGACATGTTGTTCAGCCTGTTGCAGGCGCAACTGCCGGCATACATGGTGCCTGCTCATTTGATCGAGCTGGAAGCGCTGCCGGTGACGCCGAACGGGAAATGCGACCGTAATGCATTGCCTGCACCGGTGCGGCAGGAAAAAGCGGCAGCTGCCTTGCAGACCGATACCGAACGTGAACTCGCCGCCATCTGGCAGCGGGTGCTGCGCCTTGATGCTGTCGACGCTATTGACCGCAACGATGATTTCTTCATGCTCGGCGGCCATTCGCTGCTGGCGACGCAGGCCAACGCCCAGGCCAACCTGCATTGGGCGCTGATGCTGCCGCTGCGCGCGCTGTTCGACGAACGCACGCTGGCGCGTTGCGCGGCCGTGATCGATCTGGCGCTGGCCGAACGCAGCGCCAAGCCAGGACCGGATACCGCCAGCGCGATTGATGCGCTGCTGGGCGAACTGGAAATGGAATAAGGACCAACTGATGACAACTGCAAAACCAGACCTGCTTTCTCTTGCTGCCCGTTTTGCGCAATTGCCGGACGCACAGCGCAAGCTGTTTCTTCAAAAGCTGGCGGCAGCGGGCATCGATTTCCGCCTGCTGCCGATCCCGCCGCGCGCCGAGCGTGCGGCAGGTGTGCCAGCCTCGTTCGCGCAGATGCGCCTGTGGCTGCACGCACGGATGATCGACGAACCGGCGGCCTATCACATCACCGAACGGCTGCAGCTCGATGGTGTGCTTGACGCGCATGCCTTGCGCCTGTCATGCGATGCATTGATCGCGCGCCATGAAGCCTTGCGCACCACCTTCGCGGAAAGTGCGGACGGCGTGCAGCAGACGGTGCATGCGCCGGCGCGCTGCCCGTGGCACAGCATCGACTTGAGCGATGTTTCCGTTTCAGAGCGCATTGCGCGTGCAGAGGAAATCGCACGCAAGGATGAAGCGCAGCCGTTCGACTTGACCCATGGGCCGTTGCTGCGGGCCTATCTGATACGGCTGGATGCAAATACGCACTGGCTGGCGATCACGATGCATCACATTGTGGCGGACGGCTGGTCGGTCGACGTCATGCTGGCCGAATTGGGATCGTTTTACCGTTCGTATGCAATGAAAGAGACGGTCTCGCTGGCGCCATTGCCGATCCAGTACGCCGACTATGCGTTATGGCAGCGCCGCTGGCTGGATGCCGGCGAACGCGAATCGCAGCTTGGGTTCTGGCGCGGGCAGCTGGCCGACAGCGTATTGGTGCTGCCTGGCGCCGCGCCGCGTCCGGCGCAACGCAGTGCGCGCGGCGCGCGCCATCTGTTCAGGATCGATGCACCACTGGCGCAGCGTGTGCGGACCCTGGCCAATGCGCAGCGGGCGACGCCGTTCGCCGTGCTGCTGGCGGCGCTCAATGCGCTGCTGGCGCGCGCCTCCGGCGAGTCGCATATCCAGGTCGGGGTGCCGTCGGCAAACCGCGAACGTGGCGAAACGGTGGGATTGATTGGTTTTTTTGTCAATACTCTGACGGTTGCCACGCGCATCGGCCGCACGCAATCGTTCGCGACGCTGGTGGAGCAGGTCCAGCGCAACCTGATTGACGCCCAGTCGCATCAGGACGTGCCGTTTGAGCAGGTGGTCGAAGCGCTTGGCGTAGTGCGCAGCGCAAGCCATAATCCGTTGTTCCAGGTAATGGCCGCCTATGGTGCGCGCCGGCATTTGCCGTCGCTTGCCGACGTATCCATAACCATGCTGCCGTCGGGTGCGCCGTTCGCGAAATTCGACCTGACGTTAGGTTTCGAGGAAAGCGAAGACGGGGGAATCGATGCCGGCTTCACTTATGCGCTTGACCTGTTTGACGCCGATGCCGTGGAACGGCTTGCGGAACGTTTTGTCACATTGCTGTCAAGCGCAACGGCCGTGCCTGAAACAGCGGTCTGCGATTTGCAATGGCTGCCGCAGGCGGAGCGTGCGCAGCTCGAGGCCTGGAATTGCCAGCAGCCATATCAACCGACGGCATTCAAGGCAGTGCATGAATATATCGCTGAACATGCCCGGGCCCGGCC
>NZ_JAQGLV010000406.1 GCF_028292705.1 Collimonas fungivorans | reverse complement strand
TCCCCGGCTTGCAGCAGATGGGCATGCAGTTCCTGGCGCTGGGATCGCAGGAAGAACTGCGCGACCAGATCATCCATGCCGGACTGGAGCGCGCCTGCCTGCAGCTGCCGTTGCCGCGGACTGCGGCGGAGTTCGCGCAGCGCAAGGAAGAGGGCAAGTCGCGCCTGGGTTTGCTGTGCAACGAGATTGCGCGCCTGGCAGCGCTGATCCTGGCCGAATATCACGGCTTGCCGAAGCGCTTGCAGGGCGCCAAGGGCCATCCGCAGGCGGTGGCCGATATCCAGGCGCAGATGCAGTCACTAGTGAGCAAGCGTTTCATTGCCGACAACGATTACGCCAACCTGACCCATTTCCCGCGCTACCTGAAGGCGGTCAACGTGCGGCTGGAGAAATTGCGCGCCGACCCGAGCCGCGATACACGGCTGATGACGGAGTGGGCGCAAGTGGCGACGCCATGGCAGCGCGCGCAAAAAGACCGCAGCGGCAAAAGCGATCCGAAACAGGCTGAATTCCGCTGGCTGCTGGAAGAGCTGCGGGTGTCGCTGTTTGCCCAGGAACTGCGGACGCCGATGCCGGTTTCGGTCAAGCGCTTGCAGAAAGTCTGGGAAACCATGCAGCGTTAGAAGCAATAGCCAGCCGGTGGCGGGTCAAATCCCTGCTTAAATCCCTGTTTTAAAGGGGATTTCGCGTAAAATTGCGCCAAATACACACCATAAACTGTTGCAGTAGAACAAGGAAATACGCGATGAGCATCAAATCCGACAAATGGATACGCCGCATGGCGCAGGAAACCGGCATGATCGAGCCGTTCGAGCCGGGCCAGGTGCGCGAGGCCAACGGCCAGAAAATCGTGTCTTACGGCACCTCGTCGTACGGCTACGATATCCGCTGCGCCAACGAGTTCAAGATTTTCACGAATATCAATTCGACCATCGTCGATCCCAAGAATTTCGACGAGAAATCGTTCGTCGATTTCAGCGGCGACGTCTGCATCATCCCGCCCAACTCGTTTGCGCTGGCGCGCACCATGGAATATTTCCGCATCCCGCGCAGCGTGCTCACCATCTGCCTCGGCAAATCGACCTACGCGCGCTGCGGCATCATCGTCAACGTGACGCCGTTCGAGCCGGAGTGGGAAGGTTATGTCACGCTGGAATTCTCCAACACCACGCCGCTGCCGGCCAAGATCTACGCCGGCGAGGGTTGCGCCCAGGTGCTGTTTTTCGAGAGCGACGAAATCTGCGAAACGTCGTACAAGGACCGTGGCGGCAAGTATCAAGGGCAGCAGGGCGTAACACTGCCGAAGGCCTGAGATGCCGAAGAACAAGCGCCCCGTGCCACGGAAAGCCAGCGTCTCGCCTGAAGATAAAGACGAAGCCGTCACCCAGCAGCTGTGCGACCTGGCGATCGACCTGGCCGAGCAGGATGGGGACGAAGCCGAAGGCGTTGCCGCCGGCGCTGTCTTGCAGCAGGCTGGCATCGATTTTCACAAGATCATCAAGAAGAACCTGCAGCAAAAGAAGGATGACATCCTGTATGACGCGATCGAGCGCACCAAGTACGCCGATCTCGACGCCTGGCGATTCCTGAAAGAGCAGGTCGAAGAAGCATCCGAGATTTTGCTGGTGCGCCGCGATGAAGGCAAGGTGCTGGAGCTGAATGCGTTCGTGGTGCCGTTCTTCGCGCACGCCGCCGGCGGCCTCAAGCGTGAGCAGTGCTTCCAGGACCAGGAAGCCTTCGATGCGCTGTCGGCCAGCTTCAAGCAAGCGCAGCTGGAGGGCCCGGACGCTACCGTAGTGTTGGTCAGCCACGCCTACCACCTCGATGAAATCGACAGTATCCGCTACAGCCATCTGTTTGAAATGAACCGCGATGCATTCGGCGCCATGGCCGACAAGAAGCTGGCGGCGACCACCGCCATCGAACGCAGCATCAGCGGCTGGCCGGAAAACCTATTCGGACCGGACGACGACGCGGTCGAGCTGCGTTTCTTGCTGGGTTTTTCGCTCAAGGCCACCGACGATGCGTTTTATGCGGTGCCGGAGGATGAAGCCGGCGCCGATGCCTACTTCGGCGCGCGCGAACAGCGTTTCCACGGCTGGACCGAACAGGTCGCGCCCTTGCTCAAGCGTTGCCTGGTGACCGACGGCAGCGAAATCGATCTGCATTTCCTGTACCAGGACCTGTTCCACGGCGGCAAAGAGCGCGGCATTGCCGAGTACTTCACGCTGCAGATGATGTCCGAGCTGAACCATGGCCTCGAGCAGAACGGCGTTGCGCCTTACGAAGCCAGCGCGGTGGTCGGTCCGGCCGATGTGCGCGGCGAGATGGTGTTGCGGGTGAATTTATATAGAAAGGACGGCGGCGAGGACGGCGCCGTGCTGGCATCTTCGGAAAAGCCGCTGGCTGCCGGCGCCGACCTGCAGGTGGAAGTGGACGATACCTACGACGCGCTGCGCACCATCGGCGTCACGTCGCTGGCGGTGGCGGTCAGGTTTGGAGCCGACGGCCAGCCGTCGGAAGTGCAGCCTTACGGGGCCGCCTAGGTGGGGTCGCATAGACAAAGTGGGCTGAAAAGCGGCCTGACGCTGTTGCAGCGCCGGGCCGGATATCCTGGAGAACTGAGTGACTGAAGACGACGCAAAAAAAATTGCCACACATCGGCATTACAAAGGCGGCTTGTACCGCTACATCGGCCTGGCAAGGCACTCCGAAACCGAGGAAGCCATGGTGGTCTATGAACATTTGTGGCCGCATGCCCCGGGGCTTTGGGTACGTCCTGCCGAGTTGTTCAATGGCTTGCTTGAAAACGGCACACGTCGGTTTGCACCACTGTAAAACTGCCCGCATATAAAAAAGCCGGGACCAGGAATTGAATCCTGGTCCCGGCTTTTTTTATCTGCAGCTCGCCAGCTTAGTGCTGAATTTACTGCCGCACGCAGTCCACGAAGTAATCGCGCTTGCCATTCACTTCGCGTTTCACCAGGCCGTGCACGTCGGTTTCGAAGCCAGGGAATTTCTCGTTGAAATCGCGTGCAAACTTCAGGTAGTCGACGATGGTCTTGTTGAAGCGTTCGCCCGGGATCAGCAGCGGGATGCCCGGCGGGTAAGGCGTCAGCAGGATCGAGGTGACGCGGCCTTCGAGCTGGTCGATAGGCACGCGGTCGATTTCGCGGTGGGCCATCTTGGCAAAGGCGTCGGACGGCTTCATGGCCGGCTGCATGTCGGACAGGTACATTTCGGTGGTCAGGCGCGCCACGTCGTATGACTTGTAGGTTTCATGGATCTGCTGGCACAGGTCGCGCAAGCCGAGCCGTTCGTAGCGCACGT
>NZ_JAQGLV010000394.1 GCF_028292705.1 Collimonas fungivorans | reverse complement strand
ACCGACTTGCCGGAACCGGTAGTGCCGGCCACCAGCATGTGCGGAGCCCGGGCCAGGTCGGCGACTACCGGCGTGCCGGTAATGTCTTTGCCCAAAGCCAGCGTCAAGTGCGATGCGGAATCCTGGTAGGCCGGCGACTCCAGTATCTCCGACAGCCGGATCATCTGCCGCTTCGGATTGGGTAACTCAAGCCCCATGCAGGTTTTACCGGGAATGGTTTCCACCACCCGGATCGAAGTCAGGCCCAGTGCGCGCGACAAGTCTTTCATCAGGCCGACGATCTGGCTGCCGCGTACGCCCAGCGCCGGTTCCACTTCGAAGCGGGTAATCACCGGTCCGGCGTCGGCGCCCAGCACCGTCACCGGCACCTTGAATTCTTTCAGGCGCTGCTCGATCAGCAGGCCGGTTTCCGCCAGGCGTTCAAGTGGAATATCGACCTGTTCGTTGACAGCGGGATCCAGCAAATCCAGTCCCGGCAAGTCAATGCGCAATTCGTGCAGCGGGCGAAATGAAAAATCAGCGCCGTTGTTGCCGACGGGTGCTGCCGGCGTTGCGTCTTGTGCAAGCGGTGCTGGCGCAACCTGGGTAACGGCGGTGATTGTGTGGCTGGCGGCGGCAAAGGCGGACGAAACTTCGGGCGACTTGGGCGCAGCCGGCGCTGGCCGCAAATTGATAAGTGCAGGTTCAGGCCGGACCGCATCCTGGTGGACGATGTCAGTTGGAGCAATCGGGTCAATGGCCGCATGCAGCGGCGCGGTTGCCGCTGACGGCAATGCCGATGCATGCACGGAAGCGGCCGGTTCGTTCACATGCGCATCGACTGCATGCGCATGTTCTGCGACCGTTTTGGCAAGCGCTGCCTGAACGGCGCCGATTGCAGGTGTCGACGCCGCAGTTGTAGGACGGGTGCTGATGATCGTGGTCAGCGGCGCCGGCCGGTGCTGGATTCGTTCCGCCTGGCGCTGATGCATTGCCTCTTTGCGCGTAGCGCTCGCGGTCCGCGTCTGCTGCGCCATGATGGCGCGCGCACGCATCGCTGGCGTCGGGATGATCTGTTCGACCGTGGCCCATTCCGCCATGCTTCTGGCGCTGGTTTTTGTTTCAGTCGGTTTCGCCAGGGGTTTCTGTTGTTTGCCGAAGATTTCAGCCAGCTCGGAGCTTGAGGGCAACTGCCAGGATTTTCTGTTGCGCGGCGGGACTGCGATGCTTTCTCGCGCTCGCGCCGGCCTGGCTATCGAATGGACAGGCGTCGCGACAGGAGCAGCACGCGGCTTGCGCGGCTCAGCTGGTGTTTCCGGCTGCGTTTTTTTTGCCGGGAAGATCCGCTGCAGCAGTGGCAGCTTGGCGAACGATTTCAGCCATGCATTTCCGAACAGCCACGATAACGCCAGGATGCCGATTGCCGCCAGCGCCAGCAGGCCGCCGGCAGCACCCAGCACATTCATGAAGCCATGCGCCAGTGCATAACCCAGCAGGTCGCCGTCGGGGCGCGCCGATTCTTGTGTGCGCACTACGGCTTCCAGCGCACTGCTGCTGCACAGTAGCAGCAGCGTGCCTAACCACAAGCGGATGGAACCCGGACCGCGAAGCGGATTTATCCCGGTCCGGCGTGCCTTGAACAGCCGTACAACCATGGGAACAAGCCAGAGCAAAGACCATCCGAACCAACTGAAAACTGCTATATGCATACTCAAATTCAACGAAAAATCGACGTCCGGACATCTATGTGTTTGCGCAATTCATGCCACAGGAACAGGTCCTGCCGGGATGGGCCCAGCCGGGATAGGCCCAGCCGAGATGACCAGATATTTCCCCCGGAGTAACGGAGGCCTGATCGCAACTGTGGGACGCCCTTAAATGAAAGTAGGTGATATTAACCGAAAAGCATCAGGCTTTCTTGTCCGGTTTGCCATTCACGGCCCTGAGGTTATATAGCCAATTATGCAACAAGGTTACAACTGCCAAAACCGGAATTTGTAACTTCCGCACCAACTCCCTGTAACAATTTTCATCGGTCCCGAATCGACGCCGTCGTGGGGTTTGCTGCAAAGCACAACAAGTGCATGCAAATAGCGGCATCAACCTATTATTTCTGCGTATTTGTTTATTCAGTATTGTTCTTTTACGACAAATTTGGCGTTTTTTGACAACACGCTGTCGCAAATTTGTAACGCAATATGATTATTTGTAACCCTTGCAAATAATTTGTAACAAAAAATATTATCTTTAGGATAGATTAACAGCGCAATGTCTTGGTGCATGGCAATAGCCTGTATCGAAGATGTTGTATTGCTGTTATCCGGACTGCGCAAGCGAGGTGGATAGCGGCAAACCTGGGGGGCCAGATGATGAAAAAGCCGTCGGGTACGTCGGGTAGATTCTTGAGTTTGTCTGTCTGTGCGGAATCGTAGCAGAGGTCAAAACGCAAATTACGTCGTCCACAAGGCGATTTAATCAGTCTGGTTTGATTACACAAATAATTAAATTCTCAACTCTAAAATTA
>NZ_JAQGLV010000382.1 GCF_028292705.1 Collimonas fungivorans | reverse complement strand
CCCATGCGGATGAATTCGTCGACGTAGAACGCGTAGTTGGTGAACAGCACGTAGCGCTGGAAACGGTCGGGCGAGGTCGCCGTATAGTGCTTCAGCCGGTGCAGCGAATAATCGATGCGCGGCGCAGTGAACAAGGCCAGCGGATGCGGATCGCCCGGCAGTTCTTCAAAGGTGCCGTTGACGATGCGGTCATCCATGGTCGCCAGGTTCGGCAGGTCGAACACATCCGGCAAGGTGCGCAGATGGTCGGGGTCGAGATTGCCCTCGACGTGGATACCTTCCGGGAAGGCGAAATGGACCGGGATCGGCATGTCGCTAACGCCGATTTCCAGCGGCACGTCATGGTTATCGCGCAGCAGCTTGAACTGGCTGACCAGGTAGTTGGTGTACAGCGACGGCCGCGTCAGCGTAGTCTCAAAGACACCGGGACCGGACACAAAACCGAAGGAGTGGCGGGTATCGGCCCGGGTATTGAATTCAGTCGTCACCCGCACAAACGGATAGCAGGCGCGCACCCGCTCGGTCATCACTTCGCCGTTGGCAAAGCGCTTGAAAGCCTCGCGCAGCAAGGCGGTGTGATGTTCGTAGATTTCATGCACGCGGGCGACGGCGGCATGGGGGTCGGTGAATTGCTCAGTCGGGAACATTGAATCTCCGTAGCGATATCTGTACGCCAGGCTAGCCGGCGTCATGGTCCGGACATATTTATCCAGACCTTACATTTCAATTCTACTGGGATTGGCGCGAGAATGGGAACTAAGCCTTACTTGAGCAAATCGTATTTGCCGCCCTTTTCGATCGCGCGCTGATATGCCGGCCGTGCATGGATGCGCTGCAGGAAAGCAAATAGCCTGGGCCGGCTGGTATCCAGTCCGCCGCGCGATTGCGATGCTTCCAGCGGGAAGCTCATCTGGATGTCGGCGGCGCTGAATTCTTCGCCGGCGAACCAGGTCGATTTGCCGAGCTCGCTTTCCAGGAAATCCAGGTGCGTCTTGAGTTGCGGATCGATATAGTTGCGCTGCACGCCGTTGGCGATGGAACGAGCCAACGGCCGCAGCAGGGCCGGCATCGGTGGCCGGCCCAGGCGGCCGAAGATCAGTTTCATCAGCAAGGGCGGCATGGCCGAACCTTCGGCGTAATGCAGCCAATAGGTGTAGCGCAGACGGTCCTTGCTGCCGGCAGCCGGGACCAGGCCGCCGTCGCCATATTGCTGCACCAGGTATTCGATGATTGCGCCGGATTCGGCAATCGTATTGTCGCCGTCGGTGATGACCGGCGATTTGCCCAAGGGATGGACCGCCTTCAGCGACGGCGGCGCCAGCATGGTTTTGGGATCGCGCTGATAAGGCTTGATTTCATAATCCAGCCCCAGCTCTTCGAGCAGCCACAGTACGCGCTGCGAACGGGAATTGTTGAGATGGTGAACGATGATCATGGTCGGCAAGCCCGGTCAGGTGGAGGGAAGAACTGCAATCCCGCTAGCGTAACCGATTTGCCGCCAATGATCCCTTTTTTGCTGACGCTCCCTAAACCCGCGTCGGACTCAGCAAACCCTGGCAAGTGGCGCGCTGCGCATCGGCCGCCGGCAGCTTGCCGCACACCGTATCCAGCTGCTGCCGCAGCCGTCCCAGCACGGCCTGGTGTTTGCCGTCGCCGTTCCAGGCGTTGAGCTTTTGCCCGAGGCGTTCCAGCACCGAACGGTTGCGCTCGTAGAATGCATTCTGGGTGCCGCCCAGTTCCTGCAGCACGCCATGCGCGACCTTTTCTATGCGTCCTTCATCTTGCGGCGCCAGTTCCAGCAGGCCCGACAGATACGCCACGCCCCATTGCAGGCGCGTCGCCGGTCCCTGCGCTGCCTGGTAAGCCTGTTCATACCAGTTGACGGCGCCGCTCTTGTCGCCACGTTTCTTGGCGTTGGACGCCAGGCTCAGCATGAAATAGTAAGGCGCGTGCGAACGCTTCAGCTCGGCTTTCAGCAAGCTGTCGGAATCGTCCAGCAAACCGGCGTCGCTCAAGGCATGGGCGCCGGCATTGATCACCGATTGCCGCTCATAGGCATCGGTAGTGGCGCTATCGGCTTGCGCCACCCGCTGCCGCACGTCTTTCAGCAAGGCCGGCGCCAGCGCGCCGTCCGGCGTGTCGATGCGGGCCAGCGACACTTGCGCCGCCAGCGCTCCCAGGCGATCGGTCTTGGACAAGGTGCTGTCGCCGGACAAACGCTGCACGGCGCTGTTCCAGGCTGCGATCAGCTTGGTCCGGGACGGCGATTTCGGCACGGTCGCCAGCTGCACCAGCTCAGCCGGGTAGTTGGTCAGGATATCCATGTTCTCGCGCGCGGTATGGACATCGCTCACCGCCTTGGTCAGCTGCGCTGCCGCCGCCGTTTTGTCGACGCCAGCTGCCGCATCACCGCCCTTGGTGGCGGCCGCCACCAGCGCGCTCAGGGCCAGCCGATTGGCGCTGTCGCCCGGCGGGCAGGCTGCCGCCAGCTTGTTCAAGGCAGGCACCAGTTCCTTGCCGCTGACCAGCTGCTGTTCATCGGTATCCCAGGAGTAGTAAGCCAGCAAGCGCCACTCGTCCGCGCTCAGCTTGCCGCCGCTGAGCGCGGCCTGCAAGGTTTGTTTGACCGGCCGGTTGGCGCTGATGCCGAGCGTCAG
>NZ_JAQGLV010000363.1 GCF_028292705.1 Collimonas fungivorans | reverse complement strand
GTACGTCCAGCAAGCCGTGATGGCGGATACCTCACGAACTTGAATGGCAGCGCGCCAAGCCGACGCAAACTCAGACAAGCGACGACCAAAGATGCTGTGCCGCATAGGCACGCCACGGCCGCCAGGCCTCTGCCCGGAGCGTCAGTTCCTTTGCGTTCGGCCTGGCGCCTTCGTGAACCGCAATCGCATGCATCAAGGCCACATCGGCCGCCGGAAACGCATCGGGCTCGCGTAAGTGGCGAAGCGCCATGTACTGCGCGGTCCAATCGCCGATGCCCGGCAATGCACGCAATTTCAATACGGCCTCTTCCAGGCTGGCGCAGGTATCTAGCAACTGCGGGTCGGCCACCAGCGCTGCCGCTATTGCAGACAAGGTAGCGGCGCGCGTTTTCGGCATGCCCAGCGGCGCCAGGTCAGCAGCTGCCACGGCGGCGGCTTGCGGGAAGACGTGGGTCAGCCCCGGCCGGTCTGCGCAAGGATCGCTAAGCGCTTCGCCGTACTGCGCCACCAGCTTGCCCGCCAGCCTGATGGCGCCAACCACTGTGATCTGCTGGCCCAGCACTGCGCGCATCGCCTGTTCGAAACCGTCCCAGCAGCCCGGTACGCGCAGGCCGGGCCGGGCGGCGGTGAGCCTGGCCATCAAGGGATCAGCCGACAGCTGGCGGCTGATGATTTCAGGGTCGGCTGCCAGGTCGAACATCCGGCGCAGACGGGCGATGATGGCGGATAACGACGACAGTCGCGGGAAGCGGATGGTGGCTTTCAAGGCATGGCCCTCGCCCTGCTGCACGACAATGGTTCCATGCGCGCCGTCGAGGCAGATACTCCGGTAGTAACAGCCGTCCGCCACCAGTTCCACGCCGGTAATCGCGCGTGGGCTCAAGAACGCCAGCATGGCCGGCCAGTCGTAGGGCGGGCGGTAACGCAGCAACAGCGTTACCCCGGCTTGCGCCGATTGTTCCGGCTGGCTGCCGTGGCGTAATGCGCTGGGCGGGCGCTGGAACAGGTTTTGGAACACTTCGTTGAAACGGCGGATGCTGCCAAACCCGGCGGCGAAAGCGATTTCGGTAATCGGCATGCGGGTTTCATGGAGCAGCTGCTGGGCCAGCAACACCCTGCGCGTCTGCGCCACGGCAACCGGCGATGCTCCCAGATGCTGGGCGAACAGGCGGCGCAATTGCCGCTCGCCCACGCCCAGCCGCGCGACCAGCGCGTCCATGCCATTGTCATCCAGCGCCCCCATTTCAATCAGCGCCA
Organism: Collimonas fungivorans; assembly: GCF_028292705.1. Taxonomy (GTDB): domain Bacteria; phylum Pseudomonadota; class Gammaproteobacteria; order Burkholderiales; family Burkholderiaceae_D; genus Collimonas; species Collimonas fungivorans_B. Next base: position 10,309 of record NZ_JAQGLV010000363.1, on the reverse strand, counting down.
GTGCGCGCGTCACGATATTGGATACACCGGTGTTGGCAACCCCGCGCCAGGCGCCGGAATCGGGCGCAGCTTCCGGGCGGCAGCGCAGGCATGGACGAAAACCCGCTTCCTGTGCGGCAGCGGCAGTAGGGAAAAACAGTACGTTTTCGGATTTGGCGGTACGCGCGGGGCAAATCGGACGGCAATAGATGCCGGTGGTTTTGACGCCGATGAAAAAACGTCCGTCAAAGCGCGCATCGCGGCTGGCCAGCGCCCGGTAGCAGGTGTCGTGATCGAGTTCCATCGAACCATGATCGCGCCAATATTTACCAGTGTCTAGCGGTTTTCGGACATCGACATGATAGCGATGAAAACCGGAATGGATGAGGCCTGGGCGCTGTTTCCCGCGCCCCGAGGCCTGGCAGGATGGGAACCTACTTGCCGTTCAGCGCGGACCACGAGCGCGGACCGCCGTCGCCGTAGCGTTCGTCAAAGCGTTGCAATACGGCTTCGCGCACCGGCTCCGACAAGCTTGGATATTTGTCGCCCTGCTCTATCGCGGCGTATTCTTCACCGGCTTTCGCGGGATCCGCGGGAATATGGAATTTAACGATGAAATCCTGCTGCCACTGCTCGGTAACCTTGAGGACGAGTGCTGCGCGCGCAGCAGGATTCAGGACACCGAACTCGCCGACGCCGGCCGTGATGTGCTGCACGGTCTCGGTCAGCCCCTCTTCGGTCGGCGGCGCCTTGGTGAACTCTTTAACGGCATGTGAACTACTCGTCTTACTCATGTCACTCTCCTCGGGTTAAGTGGTGCGATGGTGGACGGCCCGCTTGCGGCAGGCGGATGCTGCAAAATGATGTGGATGAATCTCCGTGGATTACGCAGCGGTAAAAAAACGTTCTTGCATTTCTTCCAGTCCCAGGGTGTGCAGGACTTCTTGCAGGCGTTCGGTCGGCCGCTTGCGCGGCAGGTCTTTGTAGCTGGCAATGATCAGTTCATTCTTCATCGAGTGCTCCCAACCTACCAGTTCGGTGACGCTGACCTGGTAGCCATGCGCTTCCAGTTGCAGGCAGCGCAGCACGTTGGTGACCTGGCTGCCGAATTCGCGTGTATGCAGCGGGTGGCGCCAGATTTCGGTCAGCGCTTCTTTCGCCAGCGATTTGCCCTTGTTCTTTTTCAGCACGGAGGCCACTTCCGCCTGGCAGCAAGGCACCAGCACCATGAAACGCGCCTGTTTCTTCAAGCCAAATTCAATTGCATCGTCAGTCGCGGTATTACACGCATGCAAGGCTGTAACGACGTCGATACGGCCCGGCAGCAAAGCCGATCCTATCGATTCCGCCACCGACAGATTGAGGAAGGACATGCCCGGAAATTCCAGGCGCTGCGCCAGTTCCTGCGATTTCGTGACCAGCTCTTCGCGGGTTTCGATGCCGAAGATATGCGAGTTGTCGGTCAATGTCTTGAAAAACAGGTCGTACAGGATGAATCCAAGATAGGATTTGCCGGCGCCATGGTCGACCAGCTGCACCCCGCCCTGTTCCTGCTGGATTTCCTGCAGCAGCGGCTCGATGAATTGATATAAATGATATACCTGCTTGAGCTTGCGGCGGCTGTCCTGGTTCAATTTACCGTCGCGCGTCAGGATATGTAACTCTTTGAGCAACTCTATCGACTGGCCGGGGCGGATTTCGTGCTTGGACGCTTGCGGGTTGGTGGAATTGGATTCTTGCTTGATACCGTTCATGGAACTTGCTTTCTGTCGGCCAGACTTACCGGCTATTCCACCAAGTATAACGGCTTCGACCGCATGAGGTCTCCAATGCACCGAGATCCACCCAAAAAATCGTCAGAACGGCTGGCCGATACGGCCCATCGTGCAGGAATACCTGCCCAGCTCGATATCGTTGCGCAGCCCCATTTTTCTCATCGCCGAGGCTTTTTGCAAACCCACGGTCTTGACGCTCTTGTTGAGGCGGTCGGCGATTTCCCGCAGGCTGTTGCCGACCACGTACATCTTCAGTACTTCCGTTTCGCGCCTGGTCGGCAGCCTGCCGCTCGGGCCTTTTTTCAACAGTCGCAGCGCCGCCTTGCCGATATACGGCGTCGCATGCGACCCCTCCAGCATGGCGCGGCCGAGCTCGCTTATCTCGTCGCTCTTGTGCACCAGCCCCTTCACGCCGCAATTGGTGATCTGGTACAGCACCGCGGGAATATCGATCATGGTCAGCACGATCAGCCCCAGCGACGGGTAATTGCTCTTCAGTTGCCGGAACAAGGCGCAGCCGCGGCCAATGCGGTTGATCGGCAGTGAAAACTCCGTGATCAGCAGGTCGCATGGCGTATCCAGCAAGCGCTCCGACAGTTCCGCTGTCGAAGACGCCGTCGCCACTACGGCAAAACCCGGCATCTGTTCGATGTACTGGCGTGTCCCTGAAATGATGGCTGGCTGGTCGTCGGCCAGAATAATCTTGGTCATGAAATTGCCTCCCCGCAATTGATGAACGAACGGTGTCTCCCTAGGTTTCTACTTATCGTTATTGAATAGGAAGTATCGGGTTTGCACATTATTAAATATATAAGTAAATCTCTTAATTTCATAGTCTAATGGATAACTTAACAATAAAATAACTAGAATCGACCACGCTGCAATATGGCGCCGGTGAGTTGCGGAATTTCCCGGGCCGTTCCGATCCTGTCTGATATTTTCGATGGAGTAATCAATGTGAAGATTGTTCTGGCGGACGACCACCCCGTGTTTACCGCAGGGGTGCGCAACTACCTCAACCACGTGCCGGATTGCCGCGTCGTGGCCTGCGTCACCAGCTCGGATGCGCTGGTCAGGTGCCTGGAATCGACCCCCTGCGACCTGGTCATCACCGAGTTCTCGATGCCGATGGTGCGCGTCAGCGACGGCTTGCACCTGCTGTCTTACATCAGGCGCCATCATCCGCAAACCTGGCTGGTGGTGCTGACCATGAATGCACTGCCGGTGGTGCTGTACCAGATCGTCAACAGCGGCGTGAACGGCTTGCTGCACAAAAGCGATGAAATCCCCGAAATCGGCAAGACCATCCGCCACCTGGGCAACGATTCGCCCTACATGGGGCCATCTTTCCAGGCCCTGCTGCAGAACGGCATCAACGGTCAGGCCAAAAGCCGCATCCCGAGCCCGCGCGAAACCGAGGTGCTGCGTCTGTATGCGGCGGGCAACAGCCTGCGCGATATCGCCCAGCGCCTGAGCAAGAGCGTGAAAACGGTGAGCTTGCAAAAAGCTTCCGCGATGAAGAAGCTGGGCCTGGGCAACGATATCGAACTGGGCCGCTACTGCGCCGCGGTGAGCGGCGACATTGTGCAGCCGCCGGGATGCGGCGACTGGTTTCTTTCAAATAACGAGAGCCGTGACGACAGTGAAGAAACCTGAAACGGTTCAGGGTTGCTGTTTCAGGTCAAAGATCTGCGTCATCGCCACCCATTTTTCTCCGGCCGGGGTCCATGGCGTAGCTGCCTGGAACTCCCACATCAGGGTTTCCCATTCCTGCACCTTGGGATCGGAGCGCGCGGCGTTCGCCATGCGCTCCGGGCTGTAAACCGCGTCGTCGGTTTCCATCAGCATCACCAGGCGCGTGCCGAGGCGATAGATTTCCATGCCGAGCACGCCATGCAGGCGCAGATGGGCGGCGATCTCAGGCCAGATGCGGCGGTGCAGGGTTTCATAACGGCCGATCAGGCCGGGATCGTCCTTCAGGTCCAGCGCAAGGCAGTAACGCATATTGTCGAGACTCGCTAGCTTGAATGGCTGCGCCGGCGCAGCTTAATTGGACCAGCCGCCGTCGATCACATGGATCGCGCCGGTGGTAAATGCCGATTCGTCCGACGCCAGGTACAGCGCCAGCGCCGCGATTTCCTCGGTCTTGCCGATCCGCCCCATTGGCTGGCGGGCGACAAACGCGGCTTCGATCTGGGCGATATCCACGTTTTGCTGGCGCGCCTGTTCAGCAATCCGCTGCCGCAGCGACGGCGATTCGACCGTGCCGGGACAGATGGCATTGCAGCGTATGCCTTGGGCGACAAAGTCCGCCGCAACCGCCTTGGTCAGGCCGATCACCGCCGCCTTGGTCGTGCCGTAGACAAAACGGTTGGGCACGCCTTTGACGCTGGAGGCGGCCGACGCCATGTTGATGATGGAGCCGCCGCCCTTGGCCAGCATGCCCGGCAATAGCGCGCGGATCAGGCGATACATGGAAGAGACGTTGAGATCCCATGAGAAATCCCAATCCTGTTCGCTGCAATCGAGGATGCTGCCGTGATGGACAAAACCGGCGCAATTGAACAGCACGTCGAAACTCTGCTCCGCCTGCGCCAGCGCCGATACCGCGGCGGCGTCGGTGACATCGAGCTGCACCGTCCGGACCGGATGCCCGGCGGCGTTTGCCGCGCTGGCCGTTTCCGCCAGAGAGCCGGGGTTGATATCCGCCGCCAGCACCTGCGCTCCTTCACGCGCAAACGCCAGGACGCTGGCGCGGCCGATGCCCTGGCCCGCGGCAGTCACCAGAATGCGCTTTCCTTGTAATCTCATGCGGTTATCTCCGATTTTCTGGATTTACTCGGGTTAATATTTTATACTGAAAAGGTTTATTGGCTGGACCAATACTAGCACAGCAGAAATTCCGCGAGCAACCGGCGCGGCAGCCCATTCCCGTCATTTATTGGCGGCTGGATGGGCGTCGACGCCACTTGCTTAGGTTCGCAGCTGGCGCGCCGTGGCACAATATGAAAAATATCTTTCCTTACTGCCATGCCCATACAAGTTATACATAACCGCCGCCTGTATCAACAAATCGCCGACCAGCTGCGCGACATGATCGACCGCGGCGAATACGGCCCCGGCGACAACCTGCCGCCCGAACGCGAACTGGCCAAGCAATTCGGCGTCAGCCGCACGTCGGTGCGCGAAGCCTTGATCGCATTGGAAGTAATCGGCGTCGTCAGCGTCCGCGTCGGCAACGGCGTGATGGTGTTGCCGCGTACTGAAGAAGAGACCGCGCACGATAACGGTAGCCAGGCCTCGGCCCTGCAGCAGGCGGCGCATCGCAGCGGCTGGGAAATCGATCCGGAGCTGGACCTGGAAATCAACCTTGGGCTGGATGACGAAATCCCGCCGTTCAAGCTGCTGCAGGCGAGACGCCTGGTGGAGCCCGAGACGGCGGCGCTGGCTGCGGTAAATGCCAGCGATGAGCAGTTGCGCAATATCGCCGAAGCGTATGCGCGCAATGTCGAGGATAACCGCAGCGGCTCGCACACCCATCCGGGCGACCGCCTGTTCCATATCCGCATCGCCGAAGCCAGCGGCAACCCGGCTTACCTGCTGCTGGTCAGCCACCTGCTGGGGCGCAAGTACGGCATGATGTTCCAGCGCCTGCAGACGCTATACAGCTCGAAAGACATGCCGAACCGTTCAGAACATGAGCATCAGCTGATCATGGAAGCGCTGCAGGCGCGCGATGCCGTGGCGGCGCGGCGCGCGATGCGGGCGCACATGGATTCTGTGGTGCGGATCTTTTCCCGTTCGGTGCCGGAGCAAAGGCACTAGCCGCGTTAAATCAAATATCGACCGGATCCACTTCCAGCGACCATTTGGCGCGCGTCTTGATCTGCCGCAGCTGGGCCATCCAATCCGTCAGGAAAGCCTGCAAGCCGGGGCGCGAGGGACATTCGATCAGCAACTGCGCGCGGTCGACATTGGCGACCCGGGTCATGGTCATCGGGATCGGATCGTGCATGGTGATGCCGTCGTGCTCGATGCAGTGTGCGGCCTGCTGTAAAAATTCAATCGCGGTTTCCAGCTCCTTCGCCTCCGCCCTCAGCAAGGCTTGATAGATGTAGGGCGGCAGGCAGGCTTGCGCACGTTCCTCCAGCAGCGAAGTGGCGAAGCGATCATAGTCGTGGGCGATGACTGCCGCATACAAGGGATGCTGCGGATAACGCGTCTGGATCAGCACTTCGCTGGCGCTGCCGCCCTCTTTCTGCGCCGCGCGGCCGGCGCGCCCCGCCACCTGCATCAGTTGCGCAAACAGCCGCTCGCTGGCGCGGTAGTCGTGGGAAAACAGCGCCGTATCGGGATTGAGGATGCCGACCAGGGTCAGGTTCTTGAAATCATGTCCCTTGGCGACCATCTGGGTGCCGATCAGGATATCCACTTCGCCCCGGTGCACGCTGTCGAACGCTGCTTGCGCACTGCCCTTGCGGCGGGTCGAATCGGCATCGATGCGCAGCACCCGCGCTTCCGGAAACATCGCTTGCAATCCCTCTTCCAGCCGCTGCGTGCCGCGCCCCAGCGGCTGCAGGTCGACGTTGCCGCAGGTCGGGCAGGATTTCGGGATCCTCAGCTCCAGGCTGCAATGATGGCAGCGCAGGCGATGTTCGGGTTTGTGCAGCACCATGAAGGACGTGCAGCGGGTGCAGTTGCTGACCCAGCCGCAGGCGTCGCAGGCAATCACCGGCGCATAACCGCGCCGGTTCAGGAACAGCAGCGACTGTTCGCCGCGCTCCAGTCTCTGCTTGAGCGCGCTGACCAGGATCGAGGTCAAGCCCTCGCTGGGCTTGTCGCGCTCCATGTCGATCCGGCGCACCAGCGGCAGCACGGCGTCCTTGACCGCACGCTCGCGCAGTTCGAGTTTCCGGTAGCGGCCGGACTGGGTGTGATGCCAGGTTTCCAGCGACGGCGTGGCCGAGCCCAGCACGATAGGAATCCCCAGCTGGTGGGCGCGCCACACGGCCAGGTCGCGCGCCGAATAACGCAAGCCTTCCTGCTGCTTGTAGGACGGGTCGTGTTCTTCGTCGATAACGATCAGCTTCAGGTGCGGCAGCGAAGCCAGCACCGCCAGCCGGGTGCCGAGGATGATGCGCGCCTGCCCCAGGTGCGCCGCCAGCCAGTGGCGCATGCGCTCGCCCTCCGCCAGGCCGCTGTGCAAGGTCGCCACCATCACGCCCGGGAAACGGGCGCGGATGTTTCCTTCCAGCTGCGGCGTCAGGTTAATTTCCGGCACCAGGATCAGGATCTGCGACGGGTTATCAGCGCCGTTTTCGCTGTGCGCCAGGATCTGCGCCGCCGCTTGCAGATAAACCTCGGTCTTGCCGCTGCCGGTGACGCCATATAGCAGCGTCGGCGCAAACCCGGTGGCGCTGGCAATGGCGTCGGCCGCCTGCTGCTGCGCCGGATTCAGCTGCGCGACGTCGATCGGCGTCGCATCGTGCGCGGCGCCGCTTTGCTGCAGTTTCTTCAAACCGCGGTCCAGCGCCACGGTGGTCAGCGCGCGCAGGTTTTTCGGCAGGCCGGGCAACGCCACTTCGCCCAGCGGCCGCTGGTAATAATCGGCGGCAAAACGGCACAAGGCCAGCCATTGCGCCGACAGCGGCGGCAGCTGGTGGCGCACCGCTTGCACATTTTTCAATTTTTCGGCGGGGACGTCGCTCTCGGCGCTGGTGCCGACAATCATGCCGACCACTTCGCGGCGGCCGAAAGAAAGCTGGACCAGCTGGCCGATTTGCGGCGCAGCTTCGCTTTCATCGCTGGCTTGCCAGCGATAATCGAAGCTGCTATCCAGGGGAGTATCGAGGACGATTTGGAGAATGCTTTGTTTCACGAACTTAATGTAATTCCCGAGGAAATAGGCTAACTATCGGTTTCATAAGTGCTTTTGAAAATATCCACAAGATCTGTGGATAACTTTGTGGACAAGGTTGCGTAAACAACGTGGAAGCGCCTGTTTACGGCATTTCCAGGCTCTTGCCCAAACTAGTATCAATAAAAATACTATTTACAATCAAAGACTTAAGTTGGACATTCTGGGCGGGCAAAAAAATTTCCGTTTTTAAAAAATCGCCTTGCGGAAACAAAATTATGTGCATAACTAAATTCGCAATGCCCCAAAACAAAGCAGAAAAAGGTAACAGAGCAGCAACGGCAAGGTAACAATCAGGTCCACATTCAAATCCATGGCGATGCACCACCATGTCACTTTTTCCACCCATTCCATCAGTTTCGCACCGGAAAAATTAGCCCGATGTCAATTCCTCGAAATCGAGGGTAAACCCTAATTTCTAAGATTTCACTTAATGTAAAACATGAGGAAATGCCCTAAGCATCGGTTTCATAAGCGCTTTTCAAATTATCCACAATGTCTGTGGATAACTTTGTGGGTAACCTGCTCTTGACAGGCTGCAGCCTCATATTTGATGCGGGTTTCAATAAATTGCCTAAACTAAAAGCAGAAAATAAATCCTTTTAAATCAAATACTTACAAAACAGTCTCAAGCGGAAAATAAAAAATATAGATATAAATAATTTCCGTGGTGCAGCAGATTTATTTTGTGCATAACTAGCGCGTGCCAATCTCCGGATTGCAGACGAATGTGTTATGCGTGACAGCGTGTAACAGCATCCATCAGCAAGTAGCAGCCATTGGTTCTTGCCGGCAAGCTTCTATCCGCGCAATTTACGGCTGATTTCGTGCACAGCTTCAACCATGACGGCGACCGATTCCGGCGGCGTGAATTGCGAAATGCCGTGGCCCAGGTTGAATACATGGCCGCTGCCGGCTTGCGGCGCGCCATAGGCGTTCAGCAGGCGCGCGACTTCGCTGCGGATCTGCTCCGGATTGGCAAACAGCACCGCCGGATCAAGATTGCCCTGCAAGGCGACGCGCTGGCCGATGCGGGCCCGCGCCTCGGCCAGGTTGACGGTCCAGTCGAGGCCGACGGCATCGGCGCCGATGTCGGCAATCTGTTCCAGCCACAGGCCGCCGCCCTTGGTGAATACGATAGCCGGAATCGGCACCCCATCCTTTTCGCGCTGCAGCTGGGACACCACCTGGCGCATGTAATCCAGCGAAAACTCCTGGTAGGCGCCGTCCGCCAGCGCCCCGCCCCAGGAATCGAAAATCATCACGGCCTGGGCGCCGGCGTCGATCTGCGCATTCAGGTAAGCAGCCACCGCTGCCGCATTGGTGCTGAGCACGTGGTGCATCAGGTCCGGGCGGTTGTACAGCATGGTCTTGACGGTATGGAACTCGCGCGAACCTTCACCCTCGACCATGTAACAAGCCAGGGTCCACGGGCTGCCGGCGAAACCGATCAGCGGCACCCGGCCGTTGAGTTCGGTGCGGATCTGGGTGACCGCCTTGAAAACGTAGTCGAGCTTGCCCAGGTCCGGGGTTTGCAACGCCATCACGTCTTTTTCATCGCGCAATGGACGATAGAACTTGGGACCTTCGCCGTCGGCGAAATATAGGCCCAGGCCCATCGCGTCCGGCACCGTGAGGATGTCGGAAAACAGGATGGCGGCATCCAGCGGGAAACGCTCCAGCGGCTGCAGCGTGACTTCGGTCGCGTAATCGGGATTGGTCGCCAGCCCCATGAAGGAGCCGGCGCGGCTGCGGGTTTTACGGTACTCCGGCAGGTAACGGCCGGCCTGGCGCATCAGCCACAGCGGCGTGTAGTCGGTTGGCTGGCGCAGCAGCGCGCGCAGGAAAGTATCGTTCTTGAGCGGAGCGAATTGTGACATAAGAGGCAATCTGAATGCGTGTAATAACGCCACATTATCTCATCCAAACCGGCGACCGCGACATCGGTTCCTTGTATGGCAGGTATATGGCCGCTATTACCCCGCTTCGCGGTGCTCCGCCACCAGGTCATCCAGAAACGCCTGCAGCACTTCGCCGCGGCTGGACTGGCGGCGCGCCACCATGTGCAGGGTGACCTCGTAGGACAGCAGTGCCGGGTTGAGCGCCGCCAGCAATCCCTGCTGCACCAGGGGTGCGGCAAAGTGCTGCGGCAGGAAGCCGAGATGCTGCCCCGATAAAATCAGGACTGCGACCGCCTCCATGTTGTCGGCCAGCGCTGTCACGCGCGCCGGCGAAAATACGCCGCCCGGGCCGTCGGCCTCCGGCAGCGGATAACTGCGCCAGACCCAGTCGTGCTGCGCCAATGCGGCTGTCGTCAGTTTTCCGGCCTGCCTGAACAGCGGATGCGCGGCGGCGCAATAAGCTACCTGGTGTTCCGTATACAGAGGCAGGTATTCCAGGTTCGGCAAGCGATGCCAGAAATAGCCGATGCCAAGGTCGAGGCGGCCGTTGATCACTTCTTCCTCCAGCTGGCCCGGCGCCAGCACCGCCAACGACAGCGTCACCGCCTCGTCGCGCGCGCGGAACCGGGCGATGGCCTGGCTCAGGCGCGCGTTGGCGCTCATGGCGGCATGGCCGATCAGGCCCAGGTGCAGTTGCCCGGACAGCTTGCGGCCGATCTGGCGCGCGTCCAGGCAAA
>NZ_JAQGLV010000286.1 GCF_028292705.1 Collimonas fungivorans | reverse complement strand
AAAGACATCGAGAAGCTGATCAAGCGCGAATTGCCGAAGGAAGTGGTTGCCGGTTTTGAACCCGATCCGAACGCACGCGCCCAGCCGATACAGCTGCGCAGCGGCGGTGGCGGCGGCAATCGCGGTGCTGGCGGTGGTGGCGGCGGACGTGGACGCCAGGGCGCGGCGCCTGGCGTCAAGCCAAGCCAGGGACCATCACGCGGCCATGGCGGCGGCAATGGCGCCGCACCGCGTCCTGCGGCTCCACGCCGTTCGGGCGGCCGCGGCCGCTAAGCAGCAGCCAATGCGATGCCGGCCGGGCCGGCATCGCCAATTCAGCCTCCCTTCCTATCTGATTCAGTTCAGGCAATCAAACAAGCCGTCAAAGATCGTCCTGTTCGTGCCCGGCAACGGCGCGCGCAGCGGGCTGTCGCCTGCCAGCGCGCTGTAGAACGTCGCTACCGGCGTCTGCGCCGCCAGCGGCGTGCGGCAAGCCCAGGTGCGGGCATCGACCACGACCTTGCCGCTGGCGGCGTCGATCTCGGCATTGCTGGCTGCGAACGTCCACACACACTCCCCCATCATGCCGTCGGCCTGCTGCACCGAACAGCGGTAGCGCAAAGCCTGCATATTGCTGAATTCACCTTCGCAGATGGTGTCGCCGCAGATATAGTCAAAATCCCGCTGCAACCGCCGCTCCAGGTCATAGAACGCGTCCCAGCCCTGCCCTTGGCCAGGGTAGTCGACAGCATCGACATACGCTGCGGCGGTTGCCGCCGGCGCTGCACAGAACGTCAACGTACCGATCGTGCATAGCAAGGCCGCCATCCAGGCGGCAGACGGTAAATTATCGGATCGACTGGTTGCAACAGGCATGCGGTTCTCCCCAAGTTCAAGACGGCGATGACAGTAATATAATGTCATTAATGCATCATAATATTGGCAGGACAGGACCGCCAATAAGCGCACACCTAACTTGATCGTAAGGAAATTCCGGGAATGCAAGACGAGCGGATGACTCTGCGCACATGTACATGTTGCAGATGAAAAATTGCAAATTGGATTTCGACAACAGAATGTTGCAATGAAAAGACAGGCTAAAACTGGTCCGGCCGGAGGGAATCGAACCCCCAACATTTCGGGTAGAAGCCGAATGCTCTATCCAGTTGAGCTACGGCCGGAGTCTAAAACTGGTATACGCCTGTCGCCTTGATTCCGGTCGTGAGACCGATTATTGCAGAGCCTGCTTTTTATCAAGCACAAATGAAAAATGGGGCTGTCCGAAGACAGCCCCATTTTATTTTTTGGTCGGAGTACAAGGATTCGAACCTTGGACCCCCTGGTCCCAAACCAGGTGCGCTACCGGGCTGCGCTACACTCCGAGAAGCAAGATAATAAACAGTATTCCGATTTTTGTCAAATTTTTATACAGGAAAATTTTGAAATTCTGCTGCAAAAACCGACCCAATAACGGTACCGCCAAAAGCTTATCTGCTGAAAAACTTGAGAGACGGATTAGACCAGAATTTGGAAAAATATGCGAGAGAAAAACGCATATTCCGGCAAAATTTTCACCCTGCTTTTCATTCTGCTTAAAACATCGGCAAATCAGTGAAAAGAACCCGCGGCGCCACACAAAAATCGCCACGCCGAAATCATTTATAGAATTAATCAGTCCTGCCGCAGCGCCAGTTGCGCGCGCTGGAAACTCACTTTAAAACGGCTGCCCTTGCCATACTCGGAAGTGATTTCGAGGCGGCCGCGATGGCGCAGCAGGACGTGCTTCACGATCGCCAGGCCGAGGCCGGTTCCTTGCGTGGCGCGTGACCGGGTTTTGTCGACACGGTAGAAACGTTCGGTAAGCCGCCTCAGATGTTCGGCGGCGATGCCGATGCCATCGTCGGCCACAGTCAGGCTGGCGCATTCGTCTTCCATGCCCCAGCTGACATCGATGCGGCCGCCGTCCGGGGTATACCGGACCGCGTTCGAAAGCAGATTCGCAAACGCACTTTCCAGTTCATCGTGATTGCCTTTCAGGTCGACCTCCTGCACCTGCAAGGTGATGCTGTGCTTGCCGCCCGACAGCGCCCTGGCCTCCTCCACCAAACGATTCAGCAGCGGCTTGACGCGCACCGCATCGCTGGACGGCGGCTGCACCAGCGACTCCAGCCGGGTCAAGGTCAGCATGTCGGCCACCAGCCGTTGCATGCGCTGCCCTTGTTCCGCCATCAGGTGCAGCTGGCGCTGCCGGGTTTCCTCGCTCATCTCGCTGCTCAGCGCATGCTCGAGGAAGCCGTTGATGACCGTCAGCGGCGTGCGCAGCTCATGCGACGCATTGGCGATGAAGTCACGCCGCATGGTATCCATTTTTTCGTTTTGCGTGACATCGTGGGTGACCAGGATCTGGCGCCGGCTTTCGAATGAAATCAGCTGCACCAGGATTTTCCGGTCGTGATGCATGAACGGCAGAGGCTGTTCGAAACGCCCCGACAACATGTAATCGACGAAATCGGGAGAGCGTATCAGGTTGGTCAGCAAACGGCCCTCGTCGCGCGCCAGGTCCAGGCCCAGATGGGCTTGCGCCGCCGGATTGCACCACTCCAGGTGCATCACGCCGTCGACGATCACCACGCCGTCCGGCAGCAGGCTCATGGCTTGCCGGAAGCGCGCCAGCCATTCCGCCATGTCGGCGCGCGAGCGCTCGTCCTCCAGGCGGATGTCTTCCAGCGCGGCAAACGCATGCGCCCACAGGCCCCAGGTCTTGGGCCGGCGGCCGCCCACCGGCGTATCCATCCAGCGTTCGATCTGGTACAGCGACCACATCTGCAGGAATAGCAAGCCCGCCAGCGACAAGCTAAAGAACAACAGGCCGACGATAGCGCCACCAACCGCAGCCACCGCTACCGCAACCAGGGACAGCAGGCCAAACCAGAGCAGCGCCGGCACCCAGAATTTACGTGCGCTGCGGCTGCTGGCGACGGCTCCGGGGCTGGCTCCGGGTTTGGCTCCGGGTTTGGCTCTTGTCACGCTGCCGGCTCGGCGTTGAGCTTATAGCCGACGCCGCGCACGGTCTTGACGTAGTCGGCGGCAAGGCCAAGCGATTTGCGCAGCCGCATGATATGGACGTCGACCGTGCGCTCCTCGATGAACGTATGGTCGCCCCAGACTTTATCGAGCAGCTGCGCGCGCGAGAAAATCCGGTCCGGGTGCGCCACCAGGAAACGCAGCAACTTGAACTCGGCCTGGTCCAGTTCGATTTCCTGGCTGTCGACCGTGACCTGATAGCGATCGGTATCGATCTGGATCAAGCCGTGACTGAGCAGGCTTTGTCCGAGTTCCGGCACCTTGCGCCGTAACAGCGCCTGGATCCGGGCAATCAGTTCCTTGGGCGAAAACGGCTTGGTGACATAATCGTCGGCGCCGGCATTGAGGCCGCGCACCTTGTCCTCATCCATCCCCTTGGCCGTCAGCATGATGACCGGCAAGGTGGCGCTGCGCGGCTGGCTGCGCCACTCCTGCAACAAGGCCAGGCCGGAAGTATCAGGCAGCATCCAGTCCAGCAGCACAGCCTTGGGCAAGACGCCGACGATCGCTTGCCGCGCTTCGCTGGCGCTATAGGCAATCTCGCAGGAAAAGCCGGCGTCGTCGAGCGTGAACCGCAACAGCTCGGCGATGCCGGGTTCGTCTTCGACGATCAGGATGTGGGTTTGATATTTCGACATCGGCAATTAGCTCTATTCAGTAGAAGTCGATCATCAGGAATTCACTTTAGCGGCAATCCGGCGCGCCATCGCTTGCGCCAGGTCGGCATCCTTGGCCTCGACCATGACGCGGATCAGCGGCTCGGTGCCCGAAGCGCGGATCAGCACGCGGCCGTTGTCGCCGAGCTCGCGCTCGACCGCTTCCGTCTCCGCCACCATCGCCGGATTCTTCTGCCAGTCGAAACCCGCGCTCACCTTCACGTTGACCAGGGTTTGCGGATAGAGCGCGATATCGGCAGTCAGCTGCGCCAGCGTTTCACCGTCGCGCTTCAATGCCGACAGCACCTGCAAGGCCGACACGATGCCGTCGCCGGTCGTATGCTTGTCCAGGCACAGCAGATGGCCCGAGCCTTCGCCGCCCAGGATCCAGCCGCGCTCTTTCATCACTTCCAGCACGTAACGGTCGCCGACTTTGGCCCGTGCGAATTCCACGCCCATATTGCGGAACGCCACTTCCAGCGCCATGTTGGTCATCAAGGTGCCGACTGCGCCTTTGACCGGCCCGGTCTTCATGCGGTCCTTGACCATCACATACAACAGCTCGTCGCCATTGTAGATGCGGCCGCCGGCGTCCACCATCAGCAGGCGGTCGGCGTCGCCGTCCAGCGCGATGCCGATGTCTGCGCGGTTGGAGCGCACCGCCAGCGCCAGCGCGTCCGGCGCGGTGGCGCCGAAGCCGGCATTGATGTTGAAGCCGTTAGGCTGGTTGCCGATGGAAATGACTTCCGCCCCCAGCTCGTGGAATACGTGCGGCGCAATATGGTAAGCAGCGCCATGGGCGCTGTCGACCACGATGGTCAGTCCGCGCAGGTCGAGCTCATTGGGGAAAGTGCTTTTGCAGAATTCGATGTAGCGTCCGGCAGCATCATCCAGGCGTCTTGCCTTGCCCAGTTTATCCGATGCGACGCAAGCCATCGGCAGCTCCAGCGCATCTTCGATCGCGGTTTCCACCGCATCCGGCAGCTTGTTGCCCTGCGCCGAGAAAAATTTGATGCCGTTGTCTTCATACGGGTTATGCGAGGCTGAAATCACCACCCCGGCCGACAGCCGCAACGCCCGCGTCAGGTAAGCAATCGCCGGCGTAGGCATAGGGCCCGCCAGCATCACGTCGACGCCGGCGGCGGCAAAACCTGCCTCCAGCGCGGCTTCCAGCATATAGCCGGAGACCCGGGTATCTTTGCCTATCAGCACGGTTGGCTTGCCGCCGCCCGATTTGGCCTGGGCCAGCACTTTACCGGCAGCGTAACCCAGCTTCATTACAAAATCCGGCGTAATCGGCGCTACGCCGACACGGCCGCGCACACCATCGGTACCAAAATATTTTCTTGTCATCTCAACCTTCAGTCACATGCATTTCAATCATAACCGTCTTGCAACTTACTCCCTAACGGGTCTTATATCCGCTGCGCTGCCTGCCATACCTTGAGCGCGTCTACAGTCTCGGCCACATCATGCACCCGGACTATCTTAGCACCCTGGGAAACCGCCGCCAAAGCCGCTGCCAGGCTGCCGGCAAGGCGCCGTTCCAGTGCTTTGCCGGTCAGCTCGCCCAGCATGGTTTTACGCGACATCCCGGCCAGCAAAGGCAGGTCCAGGGCACGTTGAATATCCCCCATGCTTTGCAACAATGCAACATTATGCGCCAAGGTCTTGCCAAAACCAAAGCCTGGATCGATGCTGATGCGATTCCTGCTTATCCCGGCCTGCTCCAGCGTGGTTACCCGCTCTTGCAGGAAAGCGCTGACTTCGGCCACCACATCGTGGTATTCGGGCTTGACCTGCATGGTTTGCGGGTCGGCCTGCATGTGCATGACGCACAGGCCGCAATCGCTGTCGCTCACTGCTTCCAGCGCGCCGGGTGTGCGAAAACCGTTGATATCGTTGATCAGGTCGGCGCCGGCGGCGAGCGCTTCGCGCATCACGGCTGGCTTGTAGGTATCGATGGAGAGCGGCTTGCCGCAATCGCGCAGGGCGTAGATGGCGGGCATGACGCGGTCCAGCTCTTCTTCCAGCGACAGCGCCGGGCTGCCGGGACGGCTCGATTCGCCGCCGATGTCGATGATGTCGACACCGTCGGCGATCATCTGCTCCGCGTGCGACAAGGCGAATTCGAGGGAGTGGAACTGCCCGCCATCGGAAAACGAATCGGGGGTGATGTTAAGTATGCCCATCACCAGCGGCCGCGCCTGCGGCGTGTTGACCGGCAGCCGATAGCGGCCGCATTGAAAATATTGTTGCATATATGAAATTAAATTGAAGGCGCGAAAGGCACGAAAATAAACAAAAAGGGCGAGGATTGCTCCTCACCCTTGCTGACAGTTATTTCACAAGCTGCGACGCCAGAGGCGCTCCGGACCGGATCAGGCCGGCGCGGTGGCATTCGGCGAAACACCGCCGGATGGATTGTCGCCGGGCGCTTTGCGCACCGAGCTGCCGGCTTTCGGCAGGCGTGGCTCGAGGCCTTCCATGATGTCGTTGATCTGGTCGGCGTCGATGGTTTCCCAGTCCAGCAGGGCCTTGGTCATTGCTTCGACCTTATCCTTGTTTTCTTCCAGCAGGCGGCGCGACAAGGCGTATTGCTGGTCGAGGATGCTGCGGATCTCGGCATCGACTTTTTGCTGGGTGGCTTCCGACACCGTTTTCGAGGACGAACGGCCGAAGTATGCATCCTGCTCGGTATCTTCGTAGACCATGGTGCCCAGGGTCTCGGACATGCCGTAACGCGTCACCATTGCCCGTGCCAGCTTGGTGGCGCGTTCAAAGTCGTTCGAAGCGCCAGTCGACATCTGGTGCATGAAAATCTCTTCTGAAATACGGCCGCCGAACAGGATGGCGATTTCTTCCAGCATCTTGTCCTTGTACATGTTGACGCGGTCATGCTCAGGCAATTGCCAGGTCAGGCCCAGAGCAAAGCCGCGCGGCATGATGGTGACCTTGTGCACCGGATCGGCCTTCGGCAGCAGTTTGGCGACCACGGCATGGCCGGATTCGTGATACGCCGTATTGCGGCGTTCTTCTTCACGCATCACTGCAGACTTGCGCTCAGGACCCATGACGATCTTGTCCTTGGCATCCTCGAAATCCTGCATCTCTACCAGGCGCTTGGCGCGGCGTGCAGCAAACAGGGCCGCTTCATTGACCAGGTTGGCCAGGTCGGCGCCCGAAAAACCAGGCGTGCCGCGGGCCAGGATATCGGCCTTGACGTCGGTCGAAATCGGCACCTTGCGCATGTGGACGTTCAAGATCTGTTCGCGGCCGCGGATATCCGGCAGGCCGACCACGACCTGACGGTCGAAACGGCCCGGACGCAGCAGAGCCTTGTCCAGCACGTCGGAACGGTTGGTGGCAGCGATCACGATGACGCCGGAATTGGCCTCGAAGCCGTCCATCTCGACCAGCATCTGGTTCAGAGTCTGCTCGCGCTCATCATTGCCGCCGCCCATGCCGGCGCCGCGATGGCGGCCGACTGCATCGATTTCATCGATGAAGATAATGCACGGAGCATGCTTCTTGGCGTTTTCGAACATGTCGCGCACGCGCGACGCGCCGACGCCGACGAACATTTCAACGAAATCCGAACCGGAAATGGTGAAAAACGGGACTTTGGCTTCGCCGGCAATCGCACGGGCCAGCAAAGTCTTACCGGTACCCGGTGGGCCAACCAGCAAGACGCCGTGCGGAATACGGCCGCCCAGTTTCTGGAATTTGGTAGGGTCACGCAGGAAATCGACCAGCTCGGACACTTCTTCCTTGGCCTCATCGCAACCGGCAACATCGCCAAAAGTAACGGTATTGCTGTTTTCGTCCAGCATGCGCGCCTTCGACTTGCCGAACGAGAACGCCCCGCCCTTGCCGCCGCCCTGCATCTGTCGCATGAAGAAGATCCAGACCCCGAGCAACAGGATCATCGGGAACCAGGAAATGAAGATCTGCTGCAGGAACGATGGTTCTTCCGGCTGCTTGACTTCGAATTTGACGTTGTTGTTGACCAAGTCGCCGATCAAGCCGCGATCCAGCGCCGTAATGGCGGTTTTCACTTTCTTGCCGTCCGAAGTGCTGGCGACAATGTTGCCGCCTTCAATCGTCGCATCGGTGATATGCCCGGCCCGGATTTCAGTGATCAGATCGGAATAGGCAATCGGCCCTGCGCCGCTGGCCATTCCGCGGCCGTCGAACTGCTTGAATACGGTGAAAAGCACCAGGGCGATGACCACCCAGATGGCGGCTTTGGAAAACATGTTGTTCACTAGAACTCCTTGGACGCGCTGCGCGCCTATTTTTAGGTACAGCTTCGAGGTACGGCTTCGAGGTATTCCTTAGATTTTACTCGGAATAGATACGGCTTGCTAGGCAGGATATGTGGCCGTACCTACGATAAATCAAGGAAAACTTGCTATTTAGCGCGGATTTTTCAATATTTTGCCAAGCAAGAAGATTTCCGAGGACTTGTCGCGGCTGGCTTTGGGCTTCCTGGAAGCCACGGTTTTGAATTCCTGGCGGAATTTCATCAGCACCTCATTGTAGCCGGTGCCGTTGAAACATTTAGCCAGCAAGGCGCCGCCGGGCTTCATGTGCTGCTGCGAAAACTCAATTGCCAAATCGATAATTTCCTCGACCCGCGCCGCATCGGAGATGGCGATGCCGGACAGGTTGGGCGCCATGTCGGACAAGACCAGGTCCACCTTGCGCCCCTCCAGCAGGCGCTCCAGCTGGCGCAGGCTGTCCGCCTCGCGGAAGTCGCCCTGGATGAAATGGACGTCGGCAATCGGCTCCATCGGCAGGATGTCGAGGCCGATGATCATGCCGTGGATGCCGCCGCCGTCCTGGCCGGACAGCTTGTTGCGGGCATATTGCGACCAGCTGCCCGGAGTCGACCCGAGGTCGACGATGATCTGGCCAGGCTTGATCAGCTTGTCCAGTTCATCGATTTCTTTCAGCTTGTAAGCGGCCCTTGCACGATAGCCTTCTTTCTGCGCCAGCTTCACGTAAGGATCGTTAATGTGGTCGTGCAGCCAGTTTTTGTTTAATTTCTTCTTTGCCATTCGCGTAGAATACCGTTTTTAAGGAATTTTTATGTTGAAACTTACATCCGCCGAGCGTAGCGAGCTCCGTTCCCAAGCCCACGGACTGAATCCGGTGGTCCTGATCAGCGAAGATGGCTTGAAACCGTCCCTGATGAAAGAGATCGATGCCAGCCTGAATTCGCACGGCCTGATTAAAGTGCGTGTATTCGGTGATGATCGCGAGGCACGGATTGCCATCTACGAAACTATTTGCGAAAAACTCGGCGCCGCGCCGGTTCAGCATATCGGCAAGCTGCTGGTCCTGTACCGTCCGCAAAAAGATGCAGCCAAGGAGCGCAGCGAAACCCGCGGCAAGGGCATGCGTGAAGTCACCATCGTCAAGCCTAGCCCGAGCGGCACCAAGCGGCCATCGGTGACCAAGGTCATGGTAAAAGGCAATGAACGCGTGACCCAGGGCGGCAACATCAAGCGCGCCAAACCGCGTCAGAAAAGCAGCAAGAAATCAGCCTTGGGCCGTTAATGTCCGCCGCTTCGGCAAGTACTGCAGTTTGCGAAGGCGGCCATCAGTGGGGCAGCCTAGCGCAAACTGCGCAACCGTAAAATAAGCCCCACTCCCAGCAAGCTCTGGATCAGGTAGATGCCGCTGGCGACGCCATGCAGGATGCCGAACCGAGTCTGCGCATCGGCGCTCATGACAGCGCCGGCAGCCGCTTCCCGCAAATCCGCCATGAACGGCTGGATGCCGAAATAACCGACCAAAGTGCATACCAGCATGGCCAGCGCCAGCCGCAGCAAGGTCTTGCGCAGCGGCGCTGCATCGTCGTGGGTACGGTAACTGAACAACATGACCAGGGCTATCCCGCAGGCCACGGACAGCCACGCCTCGATCCTGAACACGCTGCCGGCGATGGTGCCGGCCAGTGCGCGGTCGGCCAAGGTCGCGAACAAGGTCGGCGCAACCAGGTAACCCACCGTCCATAAGCTGCCCACCCACAAAGTGGCGATCAACAGTCTGAGTCTTACTACAAGCATTGCCACTCCCGGTTTTCCGTTGAAACGGCAGGCGTTCGCCGCCTGCCCTGCCAGACTGTTTAGATGTAACGGACTTCCAGGATCTCGTATTCACGGATGCCGGACGGCGCCTGCACGCCGACCACGTCGCCGGCGGTCTTGCCGATCAGCGCGCGGGCAATCGGCGAAGTGACGGAAACCTTGGACATCTTGATGTCGGCTTCGTCGGTGCCGACGATTTGATAAGTGACCTTGTCGCCCGATTCCAGGTCTTCCAGATCGACCGTAGAGGCAAACACCACGCGCCCGTCCGCATCCAGGGTTGCCGGGTCAATAATCTGCGCGGCGCCCAGCTTCCCTTCCAGGTCGGCAATCCGGCCTTCGACAAAACCTTGCCGCTCTTTCGCCGCATCGTAATCCGCGTTTTCCGAAAGATCGCCATGTGCGCGCGCTTCCGCGATGGCCTTGATGACAGCCTGACGCTCTTTGGTTTTCAAATGATGCAACTCATCTTTCAACAATTGCGCGCCATGCTTGGTAAGAGGTACTGAGCTCATAGGGATGGTATTCAACAAATATAAATAGGGTTTATCACGCACACGACAAAAGGTCACGGAGGTCAAAAACGCACCAGTGCGCTTTTGACCTCCGCAGGAACTTCTGTAGCTAAATTGTACGTTTCGGCGGCTGCCAGGCATGCGATTGCGTGCCCGGAAGCGATTCAGGATGCGCCTAGACGCATCCTGATCTGACCTTAGTGTAAGGTTTTATGCAGCCCTTGTAAATCATAGACATGCAACTCGTCCAAATGGCGCATGCCTTCGACCGCAGCCTCTGCGCCGGCGATCGTTGTGTAGGTGGTTGCGTGGGCCGCCAGCGCCGAAGTACGGATCGCCCGCGAATCGACGATCGCGCTGCGTTTTTCTTCGACGGTATTGATCACCAATGAAATTTCATTGTTCTTGATCATGTCGACCACGTGCGGACGCCCTTCCACCACCTTGTTGACGGTTTCCACCGGGATGCCGGCAGCGCTGATGGCCGCTGCCGTGCCCTTGGTCGCCACCACCGAGAAGCCGAGCGCCACCAGGTCCTTGGCGACCTGCACCGCGCGCGGCTTGTCGCTGCCCTTGACGCTGAGGAACACCTTGCCCGACTTCGGCAGCTTGATGCCGGCGCCCAGCTGCGACTTGACGAACGCTTCGCCGAAGGTCTTGCCGACGCCCATCACTTCGCCGGTGGACTTCATTTCCGGTCCGAGGATGGTATCCACGCCCGGGAATTTGACGAACGGGAAAACCGCTTCCTTGACGCTGAAGTACTTCGGCACGACTTCGTCCTTGATGCCCTGGCTGTCGAGCGACTGGCCGACCATGCAGCGGGCGGCGATCTTGGCCAGCTGCAGGCCGGTCGCCTTGGATACGAACGGCACGGTGCGGGAAGCGCGCGGATTGACTTCCAGCACAAACACGACATCCTGGCCGTCGATCTGCTGGATCGCAAACTGCACGTTCATCAAGCCGACCACGCTCAAGCCCTTGGCCATCAGCGCTGTCTGCCGCTTGATTTCTTCAATGGTAGCCGGAGCCAGCGAATAAGGCGGCAGCGAACAAGCCGAGTCGCCAGAGTGCACGCCAGCCTGTTCGATATGTTCCATGACGCCGCCGATGAAAGTGCGGTCGCCGTCGGACAAACAATCGACGTCGACTTCGATAGCGTCGTTCAGGAAGCGGTCCAGCAGCACCGGCGAATCGTGCGACACCTTGACGGCTTCGCGCATATAACGCTCGAGGTCGCGCTGCTCATGGACGATTTCCATCGCGCGGCCGCCCAATACATAGGATGGACGCACCACCAGCGGATAGCCGATTTCCTGCGCCAGGCGCAAGGCATCTTCTTCAGTGCGCGCAGTGCGGTTAGGCGGCTGGCGCAAGTTCAGGTCGTGCAGCAGTTTCTGGAAACGCTCGCGGTCTTCGGCGGCGTCGATCATGTCGGGCGAGGTGCCGACGATAGGCACGCCGTTGGCTTCCAGGTCGAGCGCCAGCTTCAGCGGAGTCTGGCCACCGTACTGCACGATCACGCCGTACGGCTTTTCCTTGTCGACGATTTCCAGTACGTCTTCCAGCGTCACCGGCTCGAAATACAGGCGGTCCGAAGTGTCGTAGTCGGTCGATACGGTTTCCGGATTGCAGTTGACCATGATGGTCTCGTAGCCGTCTTCGCGCATCGCCAGCGCCGCATGGACGCAGCAGTAATCGAATTCAATGCCCTGGCCGATACGGTTAGGACCGCCGCCCAGCACCATGATCTTTTTCTTGTTGGTCGGGTTCGATTCGCACTCTTCCTCGTAGGTCGAATACATGTAGGCGGTATTGGTCGAAAACTCGCCGGCGCAGGTATCGACCCGCTTGTAGACCGGACGGATATTCAAGGCCAGGCGCTTCTTGCGGACGTCGGTATCGGTGGTCTTCAGCAGCTTGGCCAGGCGGCGGTCGCCAAAACCCTTTTGCTTGAGGCGGAACAGCGTGTCGCGGTCCAGCGCTTCCAGCGTCTGGCTGTTTTCCAGCCACAGTTCGATATCGACGATTTCCTTGATCTGCGACAGGAACCACGGATCGATATGGGTCAGCTGATGCACTTCTTCCAGCGTGAAGCCCTGGGCGAACGCGTCGCCCACATACCAGATGCGGTCCGGGCCCGGTTCGCCGAGTTCTTCTTCGATGACTTCGCGGTCCTGGGTCTTTTCGTTCATGCCGTCAACGCCGACTTCAAGGCCGCGCAAGGCTTTCTGGAACGATTCCTGGAAGGTGCGGCCGATCGCCATCACCTCGCCCACCGATTTCATCTGGGTGGTCAGGTGGTTGTCGGCAGTCGGGAATTTTTCAAACGCAAAACGCGGGATCTTGGTGACCACGTAATCGATCGAAGGCTCGAACGATGCAGGCGTGGCGCCGCCGGTGATTTCATTGCGCAGTTCGTCCAGCGTGAAACCCACGGCCAGCTTGGCCGCGATCTTGGCGATCGGGAAACCGGTCGCCTTCGACGCCAGCGCCGAAGAACGCGATACGCGCGGATTCATTTCGATCACGATCATGCGGCCGTCGGCCGGGTTGACCGAAAACTGCACGTTGGAGCCACCGGTATCGACGCCGATTTCACGCAGCACCGCCAGCGAGGCGTTACGCATGATCTGGTATTCCTTGTCGGTCAGCGTCTGCGCCGGCGCCACGGTGATCGAGTCGCCGGTATGCACGCCCATCGGATCCAGGTTTTCGATCGAGCAGACGATGATGCAGTTGTCCGCCTTGTCGCGCACCACTTCCATCTCGTACTCTTTCCAGCCGATCAGCGATTCTTCGATCAGCAGTTCCTTGGTCGGTGAGGCTTCCAGGCCGCGCTTGCAGATGGTTTCGAACTCTTCCGCGTTGTAGGCGATGCCGCCGCCGGTGCCGCCCATGGTGAACGAAGGACGGATGATGACCGGGAAACCGAGTTCCTTCTGCACGCCCCATGACTCTTCCATGGTGTGGGCGACGCCGGAACGGGCCGAACCGAGGCCGATCTTGGTCATCGCTGCCTTGAACTTGGAGCGGTCTTCGGCCTTGTCGATGGCTTCCGGCGAAGCGCCGATCAGCTCAACCTTGTATTTTTCCAGGATGCCGTGGCGATGCAGGTCGAGCGCGCAGTTCAGCGCAGTCTGGCCGCCCATGGTCGGCAGGATCGCGTCCGGCTTTTCCTTGGCGATAATGCGCTCCACTGCCTGCCAGGTGATCGGCTCGATGTAGGTGACGTCGGCCATTTCCGGGTCGGTCATGATGGTTGCCGGGTTGCTGTTGACCAGGATTACCTTGTAACCCTCTTCACGCAGCGCCTTGCAGGCCTGCGCGCCGGAGTAGTCGAACTCGCAAGCCTGGCCGATGATGATCGGGCCGGCGCCGATGATCAGGATGTTTTTTAAATCACTACGCTTAGGCATTTTTATTTTTCTCCAACATCGTTTGATTCATCAATTGAATGAAACGATCGAACAAGGGGGCGATGTCATGCGGGCCGGGCGACGCTTCCGGGTGGCCCTGGAAGCAGAATGCCGGCTTGTCGGTGCGGGCAAAACCCTGCAGCGAACCGTCGAACAAGGAAACGTGGGTCACCCGGCAGTTGGCCGGCAAGGTCGCGCCATCCACGGCAAAACCGTGGTTTTGCGAAGTGATCAGCACTTGCTTGCTGTCCAGGTCCTGCACCGGATGGTTGGCGCCGTGGTGGCCGAACTTCATCTTCAGCGTCTTGGCGCCGGAAGCCAGCGCCATGATCTGGTGGCCGAGGCAGATGCCGAAAGTCGGCACGCCGCGCTCGATCAGTTCCTTGGTGGCGGCAATCGCGTAGTCGCAAGGTTCAGGGTCGCCCGGGCCGTTGGACAGGAAAATCCCGTCCGGATTGAGCGCCAGCGCATCGGCGGCCGAGGCTTGCGCCGGCAGCACAGTGATCTTGCAGCCGCGTTGCGCCAGCATGCGCAGGATGTTGAACTTGACGCCGTAGTCAAACGCCACCACGTGATATTTGGGGGTGATCTGCTGGTCGTAGCCGCGGCCCAGGCGCCATTCGGTTTCGCTCCAGCTGTAGGCCTTGGTGGTCGACACCACCTTGGCCAGGTCCATGCCGGCCAGACCGGGGAAACCACGCGCCAGTTCCAGCGCCTTGGCGGTAGCGGCAGCGATATCCTGCTCGCCGGCGACGATGGCGCCGCCCTGCGCGCCCTTTTCGCGCAAAATGCGCGTCAGCTTGCGGGTATCGATGCCGGCGATGGCGACGATATTCGACTCTTGCAGGTAGGCGTCCAGGGTCTTGGTGGAGCGGAAATTCGACACCAGGCGCGGCAGGTCGCGGATGATGAGGCCGGCGGCGTGGATTTGCGAAGACTCGACATCCTCTTCATTGACGCCGGTATTGCCGATATGCGGATAAGTAAGGGTGACGATCTGGCGGCTGTAGCTTGGATCGGTGAGGATTTCCTGGTAACCGGTCATGGCGGTATTGAATACGACTTCGCCAGTCGTATGACCGGCAGCGCCAATTGAAATACCTTGGAAAATCGTCCCATCTGCTAGCGCGAGGATGGCCGGTACGGTGAGGCCAGAAAAAAATGGCTGCAAGGGGTAACTCCTGATGTTGTTACCGCCGCTGCGCTGCGCCAAACGACCGCTATGAAACCCCAAACAGTGTTGATTTGGCGGCTTTATTAGTCTTTTTGGGACGAGATGGAAGGTGGTATGCGCTACGGCGGAGTAAATTGGGCTAAACCCTGCAATTATAGCCGACAACGACCTCCCCGGCAATCCGATCAGACGCCAAGCTGAGGGTTTTTGTATAAATAATTAGGAAAGATATGCGGCGGATATGCAGCGATGATGCAATTGACAACTTTACTGACAAACAGCGCAAGGACGTGGGCGCCATTGTCAACATCGCTGCCAATATTGGTCAGCTTGCGGGTCCGGCATTCCGAGCCCGCAAGAATTCGGCTTAAACGTTCAATTAAGCGCTCAAGGCGGCAATGCCGGCCTTGGCGATTTGCACGTCTTCGCTCGACTTCACGCCGGAAACGCCGACTGCACCAAGATATTCACCGCCGACCACGATAGGCACGCCGCCTTCCAGCAAACCTTCCAGGTTTGGTGCGGTAATGAACGAGAAACGACCATTGTTGATCATGTCTTCGTAAATCTTCGATTCGCGCTGGCCCAAAGCCGCCGTCTTCGCCTTGGCCGGCGAAATATGGGCCGAAATCGGCGCGCAGCCGTCCATGCGCTGCAGCCACAGCAGGTGACCGCCTTCGTCAACGATGGAAATTGTCACCGCCCAGTGGTTCTTCACGGCCTCAGCCTCTGCAGCCGCAGCGATTTTCTTGACATCGTCGAGTGTCAGCACTTGTTTCGATTTCATTTTTGCTCCTTGTGAAATAACTGAATATTGTACTTTAGTGCTCTGCAATAGGCATCTGCGCCGCCGGCATTCCCGCCAGATTATTTCTGGCGCAGCACTGGCGCAATATTTGCTTCATGGAAAACCGAACTATAGGAATTTTCCTGACGCCGCTCGGATTTATCCGACTTTAATTATTTAAATGACATGATATAGTTCTGCCCCTTCGCCTGCCAAGTTTGACAGGCACCTCTTATTCACTTACATTCGTGCGATCGTAATGTCCCAAAGCCCACCCATAACGATGACGATCAAAGAAGCCTTCCCGCTATTCCAGACCTTCGCACTCGCCTGCGCGCTGCTTGCCGGCTTATGGTTATGCAGCCCTGCCCGCGCTTCCGATATCACCGATATCGACATGCGGCCGCAGCCGAGCAGCACCCGCAGCAAACTCCAGCAATTTACCGATCGGGCGTCGGAACTGGCCGTGAGCGCGATGGGCATGATCGGCATTCACTACAAATACGGCGGCAACAACCCGGAAAACGGCCTCGATTGCAGCGGCCTGGTACGTTATGTGTTCAAGGATGCATGGGGCGTCAACGTTCCGCGTACTGCCGCGGAACTGAGCCGCAGCGGCGAAAAAATCGACAAGCAGGACCTGAAGCCCGGCGACCTGGTGTTCTATAACACCCTGCGCCGCAGTTTCTCCCACGTCGGCATTTACCTGGGCGACAACAAATTCATCCACGCCCCATCCACCGGCGGCAAAGTCCGCATCGAAAGCATGGACCTGGCTTACTGGAAATCGCGCTTCAATGGCGCGCGCCGCATCAACGATCCGGATCCTGACAGCGATAACCATCAGTAATCAATGTCTTCAGCAAGGCCCCTGCCAGTCCATGACTGCCAGGGGCTTTTTCTTTCCCTCGCCGGTCTTCTGGGCAGTCATCCGATTGACTGCAGGTGCAGCGCCCCAACCCGGCTTTTATTCCTCGCGCTTTTCCTTCAGCTTCTTCTTGATGGCCGCCATCTGCGCCATCGCCGCCTGCTCGCCGGCCAGGATCGCGGTATTGCGTGCGGCGAAATCGTTGCCCTTCATCGCTCCCAGGTCCGGACGGATGACAATGTCCGCGTCTTTCAATTCATAGCTGTTGATGCTTTGCCCCATGATGGCGAAAGTCTGCAGCAATACATCGACCGAGCTGGAGGCGGCCTGCACCTCCGGCGAAGCCGAAATATTCACCGCAATCACGAAATCCGCTCCCATTTCGTGCGCAAAACGCACCGGCACCGGCGACACCAGGCCGCCGTCGACGTACAGGTGGCCGCCGATAGTCACCGACTGGAACACGCCCGGCACCGCAGAAGATGCCCGCACCGCGACGCCGGTGTTACCGCGACGGAACAGGATGGGCGCGCCGCTGTTCAGATCGGTGGCAACCGCGCCAAACGGGATTTTCAGCTTTTCGATAGGGACATTGTGGATGGTCTTGTTGACGTAATTCTGGATCGCCTCGCCCTTCAGCACACCGCTGACCTTGGCAAAAAACGGCACGGACCAGTCAGAGATGGCGGCCTCGTCCATTTGCAAGGCGATCTTCTGCAGCGCAAAGCCGTTATTGCCGGCTGCGTACAGTGCGCCGACCACGCTGCCGGCGCTAGTGCCGACCACGATATCGGGCACGATCCCCTGCGCTTCCAGCGCCTTGATCACGCCGATATGGGCAAACCCGCGGGCAGCGCCGCCGCCCAGCGCCAGGCCGATCTTGACTGGCCTGGGGACTTTCGGCTGGACCACCGGGACGACGGCCACCGGCGGTATCTGCGGAGCGACCGGGTTGCTGCCGCAGGCAGCCAGCAAAACGCATAGGACAAGACTCAGGGGCGGCAGTAAACGTGGCAAGGACATGACAGTGGCGGAAACCCGGCAAGATGGAGGAGAAGCGCAAACACTGTCA
>NZ_JAQGLV010000230.1 GCF_028292705.1 Collimonas fungivorans | reverse complement strand
CGACTTTAATGCGCTGGCTTCAAGCCCTGCCAAATGGTTCTCTGGCTTCTCGGACCTGAGCACCTTGCATCTTCCGCTGACCACTATCGCAGGATGGGCCACAGTGCATGGCCCCAATCTCATGCAGTTAGGGGCATCCGCGGTCGATGAGACAACGGCCGACCTATGGGCCTTGCTCGCCGCTCCCCGTGATACGGATTTTCATCAGCGCTCATCAGGAGAATTCGAGCGCGTTGGCGCAGACTGGAAAATCAATCCGGATGCGAACTTGGTCGCTGGCGACAAAACGCAGTGGAAACGGCTCGACGGCGCCGATGCTCCGCTTCGCATGGAAGGACGGCTCATCGGCGGCTGCCTCGATACGCTGTCACGGCTTGCTGGAACTCGGTACGGGAATGTCCCCGCCTTCATAACTTCGTCCGGCAATGAAGGCACATTGCTCTATCTCGAGAATGCGGAGTTGACTCCTTTCGAGGTAGCCCGAGCTCTGCACTGCCTGCGCATGAATGGCTGGTTTGATGGGTTGCATGGCATTCTTTTGGGACGCAACGCGGCCCCGGATGACAACTCCTCAGATGACTTCACTTACATGAATGCTGTCCACTCCGCACTGGGCGGAATGCATTTCCCCGTGCTTTACGACCTGGATATCGGACATCTTCCGCCCCAGCTTTCGCTTGTCAATGGGGCATTGGCCAAAGTCGAGTTTGCAGTGGGATCAGGCGCGATCGCTCAGCAATTCCACTAAATTCAGCCACCCTAGGCAATTCTCGGCTTACACGACTGTTGTTGCAGGCTGCGGCGTCGGCCCGCTCCCCGGGCTGCGCTGCAGACGCCACAGCAGCATCAGCGCCACCAGCGATGTGCCGACCACCACGTAGCCGACCGTGTCGAAGTGCTGCAGCTTGCCATCCGCCCCGAGCGTGACGATGTGGCCGGCGACGACGGAGGCTATGCCACCCGACAGTTGCTGGATCGACGCGCTGATGGCGTTGAAGGAGCCGCGCTGGGTAGTTGCCGGCACCGATGACACCAGCGCCTGGAACGGAATCATGCGCGAGAAGATCCCGACGAACATGAAGGCGTTGACGACGATAAGCAAAGGCAGGGAGGTCGGTCCGAGGTGGGTATAGATCAGCACCATGAGGATCGACAGCGCCGTGCCGAGTATTAACACGCGGAACTTGCCGAATGCATCGGCGGCCTTGCCGATCATGGGGCCGAAGAAGATGGTGCACAGCCCCGTGACCAGGTAGACCGTGGGCAGGCTGTGCAAGTCGATACCCAGGTTGCTCACCGCATACGCGCTGCTGAAAGGCATCAGCATGAAGCCGCCGGTGGTCAGCAATGCGGTGGTGGCGAAAGCCATCAGGTAGCGCGGCTCGGTGACCGTGTGAAACAGATGCATCCACGGACTATGCTCCTGCGGCACTGCAAGGTGAGCGGTGACCGGCTGCATGCGCCACGTCACGAACAACCCGCCGACCACGCCAAGCGCGGCCATCGCCATAAACGGCACATGCCAGTCCCAGCGGTTGGACAGGTACAGCCCGATCGGGATGCCCAGTACCTGGCTTGCGGCGAATGCGGTCTGGATCAGGCCCATCACGCGGCCGCGCATCTGCACCGGGAACAGGTCAGTCGAGATGGCCAGCACCACCGAACCGATGACGCCGCCGAACAGACCCGTGACGATGCGCGCCAGCAGCAGGCTCTCGAAGCTTTGCGCTAGCCCGCACCACAATGTTCCGATGATGAAGCCGGTATAGAAGAACAGCAGGAGCTTCTTGCGGTCGAAACGGTCGGCGAAACCGGCTGTCAGCAATCCCGACAGGCCGGCGCTGAACGCATAGGCGGAGACCACCAGCCCGAACTGCTTCGGACCGATGGCCAGTGCCGGCATGATCACGGCGCCCAGCGGCGACATCAGCATGAAATCGAGGATGACGGCAAACTGCAGGAATGCCAGCATGCCGACGACAAATTTCTGGTAACGGGAAAACTGCAAAGGCTGCGAGGTGTTTGCTGGCGTCATATGCTGGCTGGGGAACGTTGAAGGGTGATGGCATGTTCGGGACACGCGCTGACGCATAAACCACATGACCGGCACGCATCGGCGTTTGGCGTGTAGGCGACCTTCATGCCGTGCACGCGTAATTTGAATTTCTGTAATGTACCAAGGTTTTGATAATCGCTGTCGTCGATACGCCGGACCTGGAACACGTTTTCCGGACAGACCTCCACACAATCGCCCTTGCCTTCGCAGCGTTTCAGGCTGACAACCGGGATGATGACCCCCGGTTCCTGCTTGCAAACGGCCGCCGCGGTTTCAGCCGCGCTCATTCTTCACTTTTCCGGCAAAACTCCGAGCGGTCTTTGCGGAATTGCTCGCGCTCTTCCGCCGTCATGGCTTGCCATTTTTGCCAGCGCCGGCGGCCATGCCATCCGCCGTGTCCGCGGAATCCGCCGAACAGGATCCGGCTGAGCACCAGCAAGCCGAGCGCATGCCAGTAGTCAATCGGGTGACTGCCGGCGAACAGCCCGGGCATTACCAGGTTCCATAACACCATGACAGCGGCGCCAAGCACAGCGGCGATCGCCAGCATTATCAGCAATTTTCCCAGAAATCTCGTTTTCATCTTTCTGCTCCTTTACTTACATATCAAATTCGTCATAAATCGTCTGCAGGCGGGTACGCAGATACAGCACCGCGTAGCGCTTGCGCGCCAGCAGGGTGTTCACGGCGACACCGCTTTGCGAGGCCATTTCCTTGAAACTGAGTCCTTCGAGTTCGTGTCCGATGAACACATCGCGCTGGTTTGCCGGCAGTTCATCGAGGGCTTGCTGCAGTTCCGCCAGCAATGCCGACCTGGCGTGCGCAGCCTCCGGACCGTCGGGCGCCGGCAGCACAAGATCGAGCCGGTACTCGCCGTCCGGGTCATCCGGATCGTCGCCAGTCTCGTTTACCGACAGTTCTTTCTTCTTGCGGAAACGGTCAATGATGCGATTGCGCGCGACACGGAACAGCCACGCACTCGCTTGTTCGATCGGGGCGGGAAGGCGGCAGGCCTGGACGAATTCCTGGAACACATCCTGCAGGATGTCGTCCGCCTCGTCCTGATCGCGCACCCGGCGCAGGATAAAATTCCCGAGCCTGGCGCGCTCGCGCAAGACAGTCGCAGTGATGTCTCGGTCCTGGTCGTTCATCGGCTGCGGGCTGTTCGGCGGGCTCATACCAATGAAGACGTTTCACAATAAGGAATATTGTGGCGGGGTGAAAAAAAATTCTCAGGCGATCGCGGCATAGGAGCCGGTGCCATCCGGCCAGGGCGTCAGCAGCTCAAAGCCGTCGGCCGTCACCGCTACCATATGCTCCCATTGGGCGGACAAGGAGTGATCCCGGGTGACCACGGTCCAGCCGTCGGCCAGTTCTTTGGTTTCGCGCTTGCCGGCATTGAGCATCGGCTCGATGGTAAACACCATGCCGGGCTCCAGACGCAGCCCTTCGCCCCGGTTACCGTAGTGCAGCACCTGCAGGTCTTCGTGGTAGATCTGGCCGATGCCGTGTCCGCAGTATTCGCGCACGACGCTGAAGCGCTCGCGGTGGGCCACGGTCTGGATGGCATGTCCAACATCTCCCAGCGTGGCGCCGGGCCGTACTTGCAGGATGCCGGCCCGCATCGCTTCGTAGGTCGTTTCCACCAGCCGGCGCGCCAGCGGGCTGGGCTCGCCGACAAAGTACATGCGGCTGGTGTCGCCGAACCAGCCGTCGGCGATGACTGCCACGTCGATGTTGATGATATCGCCCTTCTTCAAGATCTTCTGCGACGACGGGATGCCATGGCAAACCACGTGGTTGACCGAGACGCATATCGTCTTCGGGAAGCCGTGGTAGCCAATGTTTGCCGGTACCGCTTTCTGCACATGGACGATGTGGTCATGGCACAGGCGGTCCAGCTCCTCGGTGCTGACGCCGGGTTTCACATGTTCCGAGATCATCCGCAGCACATCGGCAGCCAGGCCGCCAGCGATGCGCGCCTTGGCGATGTCGGCTGCCGACTTCAGGATCGGCCGACTCATCGCACGGCCTTTCGCGTTGCCTTCGCTGCCTTCGCTACCTTCGATACGGCAGGCGCAGCCGCGCTCTCCTGCGTAAAGAACGCCAGGCTTTCGTCGCCCGCCTGCCTGGCGCGCATCAGCAACTGGCAGATCTCGCCGTGGCACAACTCCGGATGCAGTTCGGACAACATGCCGATACGCATCCAGTGCTCAGCCTGGGCATTGATGGATCGGCTCAGCGCATCGCTTGCGGTGCGCAGGTTGTCATGCATTAGATCGGAGATTTTGACGATGCCCATGGTGACTTTCTTTTATACGGTTTATATACGTTTCGTATATTACCATAGGCATCGCTCTTGTGTTGTCCGTTACTGGTAGGCCTCCGCCAGCTTGCCGTTGCTTTCCAGTTTCATGCTGACCACTGTGACGATCACTGCAAGTATCGCCACACCGGCTGCAGCCAGCGGCAGGTTGCGCAAACCGCCGCCGCTGATGACCAAGCCGCCGAGAAAGGCGCCGCCGGCATTGCCCAGGTTGAAAGCCCCGATGTTCAGGGTCGAGGCCAGGTTCGGCGCAGATTCGGCCTGGGTGACAACCCGGATCTGCAGCGCCGGCACGGTAGCAAACCCTGCGATTCCCCATAGCAGGACAGTGATCGCGGTGGCGAGCTTGGAGTAGACAGTAAAACTGAAAGCGGCTTCGACGATTGCCAGTGCGATCAGGATCGCCACCAGCGACGGCATCAGTTTCCAGTCAGCCAGCTTGCCGCCTATTGTGTTGCCAAGGGTAAGACCGACGCCGAACAAAAACAGGATGACCGTGACGCCGTGCGGGCTGAATCCCGTGATCTCTTGCAGTAGCGGAGTGATATAGGTGAATGCAGTGAAGATGCCGCCGAAGCCGAGAATCGTCATCAGCAAAGCGAGCAACACCTGTGGCTGCTTGAGGACGCTCATTTCCGCCATGAAATCGATGTCCTTGGTGTTTTCGATACGCGGCACCAGGACATAAGTCGCGATTGCGGCGACGACGCCTAAGGAAGACACGGCCCAGAACGTTGCGCGCCAGCCGTAGGCCTGGCCGAGCAGCGTGCCCAGCGGCACTCCCAGGACATTCGCCAGCGTGAGGCCAGTGAACATGAGGGCAATCGCGCTGGCGCGTTTATTTTCGGCGACCAGGCCTGCCGCCACCACCGCACCGATACCGAAGAACGAACCATGGGCGAAAGAGGCGACAACGCGCGACGCCATCAATACCTCATAATTCGGCGCCACCGCCGAGAGCAGGTTGCCCGCGATGAAGATCGCCATCAACAGCAGCAGCGCCTTTTTCTTCGGGATGTGCCTTGTCAGTACCGACAATATCGGCGCCCCCACCGCCACTCCCAGCGCATAGCCGCTGACCAGGAAACCGGCGGACGGGATGGACACGCTCAAGTCGCTCGCCACTTGGGGCAAGATGCCCATGATGACGAATTCGGTGGTGCCGATAGCGAATGCCGCCAGGGCCAGCGCGAGAATAGGAATGGGCATAACGGATCTCCTGCATGAAATGGGGCGGTTAACTGAATGTGATCCAGGAGCCTGGCCAGGTTCGCCTGCCCGGATCCTGCATTTTTGCTGCTGGTTTGCAAAAGCTGCCAGGCCAGTGCTTCGATGGATGTATTATCATCTTTTCCAAATTCGAACTGAAGACAGGAAAATAGAGAATCATGTTTTCCAAAATATTGAAGATGACAGCATCCTGCCAGTAATCTGGGCGGCAATAAGTAAAGGAGACGAGGACCATGGTTGAATTAACCGACATCGTTCTTTTTGTCAGGGCAACCACGGCAGGAAGCCTGTCGGCAGCGGGCCGGGAGCTGGGACTTTCCCCTGCGGTGGCGAGCAAACGGCTGGCGCGCATCGAAGCCGAGCTTGGCGTCCAGCTGATTCATCGCACATCGCGGCAACTCAGCCTGACTGAGGATGGACGGATTTACCTGGAGCATTGCCAGGCAATACTGTCTGAAGTGGAAGATGCCGAGCACGCAATTACAGGAGAGAGGGCCGAACCGCACGGGCTGCTGAAAATCTCGGCGTCGGTTGCCTTTGGCCGGCACTGGGTTGGACCGTGCGCCGCCGAATTCTGCCGGCGCTATCCGAATGTGTCCGTGCAGATGCTGCTTTCAGATTCCATCGTCAACCTGATCGAAGGGCAGTTCGACCTGGCTATCCGGATCGGCGGACTCGACGATTCCAGCATGATTTCGCGCAAGCTGGCAGCCAACCGCCGGGTTGTCTGCGCCGCGCCGTCTTATCTGGAAAAATACGGCGCTCCTCGCCTGCCGCACGACTTGCTGCAGCATCAATGCCTGGTTTTATTGCGTCCGGGGATGAGCAGCCTCGAATGGGCGCTCCGCGTCGACGGCACGGTGCAGACCTTTCGCGTCGGCGCAGCTTTATCCACCGACAACGGCGACCTGGTGCATGACTGGGTGCTGGCAGGGCATGGGCTTTCGCTGCGCTCCATCTGGGACGTCGCCGACGATCTCGCCGCCGGCCGTCTGGTGACCGTGCTGGACGACTACGCGCTGGATTCCGCGGACATTCACGCGGTTTATCCAAGCCGACGCTTTGCGCCCGCAAAAACCAGGCTGTTTATCGAAACGCTCAAAAGCTATTTGCAGGACAAGATGCCTTTGTAGTCCTCTTGTCGCCGGAAGCCGGCGGGATTGTGAAAAAATCCGGAAAAAAATGGCCCTTTTTCCAGTGTCAAATGGCAATATCGGTAGGGTCAGCCACAAGCTGACAAAACCCTTGCTGCAGACGAATCGAAACTGAGGACATTAATGGCAATAAAATCCACCTTGACCTGTCTCTGGGTCTCACTGCTTGCGGCCGGCGCGACATCGGCGCCGCTTGCCGCACCCGCAGCCGCACCATCGCCAGCCGCGGCTTCAGCACCCAATTCCACCTCCGGCTACAACCAGCCGCCCAAAGCAATCCTGGACGTCATGCGTGCGCCATCGCCGCCGGTGCCGGTGATGAGCCCGACGCGGGACCGGATGCTGCTGGTGTCCTGGCAGGACTATCCGTCGATTTCGCGGGTGGGAGCGCCTTTCCTGCGCCTGGCGGGCGTGCGCGTCGAACCCGGGAACCACAGCAAGCACGATACCCCGGGCGGCTACGGCATCACTCCCTGCGCCAGGAGCTTTGACCTGGTGCAGATCGCCAATGGGGCGCAAACCCCGCAAACCCATATAACGCTGCCCGCAGATGCCTGCCCGGGCCGGCCGCTATGGAGCGCCGACGGCAAACGTTTTGCTTTTGAAAATGTCACCAAGGATTCGGTTGACCTCTGGATTGGCGACGCCAGCAGCGGCGCGATACGCCGGGTTCCAGGCGCACGCCTGAATCCGATGCTGGAAGACCAGATGCAATGGATGCCCGACCAGAAAACGCTGCTGGTCAAGCTGGTCCCCCAACGCATGGGCCCGCCGCCTCCTGAGCCGACCATCCCCGATGGCCCGAGCATCCAGGAATCGAACGGCAGCAAAGGACAGAGCAGCACCTACGAAAACCGCGACACGCTGAACAACAAGCACGACGAAGACCTGTTCGATTACTACGCGGCTTCGCAACTGGCGCTGGTTGACGCCGCCGGCGCGACGGTGACCCCGCTCGGCACCCCGGGCCGCTATGAGTCGCTGGGACCGGCGCCGGATGGACGGCATCTGCTGGTTACCTCGATCCGCAAACCCTATTCCTACGTCACGACCTTTGACCGTTTTCCGCAGGAAGTGGAAGTTTGGGATATCGCCAAGCGGCAGAACATAGCGGTGCAGCATATCGCCTCGTTGCCATTGGCGGACCGGGTCCCGATCGGCGGCGTTCCTGTCGGCCCGCGCGACTTTGCCTGGCGCGCTACCGAACCGGCGACGCTGGTCTGGGCTGAAGCGCTGGACGGCGGCGACTGGAAAGTCAAAGTACCTGCGCGCGACAAGCTGATGCTGCAGAAGGCGCCGTTCACCTCGGCGCCGCTGGAGATCACTCGCACCGAACAGCGTTATATGGGCATCTCCTGGACCGAGCAACCTGGCCTGGCGCTGCTGCAGGAATACGATCGCAACCGCCACTGGCGGCGCAGTTTCCTGGTCAATGTTGACGATCCGCAGCAGCCGCAGCGCTTGCTGTGGGACCTGTCGACCGACGAGAAATATGCCAATCCAGGGGTTCCTGTGAAGCGCCAGCTGCCGAACGGCTCCTCGGTGCTGCGCCAGGAAGGGGATGCGATTTTCCTGAGCGGCGTTGGCTCGTCGCCGGACGGCGACCGTCCTTTCCTTGACAAGCTCGACCTGAAGACGCTGAAATCGGAACGCCTGTTCCGCAGCGACAAGACTTCCTACGAGCAGTTCCTGGGCTTCGCCGGAGCGGACACGCATACCTTCCTGACCTGGCGCCAGTCGGTGATCGATCCGCCTAACGCATTTCTGCGCACCCTTGGCGCCCCAATCGATGCCGCTGCCGGGGAAGCGGCCTTTGTCTCGAACAGCGCCGCCATTACTCGCATCCCGGATCCGACGCCAGTGGTGCGGGAGATCAAGAAGCGCCTGGTGAAATACAAACGCGCAGACGGCCTTGATTTGTCGTTTACCTTGTACACCCCGCCCGGCTACCAGGAAGGCACGCGCGTGCCGACTATCCTGTATGCCTACCCGCTCGATTACGCCGACGCCTCGAAGGCCGGCCAGACCACCGGCTCGCAAGAGACCTTCACCCGGCTGCGGCAGTACCGGCTGCTGCTGCTTGCCGGCTACGCCATCATCGATAACGCGGCTTTCCCCATCGTCGGCGATCCGAAAAAAGCCTACGACACCTACATGGAACAACTGGTGGCCGACGCCAAGGCCGCGGTTGACGAGTCGGTGCGGCTGGGCGTGGCCGATCCCGACCGTATCGGCGTCACCGGACACAGCCATGGCGCGCTGATGACAGCCAACCTGCTGGCCCACTCCGACCTGTTCCGGGCCGGCGTCGCCACCAGCGGCTCCTACAACAAGACGCTGACGCCGTTCGGTTTCCAGAGCGAGCAGCGCTCGGTGTGGGAAGCGCAGGATGTCTACCTGAAGGTGTCGCCATTCTTCTTCGCCGACAAGATGAAGACGCCTATCCTCATCGTGCATGGCGCGGACGACGCCAATCCGGGCACCACGCCGCTGCAGGCCAGCAAGCTGTACGAGGCGATCCGCGGCAACGGCGGCACTACGCGCCTGGTGTTGCTGCCGCATGAACCGCACTGGTACGCAGCGATGGAATCGAACGAGCAGCTGGTCTATGAAATGCTGCGCTGGTTCGACAGCTATGTGAAGAACGCGCCGCCGCGGACGCCGGCTGCGGAGCCTGCGCCACGTTAACGATATCGCTCGGATAGAGCGGCAGGATGCAAAAAGCAAAAACGCCAACCGTCATCGGTTGGCGTTTTTTTTGAGCTTAAAAATGTCTTACAGGTTGTCGCTCAGGAAAGTCAGGGAATTGCCATGCGCTTCCGCCGCGGCGCGCTGGTTGTAGCTGGCGCGGTGCGAACAGTTGAAGCCGTGTTCGGCGCCCGGATAGATGTGGACCTCGACCTCATCATTGTCTTCAAAACGCTCGGCGATGCTCTGCACGGCAGCCATCGGAATGTGGCTGTCGGCGCCGCCGAAATGCATCAGCAACGGCACATTGATGTCGCCGGCGCGTTGCAGCTGGTTCTGGATGCCGCCGCCGTAATACGCGATCGCCGCATCGACCAGGCCGTCGGCCGCGGTGTTATAGGCCAGCATGCCGCCGAAGCAATAGCCGATGACGGCCAGCTTGCCGTCCAGTTCAGGCCGGGCCTTCAGCGCCGCAACGGTCAGCGCGATATCCGATTGCGCCTTGGCGGAATCGGTGGCTTGCATCAGCTCGACGGCGCGTTTCCAGCCGGCCTCGTCGTAAACCAGTTCGATATGGCTGCCGCTGCGCCAGAACAGGTCCTGCACCAATACTACGTAGCCGTCGGCGGCGTATTGCTCGGCGACCGAGCGGATGTGTTCGTTGACGCCGAAAATTTCCTGCAGCAGTACGATGCCGGGGCCCTTGCCGGTGTGCGGGATGGCCAGGTATGCGCCGAAGGTGCCGTCATCGGCTTTGACGTCGATCCATTGGGTAGTAACGCTCATGATAGTTCCTGTGAGAAATAGATGTCGGGTGTTGTGGAGAGGTCAAGCCTGCAGCAGCTGAAATTATCTGTATTAGGGAGGAGGTCTGCATCAGGACAAGTCAATGCCAAACAAGATGCTACCAGATGCCGGTGCAACGGGTTTGCACGCTCGAAATACGCGTCACCGCGGTAGAGATGCGGCGGACATGGCCATGTCCGCCGCGATGGAAGAAATACCCGGTCAGCTGTGGGAAATGCTAAAAGCGGTGCAAGATGCCCGCCTGCAAACCCACCAGCGTCCTGCCGTTGATGTCCGCTCCTGCCAGGTTGGCGGAAGGCGCACCGGATCCGCCGAAACGGAAGCCGGCATTGCTGTCGTTCTTCATGTAGTTGGCGAATCCATACAGCATGGTTCTTTTGGACAGGTCGTAAAACGTCCCCAGGTTGCCGCCCTTGGCCCCGCTGTTGCTGCCCGATGTATCCACCATGACCCCATACAACGCACCGACCCGCAGCTGCGGCGTGATTTTATAGTCCGCCGACAGCTGGTAGATATTATAGAAACGCTTCACGTTCGGATCGGTTCCGGCAAACGTATTGCCAGTCGCGCTGACGTTGCTCAGGATAGCCGTCGCATTGTTGCCGTTGGCGTTAGACGTGACATTGTTGGTGCGTACCGCCGCGGCATAGATCGTGCCGGGGCCGTAGTTGTAGTTCAGGTAAACATTATGGTACTGGACTGCGTCGTCATACACCGCTCCGGCGACCGGCTTGGCGACCAGCCCGGCGTAGCCCGCGCGGAACGGCCCGTAGCGGTAATCCAGTCCCAGCTGGTACACGCCGCGCTGGCCGAGGTGCTGGCCGGCGGTTTCCGTCATCGCGTAATGCAGTTCCAGCTGCAGGCCGGCCAGGCGCGGAGACTTGTAGGAGATATCGTTGTCGTAACGCGACGGCACGCCGAAGGTGTTGATGACGGAGCCGAAGGTGGTGCGCGTGGTGTAGTCGATAGCGTCGCCGATGAAAAAAATCGCCGTGTTCTGCCGCCCCACGCGGAAGGTTCCCGCCGGGCTGGCGATGCCGACCCATGCCTGGCGGTCGAACAGGCGCGTGGTGTCGGCCATGGCGCCGTTGTTGGCGCCGAATCCGTTTTCCAGCGTAAACACGGCCTGGTAGCCATCGCCCAGGTCCTCCTGTCCGCGTACGCCGATCCGGCTACGCAGGAACGCGCCGTCGTTGACGCCGGTCACGCTCTTGCCGCTGTCGCTATGGATATAACCGATGTACTGGTCAACGTCGCCGTAGATCGTCACGTTGCTCTGGGATTGCGCCAGTACTTGCGCGCAGGGCATGGCGGAGCCAATCAAGGCCCCGGCCAGGATTAGTTTTTTTTGCACGTTGTCTCCTGATATTTTTTATTGATTAGGTCGTACGACACAACTTCCCTCATCCTGCCGGCATCCGGTCTGGATGCCGGCTGAATTCATCGCCACAAAAACGTCATGCAAACCAGGCAGGTATCCACAGCGAAAACCCCGGCACAAAAGTGACCAGCAACAGAGTGACCAGGAGTGCCAGGTAAAACGGCCAGATGGTGCGCATGATTTCCCCCATGCGGATGCCGCCGATAGTGCAGCCGATGATCTGCGCCGCGCCGATCGGCGGCGCATTCAGTCCCAGCGAGCAGTTGATCAGCAACATCATGCCGAACTGCACCGGCCCCATCCCGAAGTGCTCGCAGATCGGCAGGAAGATCGGCGTGCAGATCAGGATGTGCGCAGCCATGTCGAGAAACGTGCCGAACAGCAGCAAGGCCAGGTTGATCAGCAGGAAAATCACGATCGGGTTGCTGCTCACCGCCATCAGCGCATCGCCCACCGTATCGGCCACGCTGTACAGGCTGATCAGGTAGCCGAACGCCGATGAAATGCTGATCAGCATCAGTATCACGCCGGTAGTCTTGACCGACTTGACCGCTGCCTTCAGGAAATCGGCCCAGCTCAGGCTGCGGTACACCAGGGTGGTGAGGATCAGTGCATAAAACACGGCGATGGCGGCGGACTCGGTCGCGGTAAAGACGCCCGAAGTGATGCCGGCAATGATGATGATCACGACCATCAGCCCCGGCACCGCGCGCAGGATGCTGCGCAGCGCCACCGACCAGCCGAGGAACGTGCCGGCGGGATAGCCGCGGTGGACCGCCACCAGGTAGGCGACAGTAAGGTTGGCCAGGGTCAGGATCAGGGCCGGCAGCAGCCCCGCCAGGATCAGGGTAGTGATCGACACGCCGCCGCCGGCGACCAAAGCGTAGATGATGATGTTATGCGAGGTCGGCATCAGCACCCCCACCAGCGACGAATGGGTGGTGACGTTGACCGCATAGTCGGTATCGTAATTCTCGCGCTTCATCATCGGGATCATGACCGCGCCCATGGCGGAAATGTCCGCCACCGGCGATCCCGAGACGCCACCGAACAAGGTGCACGCCAGCACATTGGTCATGCCGAGCCCGCCGCGGATGTGTCCTACCACGCCGCGCGCGCACTGGATGATGCGGTCGGCGATGCCGCCGTATAGCATCAGCTCGCCGGCGAAGATGAAGAACGGAATCGTGAGGAAGGAAAATACGCTCATGCCGGCCGTCATCCGCTGGAAAATCACGGCGATCGGCAAGCCTTCGTAAAATATGGTGGCGATCGCCGACAGGCCGATGGAAAACGATATCGGTACGCCGATCAGCAACAGCACCAGGAAACTGAGCGACAGTAGAGTTAATGCCATGATGGAACGACCCTTGTACGTTGCAGCAATGCGATGATGTGCTCAATCGAGAACAGGACGATCAGGGTGCCGGACAGCATCAGCGGCCAGTAGGTCAAGCCCTGCGAAACACCGAGGTTGGGGATCATGTAGTCGATGATCTGGCGGCCGAGGATCCAGCCGTTCCAGATCATCAGGACCGCAAACAGGATGACCAGCAGGTGGATGAAAATCTTCAGCGGCACCCTTACCTTCGGCGGCAACGCGCCGGTCAGCAGTTCGACGCCCATGTGGCGGTCGTCGCGCACGCAGACGGCGACGCCTATATTGGTGACATACAGCACCATGAGCAAGGCCAGCGCCTCGGTCCAGGAGGGGCTGTTGTTGAGCACGTAGCGGCCGAAAATCTGGCCGAATACGGCAATCGCAATCAGCACCAGGCCGAGCACCGCCAGACGCATGCACATCAGCGACAGCCAGGCGTTGCATCGGGTAAGAAACGTAAACGGCGGCAACAAGGCGATCGGCAGCTTGTCGTCAATCGCCTCGCCTGCTTTATTGACATGTGTCATGAGCGGTTCCTTGACAGGGAAAGAAGAGGCGACCTTATTTGGTTTCCTGGATGCGCTTGAGCATGTCTTTCATGGCCGGCGTGGTCACGAATTTCGCGTAGACCGGGGCCATGCTGGCCTGGAACTCCGCCTTGTTCGCCGCAGTGATGTGCACCCCGGCTTTTTCGACAATGGCGCGCGAGGAAATTTCTTTCTCGTCCCACAGCTTGCGCATGTAAGGCACCGATGCC
Source organism: Collimonas fungivorans (assembly GCF_028292705.1). Lineage (GTDB taxonomy): Bacteria > Pseudomonadota > Gammaproteobacteria > Burkholderiales > Burkholderiaceae_D > Collimonas > Collimonas fungivorans_B. Next base: position 1,350 of record NZ_JAQGLV010000230.1, on the reverse strand, counting down.
TTGGCTGCCTGGCGGATCATTTTCTGGTCGTCGGCCGACAGCTTGTCGTAGATCACTTTCGACATCAGCAGGATTTCCGGCGTCATGTCATGCTCGTCCAGCAGCACGTAGGGCGCGATCTCGAAATGGTGCGCGGTCTGGTAAGTAGGCCAGTTGTTTTCGGCGCCATCGACGATGCCGCTCTTGATCCCGGTGTAGACCTCGGAAGTCGCCATCGGCGTCGCATTGGCGTGCAGCGCCTGCAGCATCGCCACCGACAGCTCGGACTGCGGAACGCGGATCTTCATGCCCTTCAGGTCCGCCAGGTTCTTGATCTGCTTTTTTGTGTAGAAAAAGCGCGCGCCCGAATCGTAGAACGCCAGGCCGACCAGGCCGTGCGATTCGCAGGCGCGCAGGATGTCGTCGCCGATCGGCCCGTCCAGCACGTGCCGCATGTGTTCCTTGTCGCGGAACACGAACGGCAAGGAAGGCAGCATCGTTTCCGGGCAGATGGCGTTGAGCACGCTGGCGTGGGTGCGGGTAAATTCAATCGCTCCCAGCTTCACCTGCTCCACGGTATCCGGCTCGCTGCCCAGCTGGCTGTTGGGATACACCTTGATGCTGTATTTGCCCTTGCTGCCCTGCTTGAGCAGGTCAGACATGTAGTTGACGGCCGCTACCGTCGGGTAATCGGCGGGCTGCACATCGGCGTCGCGGAATTCCCTGGCGAAAGCGGACGGCGCGCACAGCGGCAACGACAGCGCGCCGGCCATGCAGAGCATGGATAGGTATTTCTTCATTTTTCTGTCTCCTGGTTTTTATTTATTTACAAAAAATCGTTGCGTGATTTACAAAACCGCGGCGCCCCGCTGCCCCGCCGCTCAGGTCCGGAATGCCGTCTCGGGCATGCCGGCCACGCCGGGGCGCAATGTCACCGTTGCACCGGCCCATTGATCGTCTGCCGCCAGGCCGGCGCTGATGGATGTCACCAGCAAGGTATCCAGGCCGGCGCCGCCAAACGCGCACATCGCGGGTTTTGTCATCGGCAGGTCGATCTTCCGGTCCAGTTTTCCTTCAGGGGTAAACCGCAGGACACAGCTGCCGTCGTTGCCGCATATCCAGTAACAGCCGTCGATATCGACGGCAGCGCCGTCCGGCCTGCCGGGATGCTGATTCATGTCGACAAAAATCCGCTGGGCGCTGGGAATGCCGTCGTCGATGTCGTAGTCGTAGGTCCAGACCAACTGGCGCGATGCGTGCGAATCGGAGAGATACATGGTGCGGCCGTCAGGCGACCAGGCCAGGCCGTTCGAGACGATCAGCCGGGACACCATCGGCAGCGACAGGCCCTGTGGGGTGTAGCGGTACAGA
>NZ_JAQGLV010000226.1 GCF_028292705.1 Collimonas fungivorans | reverse complement strand
TTCAATCCCGACTTGGTGCGCGCATCTTCCGGCAGCATCACGCGCTTCAGAACGCCACCCTCGGACAACAAGACATAGGTTGCGTGCACTTCCTTGACGCTGGTTCCCGGCAGCAGCTCCTTGCCCTGCCGCACTGCCTGCGCCGGCTTGCCGTCGGCGCTCAGGATCGCCACGCTCTCGCCGTCTTTTTTCGCAGCGACCACGCCCAGCAGCTGGTAGTTGCTGGCAACCGTCACCGTGCCGCGGCCGCCGAACAAGCCTGCCGCCAGGGAAACATCGATCTGCGCCTGCTCTGCCTGAGGCGGCGCCGTCACCGCACGCAGCGGCGGCTTGACCAGTTGCATCACCCAGTATGCAGTGCAAGCGCACAGCAGCATGAATAGCAGCAAGCTGAGGAATTCCGGCAGGCGTTTGCTTTGGCGGCCGAGTTTTTTGGTTATTTGCAGTTTCACGCTTTTCCTAATTTTGTCCTAACGCACCAACTGGTTGATTTCAATAATCGGCATCAGCACCGCCAGCACGATCAACAGCACCACCACCCCCATCGCCAGGATCAGGGCCGGTTCCAGCAAGCCGGCGATGGTCATGGCGCGCCGCTCCAGGTCCTGTTCCTGGGCGCTGGCGGCGCGCTCCAGCATGGCGGGCAGTTCGCCGGTCACCTCGCCGGCCCGTATCATGTGGATCAGCATCGGCGGAAAATGCTTGTGCGCGGCCAGCGCGCGCGCCAGGCCCACACCCTCGCGCACGCTGGTGGCGGCGGTATCGACCTGCTGCCGCATGGCGACGTTGGACAGCGTATCGCGGCTGGTTTGCAGCGCTTTCAGGATCGGCACGCCGGAGCCGGTGGTAATCGCCAGCGTGCTGGCAAACCGCGCGGTATTCAGGCTGCGCTCGAATTTTCCATACAGCGGCGCATTCAGCAGCCAGGTGTGCCAGCGCATCTTGGTCGCCGGGTTTTTCAGCGCCATGCGCCAGCTGTAGAACAGCGCGATCACCACGATCAGGACTATCCAGCCATAATTGCGGACAAAGTCCGAGGTGGCCAGCATCATCACAGTCAGCATCGGCAGTTTCTGCTTGGTGTTGGCGAACACCGAAACAATCTGCGGCACCACGTAGGTCAGCAGGAAAATCACGATCACGAAGGCCACCACGGTCACGATCGCCGGATAAGTAAACGCCAGTTTCACCTTCTGCACCAGCGAATTGCGGCGCTCGATATAATCGGCCAGCCGCGACAGCACACGCGACAACTGGCCGATCTGCTCGCCCGAAGCAACCAGCGCCCGGTAGATTTCGGCGAAGTCGCGCGGATGGCCGGCCAGCGCCGAAGACAAGGAAGCGCCGCCCATGACCTCGGACCGGATCGATGCAATCAGGTCGCGCTGGTAACTGCGCTCGGCCTGCTCCAGCAGCGCCGTCAGGGCCTGCTCCAACGGCAGGCTGGCTTCCAGCAGGCTGGCCAGCTGGCGCGTAAACAGGGCGATCTCCACCGTCGACAGATGCTCGCCGAAGCCGCGCCGTTTCAGGTTGCCGGCAGCATCCACCTGCTGCGCGATGGCTTCTACCGTCAACGGCAGCAAACCCTGGGCGCGCAGATCGGCGCGCGCCATCTTGGCGCTGTCCGCATTCACCACACCCTTGGTGGTGCTGCCGGCGGTATCTACCGCTTCGTAACGAAATGCTGGCACTCTGTTCCTCTGCTCTTCGCTGGTTTTTCAGTCATTCTTTGGTGACCCGCAGCAGCTCGGCCTGGGTCGTGATGCCTTCGGTCAGCCAGCGTTCGCCATCCTGGCGCATGGTGCGCATGCCATTGCGCTGCGCCACCTGCTGGATCTCGGCTTCCGACGCCCGGTTATGGATCTGCGCGGTAATTTCATCGGTAGTCAGCAACAACTCGTAGACGCCGACCCGGCCGTGATAGCCGGTATGGCCGCATTGCTCGCAGCCGACCGCGTGCCACAGCTGGCCGTCGTGGCGGCGGCAATGGGTGCACAGTTTGCGCACCAGGCGCTGCGCCACCACTCCCAGCAGGGAAGACGACAGCAGGAAGGGTTCGATCCCCATGTCCAGCAAACGCGTCACCGCGGCGGCGGAATCGTTGGTGTGCAAGGTGGCCAGCACCAGATGGCCGGTCAGCGAGGCCTGCACCGCGATCTGCGCGGTTTCCAGGTCGCGGATTTCACCGATCATGATGACATCCGGATCCTGCCGCAAGATCGCCCGCAAGGCTTTGGCGAACGTCATGTCGATACGCGCATTGACCTGGGTCTGGCCGACGCCGGCCAGTTCGTACTCGATCGGGTCTTCCACCGTCAGGATATTGGTGCTACTGGTATTCAGGCGCGACAATGCGGCGTACAGCGTGGTGGTCTTGCCCGAACCGGTCGGCCCGGTGACCAGCACGATGCCGTGCGGCTGCGCGATCAGACGGTCGAACTGCGGCAGGACCGCCGGACTCATGCCAAGGTGCTGCAGGTCAAGCCGGCCGGCTTCCTTGTCCAGCAGACGCAGCACGGCGCGCTCGCCATGGCCGGTCGGCAAGGTCGAAACCCGGACGTCCACCGGCTTGCCGCCGACGCGCAAGGTAATGCGTCCGTCTTGCGGCAGGCGTTTTTCAGCGATGTCGAGCTGCGCCATGATTTTGATACGGGAAATCAAGGAGGCATGGACGGCTTTCTTCGGCCGCACCACATCGCGCAGGCTGCCGTCGATGCGGAAACGCACTACCGAAATCTGCTCGAACGGTTCGATGTGGATATCGGAAGCGCCTTCGCGCAGCGCTTGCGTCAGCAGCACGTTGATCATGCGGATCACCGGCGCGTCGTCAGACGATTCCAGCAGGTCCTCGATGGCCGGCATGTCTTGCATCAGCTTGGCGAGATCGAGATCGGATTCGAATTCGTCGACCACCTGGGCGGCATCGCCGCCGGCTCCGGCGTAGGCCCTGGCGATCGCCTCGTCCAGCTCTTCGCGCGACAGCGTGCGGAATCTGACGCGGCCGAAACGGCGGCTGGCTTCAGCAATCGCGCTAGGCTTGGTTGCCTCGGAAATCCATAACTCGACCGCGTTGTCGGCGCCGTTGGCATCCTCGGTACGCTGCGCCAGCAATGAAAAATCGCGGGCAAAAGCGTAGGGCAGCAGGCGCGTATCGGTCATCCTGGGATCGCTCATGGCGTTCTGTCATTCAAGAAGCCTGGGGCAGGCGTGGCTGCGGGTTTCGGCGGCTGCAGCGCAGGCTGCTCGGGAACAGGCTGATGTCCGTCCGGCGCATCCTGCTGCTTGCGCAGGTCAATGAACGGGCCGCCGTCTTCCAGCTTGGATGTCACCGACGAGCCGAAATCGGTCAGGACGCTCTTGTCCGGCTGCACCTTGATCTGCTGCTTGCGCATGTAATCGTAGCGATCCACGGCCAGCATATTGCTGGTGTTTTTGTCGCGCACGATGATCGGGCGCAGGAATATCATCAGGTTGGTTTTTTCGCGGGAACCGGACTGGTATTTGAAGAGATTGCCGATAAACGGCAAATCGCCCAGCAGCGGGACTTTCTGCACGCCGTTCTGGTTGTTGTCGCCGATCAGACCGCCCAATGCGATGATTTCGCCATCGTCGATCACCACATTGGTGTCCAGCGTACGCTTGTTGGTGGTCGGTCCGTTCGTATCCTTGGCGGTGCCGTTCACGACTGCCGATACTTCTTGCGAAATTTCCAGGCGCACGGTGCCGCCCTCTGAAATATGCGGCTTGATCTTCAGCGCAGTGCCGACGTCCTTGCGGTCGATGGTGGTAAACGGGCTGCTGGTGCCGGCGCCGGTGGTCAGCGTCGAGCCGGTGACAAACGGCACGTTCTGCCCCACCACGATCTTGGCTTCTTCATTGTCCAGCGTCAGCAGGTTAGGCATGGACAGGACATTGCTTCCCGAGGTTGCATTCAAGGCGCTGGCCAATGCCCCCAGGCCGATTTTCCCTGCGATCTGGCGGAATATGCCGAGCTGCAAACCGCTGCCGACAGACGGTGGAGTAACGGTGGTGCCGGTGTTCACGGTCTGGCCGATCGCCGTATTGAACAGGTTGCTGCCAACCAGTCCCGTATTGGTGCCGGTGAAGCCGGTGCCGCCGCCGATCCGGTAATTGCTGTTCGAATCGCCGCTCAGCGCCAGCCACTGCACGCCGATCTCGCTGGCGGCGGTATCCGTGACTTCGACGATCAAGGCTTCCACATAGACCTGGGCACGACGGGTATCGAGCTGGTCGATCACGCCGCGGATATTGCGGTAGACCGGTTCGCTGGCGGTGATGATCAGGGTGTTGGTAGAGTCGTCCGCCTGGATAAAGCCGGCGGCGCCGCTACCGCTGCTGCCGGAAGACTGGGACGAGCTATCGGAAGATGGTGACGACGGCGTCGACGGCGAAGTGGAATTATTATTCGATCCCAGCGCGCTGCTGCTGTTGGAACCCTGCAGCATGCCGCCGGAGCCGCTGCTGGAGCTCTTGCTGGACTGACTGACATTCGACATCGACGTATCCTGCGACACAATCGCACGCAAGGTCTTGGCCAGCTTGACGGCGTCGGCGTTTTTCAGATACACCACATGCACGTTGCCGGCGTTGGCGGTCGGCTGGTCGAGCTTGGCGATCAGCGACTTGGCAAGGTTGGCGCGTCCGGCGGACGGCGCCCGGACGATCACTGAATTGGTCCTGGAATCAGCCATGATCATGGTGCGTGCGCTATCGCTGGCGCCCGGCGCGGCAGAGCCCGAATCGAGCAGCTTGCTCGCCATCACGGCGATATCGCTGGCCACCGCGTAGCGCACTGGAATCACGTCCAGGTCGTTGACCGCCGGCACATCGAGGGCGGCGATCATTTTCCCCAGGCGCTGCAGGTTTTCCGCGTAATCAGTCACCACCAGCGTGTTGTTGCCCGGATTGGCGTTGATCGTATTGTTGGGTGAAATCAGCGGCCGCAGTACCGGCAGGATATTGGTGGCCGATTCATAGTTCAGCGAAAAAATCTGGGTGGCGATCTGGTCGCCGCGGACGCTGGCCGGCCTGGTCGGCGACACTTGCAGCTTGGCGTCGGCTTCCGGCACCACTTTCACGAAACCGTCGCCGCGCACCACGGCATAGCCTTGCAGGCGCAGGGTCGAGGCCAGCAGGTCGAAAGCCTGGGTTTTGCTCAACGGTTTTTCCGACACCAGGTTGATGCTGCCCTTGACGCGCGGATCGACGATGAACGTGGTGTTGGTGTACTGGCCGACAGCCTTGATCACCGACTCGATGTCGGCGCCGACGAAATTCATCACAGCCTGGCCGCTGACGCCTTCGGCGGTAGTGCCGGCGGTTCCCAGCACCGGCTGGGCCGAGGAGGTGCCGGCAGCAGTGGCGCAAATGAGCAAGGAAGTGAGCAGGCCGATGGCGGCGGCGCTGCGCCGATTGCTGGTACTTGAAAGTGGTGCGAAATACATTTTATCTTTCATGATTTGAACTCTAGTCCGATAACATTTCTGCCATTCACCTGGCGCCGCTGCCCCAATAAACTGAGTAAGGTCGCCAACTTTTCCTCTTGTCCTGCCGCAGCTTCCGCGCTACCCGAAAACTGAAAATGCCCGTCTTGCAGTTTGCCGCTGCCGTTCAACAGCATCGCCCCGCCCAAGGTCGACAGCGTCAATCCCGCCTGCCGCCCCTGCCAGTCAAAGCGTAGGCGATAACTGCCGAGCGGCTTGACCGGCGACAAACGCGACGCCATCGCCAGCAAATCCAGCGTCATCACGCCGTTGACATCCACCCCGCCGCTGGTGTTGCGCGCCACGGTCAGCGGCTGCCAACCCAGCTGCATCTTGCCCGACGGCTGCAAGGTATTCAAGGGCGCGCCCAGCGCCGCCAGCCGCTCGGCCGGCAAAACCATGCTGGCCGGGCTGATGTTCCATGCGCTCCAGCTGCCGCGGATGCTGACCGCAGTCGACAGCACTTGTGCATTTTCCAATGTCGCCTCGACCCGCCCCAGCAATACCAGCGGCGACAAATGCCAGGCGAAGCGCCCCGGCAACAAGGCCGTCACGGCATCCCTGCCGCTAGGCGCAGCGCCGATAAAGGCCGAACCATGCCACAAGGAGCCTTGCGCATCGCCCAGCGTCAGCCTGCCTCCGGTGCGGCTTTCCAGCAGCGGCGCCAGCCATGCCGCCGGTAAAAAAATCGACACCGTGACCAGTGCGCTCAGCAGCGCCACCGCTGCCCACATCAATATTCTGCCCAAGCCGCGCATCAAATTCCCTGGAACCGGAATGACGGCGCCGGCCGCATGCCGCCATTACTCATGCTTTTGCTGCCACAAGGTGACCGTGGCGTTGACGATGCCCGGCTGCGCATTCGCTCCGGTGGCCGCGCTGATATTGGCGTCCACCACTTGCCAATGCGCATTTTTTTGCGCATCGTCGAGCCAGTCGAGCAGGCCGGCGAACGCCACCGCCGATAACTGCACCTTGGCCATGTCGCCGCTCAGCGCCACGCTCTGCGGATTCAAACCCTTGCTTTTCAATGCGACCTCAACTGCTTCCTTGCTAAGCGGCGCAGCCGGCCGCTCGGCCGCCTGGCCGGACAAGGACAGCGCCTTGGCCGTCAGCGACTGTAGTTCGGCGGCTTGCTGGCGCAGCGCCGGCAAATCTTTCTGCAGACGGGCGCGCCCGCTCAGCGCCGGGTCCAGCAGGAGCAGGTAAATCACGGCGACCAGGATCAGCGCCCCGGCGCCGGCCAGCAGCCGGCGTTCGCGCTGGTTTCTTTGCGCCCAGTACTGGTTTGCAGGGATGCTGATTTTTTCCCAGGCTTGCTGCAGCGGATTACTTGTCGACATTACTTGCGGCTCCCGATCTGCCATACGCCGGTAGCCGGCTTGCTCAGTGTTAATTGGTTGCTTTCCAGCGCACCCTTGACCTGCGCTTCCGCCGCATCCGCATCGGCTGCATTTTTCAAGCGCACCAGCAGGTGATGGTCGCGATACTCGACGCTGCTGATCGCCGCGATGTCCGCGCTTTGCGGCGAACCGGCCCAGACTGCGCCGAATATCGACGCCATGGCAAGAAAATCATCGGCTGCAAGCTGGCCGCCATCGCGCTGCGCGGTGGCGATCTTTTGCCTGGTCTGGGCGATCGGATCGACGATCACGGTTTCTTTCGGATAGGCCGCGCGGTAGCTCTGCATCATGCCGGTGCGCAGGCCGGCGGCTTCGCGCCGCATGCGCAGCCAGTCGTAATTCAGGCTGACGATATTCACCAGCAGCACAGCTGCCGCCAATCCCAGCGGCCAGCGCCAGCGGCGCCAGCTGAACTCGGTGCCGGCCGCGCTGGCGGTCAGGCCGCTCATCAAATCGATACCGCTGCGTGCCAGCTCTTGGACGCCTGTTATCCAGTGCGACCAGTCGTCGGGCTGCACCGTGATATGCGACTGATCGAATTCCTGGTACTGCGCCAGGCTCGATTGCGGTACATACAAGGTAACGGGATGCTGCGGCGAGATCGCCATCATGCTTTCCAGCACATCCTGCGCCACCGATTGTCCCGACGCCGGCGACATGGACCAGCCCAGGCCTTGTTCTGCCGACATGCGCAGAGCGACGTCGATATCGCCGCCGTGGTCGGTAACGGCGGCGACCGCCGTATCCGGATCGTGCAAGGGCAGGCACAGCTGCGCCGGCCACGCTTGCAGGTTATGCGCGCCCAGCGCCAGCAAGGTCTTGACCAGCAGTTCCAGCCAGTCCCTTTGCACCACGGCGATCAGGCGCAAATTATCTGCGGCGCGGCCGGCAACGCTGCTGCGCTTGCGGCCGGCGACGATCACACAATCAAAGGGATCAACCAGCAGTTGTTCTTCCACCAGGTTCGGCAGCGCCATTTTCAGCTTGGCGTCGGATAGCGGAGGCACCTGCAGTTGCAGCAGGTTGACGTCGGCCGCGGCCAGCAGCAGCACGACGCGGGTGGCGCCGGCGATCACCTCAGCCAGGCCGGACAGCTGCTCGGCGCCCTGGCGTTCGATGCGGCCGCTGTCGGCCGCCAGCGCATAGCGGCAATCGGGCATGGCTACCGCCGCCGCGCTATCGAGCGTAGCCCTGGCGGGCAAGCGGATATATAAGGTACTCAAAACGCATCTTCCATTTATTGTTCTCTAATCCACACTATGTTGCTGCCGGCTCGGTTATTGGTCGGACGCTGTATCAAGGATACGGTATTGAGACCCGCCCGCCCCATTCGAATCTTGCCGTACACCAAAAAAAAGTTGCTGGCGACCGCTATATTGGCGTTCGGCGAAAAGGTTTTCCCGAACAAGTTTGACATTTGCGTCGACAAATTCGTCGTATCGAGAAACGGCGCGGTGCGGCGGGCAGCTACCAGCGTATTCGCCTCCGATAGCGACAAATCGGCGAAACGGGCCGCCAGCACCTCCGCCGGCGCGGTATTCGCATTGATCGGCATGATGGCGCCAGCCAGAGGCAGCACCACGACAAAGTCTTGCAATTGCTTCACCATGGCTGGGGTATAACCCGGCACCGACAGCAGGTCGTCCACCTGCAGCAAAGGCAAGGCGCTGCTGTCCGACTTGGCGGCGGTCTGCTGCCCTGCAGGATTGGTGATCGGCTGGCTTTTGGCGATGGCTTGCGCAGTGGCGGTAGCCAGCGTAGTCGGCAGGTGCAGGTAGCCCAGCAGGCGCTTGTACACCGCCACCTCGTCGGCGACCGGATTGCCGTTCTGGCTCAGGTTGTTCAGGTTGTAACGCGACTGTGCATCGATGATGCTGCCGGAGAGGATGGCGTCGCCCGCATCGCCGGCCGGCTGGCCGTCTTCCACGTATTGATCGAGACGGGTGTCGGCCAGGGGCGCGGCCCACGGCTGGCCCAGATGGTCGTAGTTGAACTGGCGGCCGCTGGCGCGCAAGATCATGCTGGCCCAGTCCAGGGCGCCGCGCATGATCCAGTCTTTTTGCAGCTGCAGGCGCTGGTTCTCGATCGAGCGCACCTGCACCTGCTGCTGCCAGAACAGGCTGGCGACGATGGTCACCGCCAGCGTCGTCAGCAGCAAGGCTGTCACCACCGCGACGCCGCGCTGTGCGTACGACATCGGCGGCGTCCTGCTCATGACGCCCCCAGCAGGAAGGTCTTGGCCATGGTGCTGTTGTCGTGGCCGCGCAGCTGCAAGGCGACTTGCAGGCCAGTCCAGCGGTTGGCGTTGAGGTTGGTGCTGTCCTGGCTGCCGGTGGCGGCGGCAGCAGCAGACGGACGCCAGCCCTGGCCGTCGCTGCCCCACAATTGCATCTGCATGTCGGCGATATCGGACTGCAGCAGCACGGCCTGGCTGCTGTCGCCGGCATCGTTGAGAGCGCTCTGCCACATGGTGTCGAGCAGGTTCAGGTCACGCGTAGGCGCCGATTCCTGGCGTGTCAGCCGGCCGTCGCGCAAACGGTAGTCGATGACCTGGACGCGGGTCGGCTGCTGGTCGGCAAACACCAGTCGCACCATCAGCAAGCGCCCCGGCTGCGCCAGCAAGGTCGGCCGCGCCGACATCAGGCTGATCGGCGCGATCTGGGCGCAATCGCTTTGCAGCTGGGCAAACGTCAGCTGCATGCCGCGCGTCTGTTCCATTTCGGTGGTCAGCGCAACCCGCGACCGCACGATGCCGTCCAGCCCGCGCCAGCCGAGTATCGCCACCATCGCCAGTATGGTGATGGCAATAATCATTTCGACCAGGGTGAAACCGGACGAGCCGCTTCTGCTGCGAACTTTGCTGCTAACGCGCATTCGGCACCACCTGCGACAGATTGATGATGCGCCGGTCTGAACTGCCGTTGGCGAACACAGCTACCTCGACCCGGCGGAAATACGGGTTCGGCGTGCCGGATACCTTTTCTTCGCAATGCAGCGGCAAGTCGCCTTGCGGACAATCGAAGGAACGGTTGCCGATGGAAGGCCATTCATGGCCAAGACGGATCTGGGTCAGCCGGTTTTCCGCCGACCAGTTCGCCATCATGGCGGCGCGCAAGCCGCTGCTGTTCTGCGTCAGGCTGCCGACCGCACGCAGGCTGGCACCCAGCGAAGTGCCGACGATGACCAGCGCCACCAGCACTTCCAGCAAGGTAAAACCTGCATCATGGCGATGGGAGAGCGGCTTCGGTGTAAACATTTATTCGACCGCAAAATGACCGACGCCGTCGGCGCGGATGACAACGCTGCTGTCGCCGCTGGCCATGGTCAGCGCAAACGGCTTGTCGACCGGCTCGCGGCCGAAGATGATGCGCAGCGTATCCGGCGCGGACGCTTCGGTCGGCGCCGGACTCATGGAAAGCTGCATGGGTGTGCGCTTGAAATCGCGCTGGCGCAGCATGTCGTCCTGGGTCAGCGTCTGCCAGCCGTTTTCTTCGCGCACCAGGAAACGGTAGCTGTTGGCGTCGGCTTCGAAAGCGGTGGGACGGTTGCGCAAGATGGCTTCTTCGCGCGTCAACTGCAGCAGCAAGGCGATCCGTTGGGCATCGTTCTGCATGACCTGGCGGTCGCTGCGGAAAGCGTTAAGCGAGACCGCACCCAGCGTGATGCCGGCAATCACCACCACCACCAGCAGCTCCAGCAGGGTAAAACCTTTGCGCGTGCCGGCGTTGATCTGGCGCAAATTGCGATGCGCCATCACGAACATTACAGATCCCACGAGCCGATGTCGGCGTCATTACCTTCGCCGCCCGGCTGGCCGTCGGCGCCGTAGGAGAATATGTCCACTTCGCCCTTGATGCCGGGCGACAGGTATTGGTAAGGGGTGCCCCAAGGATCTTTAGGCAGCTTGTCGATGTAGCCGCCGCTCTTCCAGCCGTTGGCGGCGGGACCGTTGGTGGGCTTGGCGACCAGCGCCTGCAAGCCTTGTTCGGTGGTCGGGTAGCGCTGGTTGTCCAGCTTGTACAGCTTGAGCGCCTGCATCAAGGTGCCGATGTCCTGGCGTGCCGCCTGGATCCGCGCATCGTCGGTGCGGCCCATCAGCTTAGGCACTACCAATGCTGCCAGGATCCCCATGATCACCACCACCACCATGATTTCAATCAGCGTGAATCCGCGCTGCATGAGCGTAGGGCGACGTCGAACGGCAGGGAACATTGTGCTATGCATTTCTTTCCTTATCAAAAAAGCCATGGACATGTTTGGAAAGGGCGATTATATGCCGCAATCGTTGCAAATAAGCATGAGAGATACACTTAATTCTACCCAGTGTATCTATCCAGGTTTTGTCACTGATTTGACACAAAGAAATGATACTACTTCAAACATGCGCGACGACATTGCATCGCCGCGCTCAATCCGCAAAAATATCAGGCGGACTCTTCGCGCGGGTTGCGCGACAGCAGCAGCTCCATCACCGACTGCAGCGAATCGCCGTCGAATAAAACGCCGGCCACCGCATTGCTGATCGGCATGTCAACTCCGGACTCCTGCGCCAGCGCGCGCACCGCGGCGGCGCAACGCACGCCCTCGGCGACATGGCCGAGCTCGGTGACGATGGTAGCCAGCGGCTTGCCTTGCGCCAGGCCCAGGCCGACCCGGCGGTTGCGCGACAGGTCGCCGGTGCAGGTCAGGATCAGGTCGCCGACCCCGGACAAGCCCATGAAGGTTTCGCTGCGGCCGCCGAGCGCAATGCCGAGCCGAGTGATTTCCGCCAGGCCGCGGGTGATCAGGGCGGCCCGCGCATTCAGGCCGAGCCCGAGGCCGTCGGCCACGCCGGTGGCGATCGCCAGGATATTCTTCACCGCGCCGCCGACTTCGACGCCGACCAGGTCGTCGGTTGAATAGACGCGGATATTGCCGCCGTGGACCGCCGCCACCACCTGTTCGCACAGTCCCGCATGGACGCTGGCGACCGACAAGGCGCATGGCAGGCCGCGCGCGACTTCCTGCGCAAAAGACGGACCCGACAGCGCCGCGGCCGGAATCGCGTCGCCCAGCACCTGCCGCACGATCTGGTGCGGCAGCAGGCGTGTGTTTTCTTCAAAACCCTTGCACAGCCAGACGATATTCGGGATAGGGAAAGCTTGCAGTTGCTGCGCCAGTTCGCGCAGACCGGCGACGGACGAAGCGACGATCAGCAATGCTTCGCTCTGCGTCGCTTGCGCGGCTGTAGTCACATGCGCAAGCGCTTCGGAAAAATCGGCGCTGAGGGCCAGTGTGTCCGGCAAGGAAAAACCGGGCAGGTAAACGGTATTTTCGCGTTGTGCGGCAGCTGCCGCCATGGTGTCCGGATTGCGCCCCCACAGCAGCACATTGTGGCGCTGCGCCAATGCGATCGCCAGCGCGGTGCCCCAGGCGCCAGCGCCAAGTACGGTGATGTTCATGGATGGGATGGTGGGTTCAGAAGACACGGGCGGCCATCAAACGTGTAGAACAAGAATAGGCGAGGCAAAGGTCAATCGCCCCAGACCTCGGTCGCCTTGACATATCCGGCCTGGCCGTCGCGATGGCGCACCTTGGCCCAGCCGGACGCCACCGGATCAACCAGTTCCAGCAGCACGCCCTTGTCGGCGGTAAACACGACAGCCGCGGCATCGTCGGGATTGGCCCGGACCTTGGCGTTGGCGATACTGACCTGCAGGTTGCGCTTGGCGACCAGCCCCTTGGACTGCAGCCACGACAAATCGCCGCTGGCGTCGCGCACCTTGGTCCACTCGCCGTAGGTCAGCACTACTTCGACCGGCATGCCGCGCGGCGCAACCGCTACCCGCCGGCCTTTTTCGGATGGCGCATCGTACAGCACCACCGGCGCCGCACCGACCGCCTTGAAATCGAGCGCATGGGCAGAACCGGCAACACCAAGCAAGCTAGCCGACAACAAAGCGGTGGAACCAGCTATGCGTGCAAAATTCATCTATTGCTCTCCAGTTGCGGTAAAACTTCCAGAGCGGGCAACGGTATCCCTGCCTGGCGCCGTCGGTCTGGCGCCAGGCGAGGCAAAACTGCGCGCTCCACCCTGCTTACTATGCAAATACAGTGCGAAATCAGTTGATCGCCGAAGTGCCGTCAACCGCGATGCTGTCGCCGCTGCCTTTTTGCTGCTGTTCGGCCAGCGCTTGCAGGCGTTGTTGATAGAACACTTCGAAATTGATTTCGGCCAGGTGAATAGGCGGGAAACCGGCGCGCGTGATGGCGTCCGCCAGGTTGGCGCGCAGATAAGGGTAGACGATGTTCGGGCAGCCGATGCCGAGCAGCGGGTCCAGCTGTTCGGTCGGGATGTTGCGCAGCTCGAAAATACCGGCTTGCTTGCCTTCGACCAGGAACGCTACCTTGTCTTTCACCTTGGCGGTGACGGTCACCGTGACAGTCGACTCGAAAATGCCTTCGGCCAGCGCTTCAGCGCCGACATCCACCGCTACTTCGATTTGCGGAGCTTCCTGTTCGAGGAAAATGGCCGGCGAATTCGGTTGTTCAAGCGACAAATCTTTCAGGTAAACGCGTTGAATCTGGAACACCGGTTGTTGTTCAGCTTGTTGGTTCTCTTCAGCCATGACACTCTTTCAGTTAACATTTAAATTAGCCAGGCAGCAGACAGGCTGCCTGGCGGGTTTTTGGCGCGATCAGCGGCACAATCTGCAACAATACCTGAATCGCGGGGCCAATTGACGAAATTAGTTGCCCGAATTAATTACCGAAAATTCAGGCGCTCTGCAGCAAGGGCTCCAGCTTGCCATCGCGATCCAGCGCATGCAAGTCGTCAAAGCCGCCGACATGGGTCGCGCCGATATAAATCTGCGGCACGGTGCGGCGGCCGGTCTTTTGCATCATCGTGTCGCGCTGTGCCGGATCGAGGTCGATCCGGATCTTTTCGATATCTTCCACGCCTTTCGCCTTCAGCAATTGTTCGGCGCGGATGCAATATGGGCACACAGCGGTGCTATACATTACTACATGAGCAGTCATGGTTGTTCCTTGTGCTAGCTGAGCCGGATCCCGGGGATCCCAGCCGTGTTATTTGACGGTAGGCAGGCCCTGGGTCTGCCAGGCGGCGATGCCGCCTTCCAGGTTATAGGCCTGGGCAAAACCCGCCTGCCCCAGCTGGGCGACAGCCTTGGTAGCCTGGTTGCCAGTCTGGCATACCACCAACACGTTCTTTGCTTTAAACTTCTCCAGTTCAACCATGCGCTGCGGCAAGTCTTTCAAGGGGATATTCTTGGCGTCGATCAGGTGGGCTGCGGCGAAAGCATCGCCGTCGCGCACATCCAGCACCAGTGTCTTGCCTTGGTTAATCAGCTGGGTAGCCTGTAAAGTCGACACCCGGTTACCGCGTTTTTGCAACAAGGGCAGCAGCAGTGCGCCACCCGACAAAATTGCTACTGCGAACAGAAAAATGTTATCAATCAAGAATTTCACGTTGATCCAATGGTATTAGTTAATCCCGCCATTATAAAATAGAAGCTGAAGCGCCATTCAATTCGTATCGGGTCCCGCGAAAAAACCTTTGCGCTTTGCCTGACGACAGGTAAATGCGGAGCCTTCGGCTGAATTCCAATGGCAAGCAACAGATTTCTTACTTTTAGTTGACAAACTCACCACTATGTACAAAATCGTATTGATGCGCCACGGCGAATCCACCTGGAACCTGGCTAACCGCTTCACCGGCTGGGTCGACGTCGACCTCACCGAAAAAGGCGTGGCTGAAGCCAGGCAGGCCGGCCAGTTGCTGAAAGAAGCCGGTTTCACTTTCGACCTGGCCTACACCTCGGTACTGAAACGCGCGATCCGCACCCTGTGGGGCACGCTCGACGAGATGGACCTGATGTGGCTGCCGGTCAGGCATCACTGGCGCCTGAACGAACGCCACTATGGCGCCCTGCAAGGCTTGAACAAGGCGGAAACCGCGGCCAAATACGGCGACGAACAGGTCATGGTGTGGCGCCGCAGCTATGACACGCCGCCGATGCCGCTGGAACCAGGCGATCCGCGCACCTCCTACGACGATCCGCGCTACGCCGGCCTGAAACGCGAGGAAATCCCGCTGACCGAATGCCTGAAAGACACGGTAGCGCGCGTCCTGCCGTTCTGGAATGATGAAATCGCACCGTCCGTCCGCAGCGGCAAGCGCATCATCATTTCAGCCCATGGCAACAGCCTGCGCGCCCTGATCAAGATGCTGGACGGCATCAGCGACCAGGACATCGTCGGCCTCAACATCCCCAACGGCCAGCCGCTGGTATACGAACTGGACGCCGACCTGAAACCGATCAAGAGCTATTACCTTGGCGACCAGGCGGCGATAGCAGCGGCGATGAACGCCGTCGCCAGCCAGGGGAAAGCGAAATAAATATCTCGCTGGACAAGCTCTTCGGCAGCAGTAACCCCCGTCGCGCCATTGGCCGCCCACCAGCGCGGCTATTGGCGCTGCTGCTGGCGGCGGCGCTGGCGGCAACACTGCCCCTAGGCGCCGGCGCCGCTGTCAAAATCACCGAGCGCAGCAAGCAAAAGCAGGCGGCGGAAGCGCAGCGCGCTGACCTGCGGCAAAAACTGGACAACCTCAAGCGCGACATCAGCCAGACCGAAACCGAAAAAGACAACGCCAGCGACGCCCTGGCCGATTCCGAAGCGGCGGTTTCCAAGGCCACCCGTTCCTTGCGCGATCTCGGCGCCGAACAAAAGCAGACCGAAGCCAAGCTGGCCAAGCTGGCGAAACAGCATGACGAACTGAGCAAGACCGTGGCCCTGCAGCAGGGCCAGCTGGCCAACCTGCTGCGCCAGCAATACGTCGCCGGCAATGAAGACCGCATCAAGCTGCTGCTGTCGGGCGACAACCCGAACCGTATCAATCGCGACCTGCAATACATGGGCTACGTCTCGCAGGCGCAAGCGCGGCTGCTGGAAGCGCTGCGCGCCAACCTGGCCGCGGTGGAAGCCAACCAGACCGAAGCGCAGGACGCCAAGGACGACCTGGACGAAATCGCCCAGGAACAGCGCGATCAAAAGAACCTGCTGGAAAAGGAAAAAGCCAAGCGCACCGCCCTGCTGACCCAG
>NZ_JAQGLV010000216.1 GCF_028292705.1 Collimonas fungivorans | reverse complement strand
TCAGACAGCGTTTCGGCGTCGCTCAGGGCAACTTCAATAACAATTTCGGTCCAGCTCATCAGATGCCTTACTGTGTAATGGAGACTCCCTGAAGGGAATCCTTATTTCTTTGCCGCTTTATCCGTTTCCTTGGCCACTACCGGCCGCTCGGCCAGTTTGTGTTCCAGATAGTGGATGTTGGTGCCGCCTTCGATGAAACGGGCGTCGATCATCAGTTCACGGTGCAGCTGGATGTTGGTTTGAATCCCTTCCACCACCATCTCGGACAGGGCGATCTGCATCCGCCTGATCGCCTGCTCACGGGTGGAACCGTAAGAGATCACCTTGCCGACCATCGAATCATAATGCGGCGGCACGAAATAGCCAGCGTAGGCATGGGAATCGACCCGGATGCCAGGACCGCCAGGCGCATGCCACGACAGGATCTTGCCTGGCGACGGCGTGAACTTGAACGGATCTTCGGCATTGATGCGGCATTCGATGGCGTGGCCGGAGAGCTGGATATCGCGCTGGCGGAAGCGCAGTTTTTCACCGGCGGCGATACGGATCTGTTCCTGCACGATGTCGATGCCGGTGATCATTTCGGTGATCGGGTGTTCAACCTGGACCCGGGTGTTCATTTCGATGAAGTAGAACTCGCCGTTTTCATACAGGAATTCAAAAGTGCCGGCGCCGCGGTAATCCATCTTGCGGCAAGCTTCGGCGCAACGGTCGCCGATTTTTTCGATGACCTTGCGCGGGATGCCCGGCGCCGGCGCTTCTTCGATCACTTTCTGGTGGCGGCGCTGCATGGAGCAATCGCGCTCACCCAGCCAGACTGCGTTCTTGAACTGGTCGGCCAGGATCTGGATTTCCACGTGGCGCGGATTTTCCAGGTACTTCTCCATATACACTTCCGGATTGCCGAACGCGGCGCCGGCTTCGGTCTTGGTCATGGTCACCGCATTGGCCAGCGCCGCTTCGGTGTGCACCACGCGCATGCCGCGCCCGCCGCCGCCGCCGGCCGCCTTGATGATGACCGGGTAGCCGATCTTGCGCGCAATCTTGACGATTTCCTTCGGATCATCCGGCAACGCGCCTTCCGAGCCGGGCACGCAGGGCACGCCGGCGCGGATCATGGCTTGTTTGGCCGATACTTTATCGCCCATCAGGCGGATGTTCGCCGGCCGCGGGCCGATGAAAACAAAACCTGACTGTTCTACCCGCTCAGCGAAATCGGCGTTTTCGGACAAGAAGCCGTAGCCTGGGTGGATGGCCTCGGCGTCGGTGACTTCAGCTGCGCTGATGATGGCCGGCATGTTGAGGTAGCTCAGGCTGGACGGCGCCGGCCCGATACAGACCGATTCGTCCGCCAGTTTCACATACTTGGCGTCACGGTCTGCCTCGGAATGGACCATGACGGTCTTGATGCCCATTTCACGGCAGGCGCGTTGGATGCGCAAGGCGATTTCGCCGCGGTTGGCGATAAGGATTTTTTCAAACATAGTAATTGGTATATGCGTCGCTAAGAGTTAAGCGTTATCAAGCATTGGGTTGACAATGCGGCCTTCGTGCAAAGGCCCGCACTGGCAACCAGAACGGCGGGACCCGGATGAGCGGATGCCGCCGTGCAGGCTACTCGGTAGTTCTCTCGGTACAGATCGCTCGGTACAAATCTATCAACCAATGATGAACAGCGGCTGGCCGAATTCGACCGGCTGGCCGTTTTCCACCAGTATCTTCTTCACTACGCCGGAAGCGTCGGCTTCGATTTCATTGAGCAGTTTCATCGCTTCGATGATGCACAGCGTGCCGCCTTCCTTGATTTCCGAGCCGATTTCGACAAATGCCGGCGAACCGGGCGCCGATGAGCGGTAGAAGGTGCCGACCATAGGCGATTTGACGATATGGCCTTCCGGTACGGCGGCCACTTCTACCGGCGCCGCGGCAGCCACTGGCGCCGGTGCGGCTACCTGGTACTGGGCCGGATGCTGGTGTTGCGGTTGCATCATGACAACCTGGTTTTGCTGGGATGCAGACGACTTGACGATACGGACCTTGCTTTCGCCTTCCGTCACTTCCAGCTCTTCGATGTCTGATTCAGCGACGAGGTCGATCAGCGTTTTGAGTTTTCTCAAATCCATATGCAATCCTTCAGAATAAATAATGAAAAGCTATTTTCGTTTTTATGACACGCAATCCGGCGCTGCAAAGGGATCTGCAAACGCCGCGCTGCTGCAAGATTATCAACTAGAGTTTCTTAATGGCAAAATCAATTGCTGCATGATAGCCATCCACGCCTAAACCGCAAATGACTCCCACAGCGACATCCGATAAATAGGAATGATGTCGAAACGCTTCTCGCTGGTGGATATTCGAGATGTGGACCTCGACAAAACGGATTGCCACTCCGCTCAATGCGTCGCGCAGGGCGACGCTGGTGTGCGTGAGCCCGCCCGGGTTGATCACAATGGCGTCGACGCCTTCTGCCTTGGCCGCATGGATGCGGTCTATCAGGGCGCCTTCGTGATTGCTTTGGAAGTGCTCAAGCCGGGCCCCAGCGGCAGTTGCCTGGACCCGAGCTGCTTGTTCGATATCGCTCAGCGAGGTCGAACCGTAGACTTCTGGCTCTCTTGTACCCAGCAAATTCAGGTTGGGTCCGTTGAGTAGAAGTATATTTTTTGCCATGGAGATGGTGCTCCGTTTGACGACGATGGCCGCATTTTGCCGTCAAATGACGTTGACTGGCAAGGGGAAATTTGTTTCTGTGAAATTTCAGTCTGGCATTGTTAAATGTTTTTGCAGTAAGTTTTCATCTTATAGCAATGCCAAGTCTTTTCGCAATTCGTCGAATTTGATGCTGCCCAGGTACATTTTTTTCACTGCGCCATCGCGGCCGATCAAGACGGTGAAAGGCAGGCCGCCGCTCTGGTTGCCGAACTGCCGCAGCAGCGCGGTGGCGCCGGTACCCGCTACATACAAAGGGTAGGAGATTTTGTATTTGTCGGCAAATTTTGCGATGTTATCGGCAGAATCGATGCCGATGCCTACAACCTGAATGTTTTTGGCCGCTATTTCGGTTTGCAGGGCATTCAGTTCCGGCATCTCTTCCACGCAGGGTGCGCACCAGGTTGCCCAGAAATTGACGACCAGGGGTTTGCCTTTCCACTGCGACAAGGCGCTGGCCTTACCGCTGGCATCAGGCATTTCCTGGGCCAGCAGGGCCGCTACCGCCACGCTTTCCGGCGCTGCCGAGGTATGTCGTTGCATGCCAAAATAAACGCCGATCGCGCAAAATAGGATGGCGATCGGCACAAATACCAATATATTTCTTTTCATCAATCTTCTTCTTTATCGATCAGGGCGAGTACGGTATTCAGGTCGGCCCGTTTGCCGGACGCGGCCCTGATACTACCGCGCAAATCGTCGGTTTCATATAGGGTCAGATGCAGGCCCTCTTTCTTATACATGAAACTCAGGGTTTCTACCGGGTCATTATTACCGCTGGTTTTAAGCGGCGGGCTGCTGGACACTTCGAATTGCACATTCTTGTTAAAAAGGAAAATTTCTACATCTTTGGGGCTGTCGACAAACAAATGCAAATAGATGTCCGAATGCTCGCCGGCAGTGCCGTTGAGGACTGCGCCGGTAAGATAGGGATTGAATTGCACCAGTTCGGCCATGATTTCCGCAGCAATCTTGCGTAAATGCAAGAGCCGTGCCGGTTGCGTGCCGGCAAAGAACAATTCGTTATATATACGGACTTCTTCTTCGATCTGGGCGTTATCGGGCAGGAAGTCGCCACGAGCTTTGCCCCCGCCACGTTTGCCGCCGACGCACAGTTCCACCGCCTTGCGTTTGGCGGTGCCATAGTCGGCGCCGTCTTCGGCAATCATGCGGGCCGCCGCGGCGGCAATTTCCGCGCGCAGCTGTTCTAGTTCAGGTGAGAGATTGGATGCCATGAGCGGCATGATAAATCGATTTCCCTGCCGGCGTCATGCCGCCCCTCGAATACGGAACTAAGCGGAATCCGAAACTGCCGCCGGGTTTTCCCTACATGTCACTTTTTCCTGGCGCGGCTACCGGGTGCAGCAGCCGCTCAGGTAAAATCACGGTAATCCTCTTTTCAGCATAGTGAAATTCAAGAATGCATATTCATATCCTTGGCATCTGCGGCACCTTTATGGGCGGTTTGGCAGTGCTGGCCAAACAGGCCGGGCATAAAGTCACCGGCTGCGACGCCAATGTGTACCCGCCGATGAGCACCCAGCTGGAAGCACAGGGAATCAGCCTGATCCAGGGTTTCGGCGTGGAACAGACGGCCTTGCAGCCGGATTTGTACGTGATCGGCAACGTGGTGGTGCGCGGCAATCCCTTGATGGAAGAAATCCTGAACCGTGGCCTGCCTTATGTCTCCGGGCCGCAATGGATAGGCGAGCACATCCTGCGCGACAAGTGGGTGCTGGCGGTAGCCGGCACCCATGGCAAGACCACCACCTCCGCCATGCTGGCCTGGATCCTGGAGGACGCCGGCTACGATCCGGGTTTCCTGATCGGCGGCGTGCCGATGAACTTTGGCATCTCGGCGCGTTTGTCGGGTAAAGAGGGTGCAACACCATCATCGTTCTTTGTCATCGAAGCCGATGAGTACGACACGGCATTTTTCGATAAACGCAGCAAATTCGTCCATTACCACGCCAAGACCGCGATCCTGAACAACCTGGAATACGACCACGCCGACATTTTTCCCGACTTGGCGGCGATCGAAACCCAGTTCCATCACCTGGTGCGCACCATCCCGGGCGTCGGCCGGCTGGTCGTCAATGCCCGCGAACCGGCATTGCAGCGGGTGCTGGACCGCGGCTGCTGGAGCGAAAAGGAATTTTTCGGCGGCGATCGGCAAGGCTGGGCTTTGTACACACAGGACAACGGCCATTTTGAAGTCAGCTTCAATGGCCAGCCGCAGGGCACGGTGCAATGGGAGCTGAGCGGCGAACATAACCGCATGAACGCCCTGGCTGCGATTGCCGCCGCCCGCCATGTCGGCGTGCCGCCGGCCCAGGCCATTGACACCTTGTCCCGTTTTGAAAATGTGAAGCGCCGCATGGAATTGCGCGGCACGGTGCGCGAGATTGCGGTGTACGACGATTTTGCCCACCATCCGACCGCCATCGCCACCACGGTTGCCGGCCTGCGCAAGAAAGTCGGCGCGGCGCGCATCCTGGCGGTGCTGGAACCACGTTCGAATACGATGAAGCTGGGCGCCATGAAAGAAGCGCTGCCGGGCAGCCTGGATGAGGCCGACCTGGTGTTCGGTTATGGCGCCAGCGGAACCGGCAAGGATGCGCTGGACTGGGACCTGGCCGCGGCGCTGCAGCCCTTGGGCGCCAAAGCGAGTACTTACCACGAGCTCGACCAGCTGGTGGCGGCGATAGCCAAGGCCGCCAGGCCGGGCGACCAGGTGCTGGTGATGAGCAACGGCGGTTTCGGCGGCGTCCATCAAAAGATTCTTGCGGCACTGTCCTTGTCTGGTTCGCAATGATTCTGTACCTGCACGGCTTCCGCTCGTCGCCGCAATCGTTCAAGGCGCGCTTGCTGGCTGAGCGCATGCAGCAGCTGGGAAGGGCGGCCGAATACCGGTGTCCGCAACTGCCTGCCTCGCCGGCAGCCGCGATCGCCCTGGCGCAGGACTGCATCAGGGACTGTGACCCGGCCGCACTGACCCTGGTCGGTTCATCGCTCGGCGGTTATTACGCCACCTGGCTGGCCGAGCAGCTCGGCTGCCGCGCGGTGCTGCTGAATCCGGCGGTCAAGCCGCCGCGCGACCTGGAAAAATATGTCGGCGTCAGCACCCAATACCATTCCGACCAGCCGTTTGAATTCAAGCGCGAGTACATCGCCGAGCTGCAGGCGTTGCAGATCGACCGGATCACCAGGCCGCAGCGCTATTTCCTGATAGCCGCCACCGGCGACGAAGTGCTGGACTGGCAGGAAATGGTAGGCCATTACCCGCAAGCCAGGCAACAGGTGATCCAAGGCAGCGACCACGGCATCAGCGAGTTCGCCGAATATGCCGACGCGGTGCTGGCATTTTGCGGAATTGCCGTCGCTGATGGACCTGCACCGGCTGCGAGCACCTGATGCCGCGCTCCCGCACCTACGCCAAATGGCATGACCATGCCAATGGCGTCCATCCTTCCGATAATCTGCGCGACTGGCTGACCGACCGCGTCTCGCTGACCTACAAGCTGATGGCGCACTGCCAGCAGTTCCGGGTCCAGCGCCTGCGCCAGCAGCGCGCGCTGTGCCTGGCCGACGAGTGGCAAAGGATAGAGCTGCCGCGCCGCCTGCAGGTGCAGGAACGGGATGTCTTGCTGCGCTGCGACGACCGTCCGATGGTGCTGGGGCACACGGTGGTGGCGCTGGATGCCACCACCACCGAATGGCCGTTCTTCAGTACACTGGGTGAGCGCTCACTAGGCACCACGCTATTCGGCGACCCGCTGGTGGCGCGCGGACAGCTGCAGTTTGCCCGCCTCGATCACGATCATCCGCTGGTGCAGCGCATGTGCGCCGCCACCGGCGCCGGCGGTTTTGCCTATCCTTTGTGGGCCAGGCGCTCAACCTTCCGCCGCAAAACCGGCGTAATGCTGGTGACAGAAGTATTTTTCCCCGAGATCGAACAATTGCGCAGGGCGCGGCCGGATCCGAAGGCGATGGCATCGCTGGCCGCTCCAGGTTTTTCCCGGCAGATTGTTCCGGCCTATCAACAACATTCATTTGACGCTGCGGCACAGCTGGCAGCGGTATCATCAGGAATCCACAAGTAAAGTATGCAATGAATCTATTTTTTGAAGAGTCCGGGGACTTTAAAGCAGGTGTTGTGCTGTCGCAGCAAGGCGAGGCCTATCAGGTCGAACTGCAGTCGGGCAAACGCAGCAAGGTCAAATCCAAGGATGTGCTGTTGCAATTCACCGCGCCGACGCCGCAACAGCTGCTGGAAGAAGCGCAGCAGATCGCGCAAGGGATAGAGCTCGATTTCCTGTGGGAAGTCGCGGGCCAGGAAGAATTCGGTTTTGCCGAGCTGGGTGCGGAATATTTTGGTCATGCGCCGTTGCCGGCCGAAGCCGCAGGTTTGCTGCTGAGCCTGCACACGGCGCCGATCTATTTTTATAAAAAGGGCAAGGGCCGTTACAAGGCGGCGCCGGAAACCTCGCTGAAAGCGGCTCAGGCCGGCATCGAAAAGAAAAAGCAGCAAGCCTTGGTGCAGGCCGAATACGTTGCGCAGCTGAAGGCCGGGCAACTGCCGGAAGTGATGAGGCCGCTGGCGCTGCAGCTGCTGTTCAAGCCGGACAAGAACAGCATCGAATACAAGGCGTTGGAAGCCGCCTGTAATGAATTGCAGACCTCGCCGCAGCGCCTGATGCTGACGGTAGGCGGCATCGCCTCACCGAAGCAATTGCATCTCTCCAGGTTCCTGCTGGAATTTTTCCCCAAGGGTTCCGGTTTTCCCAAGATCGTCATTCCAGCGGTAGCGGATTTGCCGCTGGCGCCGGTGCAGGCATTTTCCATTGACGATGTCACTACTACCGAAATCGACGACGCCTTGTCGGTGCAGACGCTGGCGGACGGCAAGGTGCGGGTCGGGATCCATATCGCGGCGCCGGGCCTGGGCATCAAGCGCGGCGACGCGCTGGATGCGATCGCGCGCCAGCGCATGTCGACCGTGTATATGCCGGGCGACAAGATCACCATGCTGCCGGACGAGCTAGTCGAAGCCTTCACCCTGGCCGAAGGCAAGAACTGCCCGGCGCTGTCCTTGTACGCCACCCTCGATCCTGCCGACTGGAGCCTGGTCAGCACCGAGACCAAGGCCGAACTGGTGCCGATTTCAGCCAACCTGCGCCACAACACGCTGGACGAACTGGTGACCGAGGACAATCTCGCCAACGACGCCGGCGAGTATCCGCACAAGGCCGACATCGCCTTGTTGTGGAAATGGATACAAGTCCTGGAGCAGGGCCGCATGGCCAAGCGCGAAAGCTTCGGCTTGCGGCCTGAACAGAACAACCGCGTCGATTTCAACTTCTACGTGGAAGACGAGGTAGTCACCATCGCCCGCCGCAAGCGCGGTGCGCCGCTCGACAAGATCGTGGCGGAACTGATGATCTTCGCCAACAGCAGCTGGGGCAAGCTGATGTCCGACCACGGCGTGCCGGGCATCTACCGGGCGCAGGGCGGAGGCAGCGGCGGCTGGGCCGCCAAGATGCAGGTGCGCATGGTGACCCACGCGGCGCCGCATCAAGGGCTGGGAGTCGACCAGTACGCCTGGAGCACCTCGCCCTTGCGCCGGTATACCGACCTGGTCAACCAGTGGCAGATCCTGGCTTGCGTCGAAGGCGGGGTCGCTGCGCCCTTGGTAGCGCCATTCAAGCCGCGCGATGCCGATCTGTTCGCCATCGTATCCGGCTTCGACGCCGCTTATTCGGGTTATGGCGACTTCCAGTCGAACATGGAGCGCTACTGGTGCTTACGCTGGCTGGGCCAGGAACAGGCGCAGCATGGAACGCGCCAGGTCGAGGCGGCGGTGCTGAAGGACGAAATCCTGCGCCTGGCCGAGATCCCGCTGATCATCAAATTGCCAGGCATGCAACAGCTGGCGCGCGGCACCCAGGTCAAGCTGGACATCCTGCGCTGGGATGAGGTCGAGCTGACGGTCGAGGCGCGCTTGCTGGAAGTCTCTGCGGCGCCCAGCACTGAGGCCCAGCAGCTGGAGCCGGAGGACGAAGAGGAAATTTCGGAAGAGCTGGATGCGGCAATGGACATGCCGCATGAGACGACGCATGAGACAGAGGAAGCGCCATCGGAGGATCCGGTGGGCGATGCGGCCGCCGAGCCCGGGAGCGCCATCGAGGAGATCAAGCCACTAACGGAATGAACTCTCGCGGCAAGCGGAAGAAAGCGACGGTAAATTTCCCGTAGGCATCTCTCTGCACCTCTCTTTGCCGTAGAATCCCTCTTTTTTATAGCCACTTTTAGCTCACGCGTGAAATCCTTTTTCCAAAATCGAATCCTGGTCGGCGCCATTGCGGCGTCGGTATTGGCGCATGCGGGGCTGCTGGCGGTGCGTTTTGCCGCGCCGGAAGCGTTCAGGCTGAAACCTACCGACCCGTTGCTGGAAGTGATCCTGGTCAATGCCAAGCACAACACCAAGCCGGTCAAGGCGGAGGCGCTGGCGCAAGCCAACCTGGACGGCGGCGGCAATGCTGATGCCGGCCGCGCCAAGTCGCCGCTGCCCGACATGCGCAAGTCGGAAGACGGCGACAACGTGCAGGCCACCAGGCGCCGGATCGAACAGCTGGAACAGCAGCAGCAACAGATGCTGGCGCAGATGCGCAAGGAAACGCCGCTGAAGATGCCGGTCATGGACCTCAACGACAAGGCCAGCGACAACACGCCGCAGCCTAGCGGCCGCGACATGGTCGAGAGCGCCAAGGCGATTGCCCGCAAGGAAGCGGAAATCGCCAAGAATATCGACGATTACAACAAGCGGCCGAAAAAGACGCAGATTACGCCGAGCACCCGTGCCGTCGGTTACGCCGCCTATTACAAATCGTTCCAGGACAAGGTTGAAAAACTGGGCACGCTGAATTTTCCGAAAAAGAACGGCCGCAACCTGTATGGACGGCTGGTGGTGTACATTCCGATTTACCAGGACGGTTCGTTGTACACCAGGGAGGGCGGCCCCCGGATCGAGCGCGGCTCAGGCAATCCCGAGCTGGATCGCGCCACCCTGAAAATCATTGAGCGCTCCGCTCCGTTCGGACGTTTCCCCGAGAACATGCGCAGCAGCGGCAAAGATGATGTGTGGGAAGTGATCTCCACTTTCGAATTCACTCGTGAAGGCGTGCTCGAAGCGCAACTGATGGGGGGAGCTAACCAGTGACGGCAAAGATAACCGCGGCTTACGTAGTGATCGGCAATCCGATTGCGCACAGCAAGTCGCCCGACATCCACGCCCACTTTGCCGCCCAGACTGGCCAAGACATGGGTTATGCACGCTTGCTGGCGCCGCTCGACGGCTTTGTCGCAGCAGTGCAGGAATTCATCGGGCAGGGCGGCCGCGGCGCCAACGTCACCGTGCCGTTCAAGCTGGAAGCTTATGCGCTGGCGAGCAGCCTGACCCCTCGGGCGCAGGCTGCCGGCGCCGTGAACACCTTGAAATTCGACGGCGGCGACATACTCGGCGATAACACCGACGGCGTCGGCCTGGTCACCGATATCATGGACAATGCCGGCTTCGACCTGGCGCATAAAAAAATCCTGCTGCTGGGCGCCGGCGGCGCGGCGCGCGGCGTCTTGCTGCCGCTGCTGGAGCGCCAGCCGGCGCAACTGACGATTGCCAACCGCACCGCGGCCAAGGCGCAGCAGCTGGTGCAGCAGTTCCAGCCATACAGCGGCGCCGACGGCATATTGAGCGCCTGCGGTTTTGCCGAAGCAACGCAGCAGTACGACCTGGTGATCAACGCCACCTCCGCCAGCCTGCAGGCAGAGCTGCCGCCGCTGGCCGCCAGCGTATTCGGTCCGGCGACGCTGGCCTACGACATGATGTACGGCCCTCAGCCGACCATATTCATGCAGTTTGCCGCCAGCCATGGGGCCCGGGTGCGCGACGGGCTAGGCATGCTGGTGGAACAGGCGGCGGAATCGTTTTTTATCTGGCGCGGGGTGCGGCCACGCACTGATGCGGTATTTGCCGCCTTGCGCGCGCAGCTTTAAGTTCAGTTAATCATTTGCAGGGAACGGGGATGAAGTCAGTCGGCACGCTTTTGTTGCGCTTATGTATGCTGCTGATTGCGGCCGTCCTGCTGCTGCAGCTGTATTTTTTCCTGCAGATCGGCTGGTGGGTCGATCACAATCCGAGCTCCACCAGTTTCATGCGGCACCGCTTGTCGGAGTTGCATGAAACCGTGCCTGACGCCCAGCTGCAATTCAAATGGGTGCCGTACGCGCGCATCTCGAATAACCTGAAGCGCGCCATCATCGCCTCGGAAGACGCCAATTTCTCCGAGCATGACGGCGTCGACTGGGATGCCCTGCAGCAGGCCTACGAAAAAAACACCAAGAAGGGCAAGGTGGTGCGCGGCGGTTCCACCATCACGCAGCAGCTCGCGAAAAACCTGTTCTTGTCCGGCGAGCGCAGTTACCTGCGCAAGGGGCAGGAGCTGGTCATTACCTACATGCTCGAGTTCTGGATGGACAAGGAACGCATATTCGAAATCTACCTGAACGTGGTGGAATGGGGCAACGGTGTGTTCGGCGCCGAGGCTGCGGCCCAGCATTATTTCAGGACTTCTGCCAGCAACCTTGGCGCCAGCCAGGCCGCACGGCTGGCGGTGATGCTGCCGAAGCCGCGTTTCTACGACAAGAACCGCGGCTCGGCTTACCTGTCGCAGCGCACCGGCCTGATTTTACGGCGCATGGGATCGGCTGAATTGCCTTAATATACGCCCTGTCAGAAGTTGTTTAATTTGCAGCGTATTCCCGTTGTCGGGACGCAAGAAACTGAAAAGCAACTTCCCTGAAAAACAGTCGAGGTAAGCATGATCAATGTATTTGTTTTGCAAAACGGCCGCCTCAACCAGGTCAACATCGAGAGCCACAGCGATCTCGAGAAAGTGCAGCCGGTATGGGTCGACCTGACCGAACCGAACGACCAGGAGCGGGCCTGGGTCAAGAGTATCTACGGCGTGACCTTGCCGGGTGAAGACGAGGTCAAGGATATCGAGGCGTCCGCCCGTTATTACGAAGCCGAAAACGGCGACCTGCACCTGCGCACCGATTTCCTGTTCGAAGAAGATGACGGTCCGTCATCGACCGTCACGGTCGCCTTTATCCTGGCGCGCAATATCCTGTTTTCAGTGCACGGGGAGGATTTGCCGGTGTTCCGCCTGGTGCGCATGCGCGCGCGCTCGCGGCCGGGCTCTATCGGCGATTACAAGGACGTATTGCTGGACCTGTACCAGACCGATGCCGAGTACTCCGCCGACGCCCTGGAGGGCGTATACAAGCAGCTGGACGAGGTCAGCCAGCGCGTGCTGCAAAAGAAACTGACCGACCAGGCTGCGGCCGAAGCCCTGAGCGCCATGGCGCATGAGGAAGACTTGAACGGCCGCATCCGGCGCAACATGATGGATACGCGCCGCGCAGTGAGTTTCCTGATGCGCGGCCGCCTGCTGAGCGTCGACCAGTTCGAGGATGCGCGGCAGATCCTGCGCGATATCGAATCGCTGGACGGCCACACCGCTTTCCTGTTCGACAAGATCAACTTCCTGATGGATGCGACGGTCGGTTTCATCAACATCAACCAGAACAAGATCATCAAGATCTTCTCGGTGGCTTCGGTGGCGTTCCTGCCGCCGACCCTGATCGCCAGCATCTACGGCATGAATTTCCGTTTCATGCCGGAGTTTGAGTGGCACATGGGTTATCCGCTGGCGCTGGTGCTGATGGTGGCTTCGGCGATCACGCCGTTCTGGTATTTCCGCCGGCGCGGCTGGCTGAACTGAGAATGGACAGCGAGGCGGGAAACCGCCCCGCATGCAGGGTTAAACCAGCTGTGCAAATGCGCCGCGCGCGGCGGCGATGGTGGCTTCGATCACTGCGTCGTCGTGCTGCGCCGATACAAAACCTGCTTCGAACGCCGACGGCGCCAGGTACACGCCGGCGTCCAGCATGGCATGGAAGAATTTGTTGAACAGGTCCTTGTTGGACGCCATCACGGTCGCATAACTATCCGGCACCGCCGCCGCAAAATACAGGCCGAACATGCCGCCGATGGCATCGCCGCTGAAAGTGACGCCGGCTTCTTTCGCCGCCGCGCTCAGGCCGTTGACCAGTTTGCTGGTCTGGGTCCCCAACCTGGTGTAGAAACCGGGCTCCTGGATCAGCTTGAGGGTGCTCATGCCGGCCGCCACTGCCACCGGGTTGCCGGACAGCGTGCCGGCCTGGTACACCGAGCCGAGCGGCGCCATGTGGCCCATCAGGTCGGCGCGGCCGCCAAAGGCCGCCACCGGCAGGCCGCCGCCTATCACCTTGCCGAGCGCGGTGATGTCCGGCTTGATGTCGTACAGCGCTTGCGCGCCGCCCAGCGCCACACGGAAACCGCACATGACTTCATCGAAAATCAATACCGTGCCGTATTGCGTGCACAGGCGGCGCATGGTTTGCAGGAATTCCGGCGTAGCGCGCACCAGGTTCATATTGCCGGCAACCGGCTCGACGATCACGCAGGCGATCTGGTCGCCCATGTCCTTGAAGGCGTCTTCCAGCTGCTGGGCGTTGTTGTAGTCGAGCACCAGGGTGTGCTTGACGAAATCTTCCGGCACCCCGGCCGAAGTTGGATTGCCGAAGGTCAGCAAACCGCTGCCGGCCTTGACCAGCAGCGAATCGGCATGGCCGTGGTAACAGCCTTCGAACTTGACGATCTTGTCGCGGCCGGTGGCGCCGCGCGCCAGGCGCAGTGCGCTCATGGTGGCTTCGGTGCCGCTCGAGACCAGGCGCACCTGTTCTATCGACGGCACCAGCTTGCAGATTTCTTCCGCGATCTCGACTTCGCCCTGGGTCGGCGCACCGAAACTCAGGCCGCGCGCGGCGGCGTCCTGCACTGCCTTGATCACGGTCGGGTGGGCGTGGCCGACAATCGCCGGGCCCCAGGAGCCGATGTAGTCGATATAGCGGCGGTCGTCGGCATCCCAGAAATACGGGCCTTCGGCGCGGGTGATGAAGCGCGGCGTGCCGCCTACCGAACGGAAGGCGCGCACCGGCGAATTGACGCCGCCGGGAGTGGTCAGCTGGGCGCGGGCAAACAGGGTGTCGTTGTTGGAAATCATGTCTTGATCGTCGAAAAATAAGTGTGGAAAGATGCGGTCGCAGATGCCGTGGCAGATGCCGTCGCGCGCCGTGTTTGGCAAATGCACGGAAAAATCAGGAAGCCTCGCCGCCATCCTCGTCACGCCGCTCCAGGCCTTCTTCACGGGCCCAGAAATAGCGGTCCGGGATCAGCTTGCCCATGCCCAGCCGTTGCGCGGCGGTGACTGCCGCCAGGGTGAATTCCTGCGCTTCTGACACCGCTTCCGGCACGTCCAGGCCGTTGGCCAGCATCGCTGCGATCGCCGCCGACAAGGTGGTGCCGGCGCCGCTGAAAGAGCCGGAAATGCGCGGCCAGCTGTCTTGCCGCACCACGCCGGTTTCATTGAACAAGGTGTTGCCGATTTCGGCGGCCGGGGTCGGCGTGCCGGTCACGAACAGATATTCGCAGCCGAGTTCGATGATGCGCATGGCGTCGAGGCTCATCATGTCTTCGGACGAGGGTTCGCGCCAGGTTTCGGCCAGGCGCGCCAGTTCCACTGCCGATACCAGCATCACCGTGGTTTGCGGAACCAGCAGTTCGCGGATCGCGGTCAGCAGGTCTTCGCTGTCTTGTCCCTGATCTGGCATGGCCGATAAAAAAGGGTCTAGAATCAGCGGGATTTCAGGATAATCGGAGACGATCTCGGCGATCACCGAAACGCTTTCGATGCTGCCGACGGCGCCTACCTTGAAGGCGGCCACCGGCATGTCTTCCAGCAGCACGCGCGCCTGGTCAGCCACCCAGTCAGCATCGATCTGCTGGGTGTCTTCGATGCGGGCGGTGTCGCCGATCAGGATCGAGGTGATGACGGACAGGCCGTGGCAACCCATGGCCGAAAAAGTGGCCAGGTCAGCCTGGATGCCGGCGGCGCCGACAGGATCGGCAACGCCGAAGGTCAATATAAGTGGAGAAGTTTGGTTTTGCACGGCGGGTAGATTAAGATATCCGACTTTGCATTTTACTTGATTGAAGGATCACCGCTGTGAGCAATAACGAAACTATCAAAACTGAGTTCAAAACCTGGATGTGTCTGATTTGCGGCTGGGTCTATGACGAAGAGGCCGGTTTGCCGGAAGAAGGCATTGCTCCCGGCACGCTGTGGGACGATGTCCCGATGAACTGGACCTGCCCGGAATGCGGCGCGCGCAAGGAAGACTTTGAAATGGTTGCCATTTAAGCCAAATACCACATTTTCATTGCAGGAATATCAAGTTATCGTCTCAAGTTACAAAATAAATTGAACTTTATGGCTCACCCTTAAGAAACATTGTTCTAAGGAATGTCTTTCTTTGTTACAGTGACGCCGTAGATTTATTTGGATTGAATGAGACGATTTCATGACAACATCACTTGGCGGCGTCAACCTGAAGGTAATGGTAATTGACGATAGCAGCACAATCCGGCGTTCTGCGGAGATTTTCCTGAGCCAGGCTGGGTATCAGGTGGTACTTGCCGAAGACGGCTTCGATGCCTTGGCGAAAGTTAACGATCACAAGCCTGCGCTGATCTTCTGCGACATCCTGATGCCGCGCCTGGATGGCTATCAGACCTGCGCCCTGATCAAGAAGAGCGCCAAATTCCACGCTACGCCGGTGGTCATGCTGTCGTCCAAGGACGGCCTGTTTGACCGCGCGCGCGGCGCCATGGTCGGCTCCGACGAATATCTCACCAAACCGTTTACCAAAGACAGTCTGCTGAAGGCGGTGCGCCAGCACACGCAGACGGCGGACGGTGCCGTCCCGGTTACTGCCTGAAGCAGGGTCTAGAAGCAGGATCCAGAAGCAGGCTGACTGATTTACATCATTTGAAGTACGAAGCAAATAAAGGTTGAACATGCCCATACAGAAGATTCTCATCGTCGACGACTCGCCAACCGAGCGTTATGTCCTGACCGATATCCTGGCGAAGGCCGGCTACTCGGTGTCGACCTCCGAAAACGGCGAAGGCATCCTCGACAAGATCAAGGCTGACAAACCGCAACTGATCCTGATGGATGTGGTGATGCCGGGCCAGAACGGCTTCCAGGTGACGCGCTCGATCACGCGCGACGAGGACACAAAGGATATTCCCATCATCATCTGCAGCAGCAAGGGCCTGGAAACCGACCGTATCTGGGGTTTGCGGCAAGGTGCGCGCGACTACCTGGTGAAACCTATCGATCCCAAGGAACTGCTGGCAAAAATAGCAGCGCTTGGTTAATCGAGCGCTGAATCCAACGTCTCCGGATTTAAACCGAGCTACGCCAAAAGAGCGCCAATCAATATGACCCAATCAAGCTCGCATTTGCCGGCAGAAACATCGCCCACGTCGCTACCCGTCAACAAGGTCGCACTTGACGCTGACTCGCGCCGCAGCCGGCTGCGTGAATTCCAGGCGCACTTGCTGGAGCGGATGCAAGCCGCGCGCAGCGGCAGCGAAGCGCAGGAAAGCCAGCTGGGTCTGCTGATCGGGCAGACCCGGTGGTTGCTGAATTTGCAAGAGGCAGGTGAAATCGTCGCCGTCGACCAGATCTCGCGGGTGCCGCTGACCCACGACTGGTACCTGGGACTGAGCAATGTGCGCGGCACGCTGATCAGCGTGATCGATTTTGCGCGTTTTCAGGGCCATGGGGTGACGCAAATTGACAAGGAATGCCGGATTGTCGCTTTTGCACCATCGTTTTCATTCAACAGCGGCCTGCTGGTTGCCCGCGTCCTGGGCTTGCGCAACGTCGCCCAAATGACCTTGCAAGCCCCGGAATCACTGGATCAGGCAGGCGCCAAACGCTATCTCGACAGTGACTCGCAGCTCTGGACCGAGCTGAGCATGGCCCAGATCTTGCACGACCCTCGTTTTTTACAAGTAGGTTTATGAGTCCCAGGTGCCGTTGCAACAGCGGCGGTACTCGGTGGCAGCGAATTTGCAATTAGGAGATTCTGTAATGGCATTCAAACTACCGTCTTTATCCAAGGCGGCCAAGGAAGAGCAGGGCGAAGCGGGCGATCGTTTCGTGCAGGAAGCATTGATGCATGATCCGGAGCAGACTGTGATGGAAGAGCGTTTCATTCCTGAACCGTCGCCTGCGCCGTTGTTGACGCCGATCGCGGCGCCGCAGCCGGCCGCGGCCCCAGCTCCGACGTTTGCCGCCGCTCCGCGGGAAGCTGTCAATGAATCCGCCGCCGCACCGTCTTTCGCCAGTGCCGCCTCCAGCATTGCCAGCCCCGACTCGTCGCCATTGCCGCTGATCGGCAAACTGCCGCAGCAAAAGCAGATCCGCCTGCTGGTGACCGTGCTGGTCGGCGCCTTGCTGCTGACCATCCTGTTCCTGTGGCTTAGCGCCAAGAGTTCGGCGATGAGCTCGACCCAGACCCAGATCGCCGGCGACGCGCTGATGCACTCGCAGCGTATTGGTAAGGCGACGCCGAATGCGATTCAGGGTAACCCTGAAGCGTTCAAGCAGCTGGCCGACAGCCGCAAGGAATTCAACCAGGACCTGGGCATCTTGAGCAAGGGCGGCGACTACAAGGGTCACGATATCGGCACCCCTAGCGCCACCATGGATTCCAAGCTGGCCGATGTCAGCAAGGTCTGGTCGAATACCGACAAGGCCGCGGACACCATCCTCAAGCTGCAAAAGGAATTGACCAGCTTCGGCGTGACGCTGCAAAAACTGAACGGTATCTCGCCTAACCTGCTCGACTTGTCGGAGCAGATCGCGACGCTGAAAACACAGACTGGCGCTACCCCGCGCGAAATCGCTGCTTCCTCGCAGCTGGTCATGCTGACTCAGCGTCTGGGCCGTAGCGCGAATGAATTCCTGACCTCGGAAGGTGTGAACCCGGAAACCGCGTTCTTGCTGGGCAAGGACACCAATACTTTCCGCGACATCGTCAGCGGCTTCCTGAACGGCAGCGATGTATTGCGCCTGCCGGCCAGCAAGAGCGAAGAAGAACGCAGCAAGCTGACCGAACTGGAAAAGAGCTTTGCCGAATACCAGGAATCGGTGGCATCGATCCTGGGCAACATGCAGAACTTCGTTTCGGCGAAACAATCGGAACAGCTGATCTTTACCGAGAACGAAAACCTCAAGCAACGCCTGGGCGCCTTGCAGGACACCTATCGCGACGCGCAGGACTCGCAAAGCATCTGGTTCTGGCTGATGCTGCTGGCCGCCCTGACTACGCTGCTGGCAGCTGCCGGCATTGCCTGGGTCCAGGTGCAGGATGGACGTCACCGTACCCACGAAGCTGACGTGCGCCGGATGGAAGCGGAAGAACAGCGCCTGCAGGCGATCAAGCAGGAAGAAGATGCAAGTAACGCCAACGACCAGAACCAGGCCGCGATTTTGCGCCTGATGAATGAATTGCAGGAAGTGGCGGACGGTGACTTGACGGTGCAGGCGACGGTGTCGGAAGACATTACCGGCGCGATCGCCGACTCGGTTAACTACACAGTGGAAGAGTTGCGCGGGCTGGTCGGCCGGGTTACCGCCACCGCCCAGCAGGTGACGATCGCGTCGGATCAGGCGCAAAGCATTTCGATCGAACTGCTGGCGGCGTCGCAACGGCAGTCGCGCGATATTCAGGAAACCACGCAAGCGGTCCTGGACATGGCGACCCAGATTACCGACGTGTCCAAATCGGCCAGCGAGTCGGCCGAGGTGGCGCGGCAATCGGTTAGCGCGGCGGAAGAAGGTTCCAAGGCGGTGGAAAACGCGATCTCAGGCATGAATGAAATCCGCGAACACATCCAGGAAACTTCCAAGCGCATCAAGCGGCTGGGTGAATCGTCCCAGGAAATTGGTGAAATCACCGAACTGATTTCCGACATTACCGAGCAGACCAACGTGCTGGCGCTGAATGCGGCGATCCAAGCGGCATCCGCCGGCGAAGCCGGACGCGGATTCTCGGTGGTGGCGGAAGAAGTTCAGCGCCTGGCGGAACGTTCCGGCGCGGCGACCAAGCAGATCGGCGCGCTGGTGCGTACGATTCAGACCGACACCCACGATGCGGTGGTGGCGATGGAGCGTTCGACGCAAGGGGTGGTCGAAGGAGCCAAGCTGTCAGATGCGGCCGGTGCGGCCTTGTCGGACATCCGGCGCGTTTCGAACCGGCTGGCGGAACTGATCCAAAGCATTTCTTCCACTACCGAGCAGCAGGCCAACTCGGCAAACGGCGTGGCTACCAACATTCAAAACATTCTTTCAGTTACCGAAAAAACACGGGAAGGTACACGACAGACAGCCTTGTCGATTCGTGAACTGTCCAAGCTGGCGGAAGATTTGAAGAGCTCGGTATCGCGTTTCCGCGTGACCAATTAATGTGTGGCACCGCGTTTGCTGTCCCGTTTGTTGTTGTTGTTGTTGAATCGGGATCAGCAGGCGCGGCATCCTTTCCCGGGTTTGCGCTGCTGTCGCGTGCTTGGGCGATGGATATGCATCGTGGTCGATTCCCTGGCCACTCCCTGAATCCATGAGGCAGTCATGACCACCGATTTTTCCAGCACCGCTGATTCTGCGCGGACGCATCTTGATACCGGACCGTTGTCATGGGTGATGAGCGAAATCCGCGAGGCGCTGAACCAGTCCGGCGCCGCCCTGGCGCAGGCCGGCGACGTTGCCAGCGACGATTACCTGACAGCGATCCGCCACGCCAAGACCTATCTGCACCAGGCGCACGGCGCTTTGCAGATGGTCGACATCGACGGCGTCACCATCATCACCGAAACGGTTGAAGACATACTCGAACGCGCAGAATCCGGCCATGCCGAGCTGAGCGCGCAACATGTGCAGATTATCGGCAAT
Source organism: Collimonas fungivorans (assembly GCF_028292705.1). Lineage (GTDB taxonomy): Bacteria > Pseudomonadota > Gammaproteobacteria > Burkholderiales > Burkholderiaceae_D > Collimonas > Collimonas fungivorans_B. The sequence goes on along the minus strand of NZ_JAQGLV010000216.1, from coordinate 977 downwards.
GCCTACCAGGCGCTGATCGAATACCTGGACGAAGTGCTGGCCGGCGGCAGCCACCAGCCGGTGCGCCTGTTTCCTTATTACCAGGCGCTGCTGGAAATCCGCGGCGCCGAACGCATCCATCCGGCCGACCTGTTTTTCCCCGACCTGACGATCCGCCCGCATTTCCCGGCGGCGGAGCTGGCTGCGGTGGTTGAGGCGGACGTCTACCTGCCATTGCGCAAGCGCTTCGAACGCGCGCTGCTGCCATTCCTGAAAAGCGCCGACAAGGCGATCGAGTTGGAAAACGCCACCGCCATGCAAGGGGTGGTGACGGAAGTCGAACAGATGCAGCGCAACCAGCAATCGCGCGCGTTCTGGTGGGTGATGCATGGTTTTGCCGAAGCAGTCGCCAGCGCGCAGATATCGAACGAGCTCTACGTCAAGCAGCTGTTCGCTCGCATCAACCTGCAGCTGCGGCGCTTGAGCCAGGGTTCGTCGAGCATTTCGGAACGGTTGTTGCGCGATGCCTTGTTTTTTATCGCCGGCATCGAGCAGACATCAAAGCTGGCGACCCAGATCCGCGTCGCTTACCGACTCAACGGCCTGGTGCCGGCCGACTACAGCACACGCCACTACGGCCAGATCAGCCTGGATGCCTTGAGCACTGCCAAGGATCGCCTGGCGCAAGCCAAGAACATGTGGGACCGGCTGGCCAGCGGCGACGCCAGCCCCGCCTCCGCCTTCGAACAGGAAATGCACGGCTTGAGCGAGGCCGGCAGCCGGCTCAACGCGCCGTCGCTGTCCAAGCTGCTGCGCGAACTCAACGGCATTGCTCGCCACGCTGCGCATTCGCGGCCGGGCGATGCGATCTGTATGGAGATCGCCACCAGCCTGCTGTTTATTGAGAACACGCTGAATCACATCAGCCGCCTGCCGGAGAATTTTTCCGAACGCGCCGATGCGATGACGGCGCGCCTGCTGTCGGTAGTGTCCGGCGA
>NZ_JAQGLV010000215.1 GCF_028292705.1 Collimonas fungivorans | reverse complement strand
CAAAAAAAATCCCTGCCGGCGCTAAGCCTGCAGGGTGAATCCTTCCATCGCAGGAAAGAGGAGACGTCAAAAATTCCGATAACAGCTTTTACAGGCCGTTCAGACCCATCCAGGCCAGAACGCGCGTTGCCATGGCACGCAGCCATTGCAGCACCGCGAAAGTCGGGAAACCGTCTTCGTCATGGTAAATGTATTGGTGCATGGCAAACTCCTCGTGGTTATTAACAATAATCAATCGCGACCGGCCAGCAATCGCAGCTCGGCAGCCAGGTTAGGCTGGCTGGAGGCATGGTCGTTAGCCATGCGGCGTATCAATTGCTGTCCTTTGAACTTGCTGCGGGCAATCCGCTGTTCCAGTGATTTGCGCGGCTTGATCAACATCAGTGCTGCGCGCAAAATTCCCATCCAGAGCGGTTTGAAATACACCATCAAGGTCGCCAGCGCTCCCAGCCCCAGCAATGGCCGCAATGCGGCGGCAGCGGCAGCAAGCAGCGCCGATGCGTCGAACAAAGCGATTTCAGCCGGCAGGGCAAAAGCGAATACAGACATAACAACTACTCTTTCTTGATGATGTTGCATTGCAGTATATTCACTACTTAGGAAGCTATCCAATTCTGATTTTGGATATCAGTTATGTGTTCAACGAATAATGTTCGGTCGCGGCTGAAGAACGTCACTCGTGTCGTCGTTAAGACAATTTGTGTAAGATAAAGCACGACGGGCAAGGGACGGTTTGCCTTGGTTTCAACTCGGCAATAATTGCGCATCTGAGACATAATCCAGCTTGATATGCGTTTTATGTTGTGGCGCAATATTTTTGCCACACTTGAAATCTGTCATTGCGCTTTCATATAACAGTTATAAAATCTGTGAATGTTGCTTCCAGCTAAATTGCCGGCGCCATATTCCGTCTAAAAATAATTAACGATAGATCCAACCATGAGCTTCCTGACGCTTGACCTGAACCTGCTGCGTGTCTTCGACGCCGTCATGACCGAGCAGAACCTGACGCGCGCCGCCAGCCGGCTGGCGATGACCCAGCCGGCCGTGTCGAACGCCTTGAAACGCCTGCGCGACACCCTCAACGACGAGCTGCTGATCCGCACCGCGCACGGCGTCAAGCCGACCCAGCATGCCGAAGAATTGTGGCCGGTGGTCCGGCGCGCGCTGACCGACCTGGAAACCGCGATCACGCCGGAGACGTTCGATGTCTCGCGCGCCCATACCACTTTCCAGATGGCGATGGCGGATGCTACCGCCGCGCTGTGGCTGCCGGGGCTGGTGCGCACCATCGAACGCGATGCGCCGCAGCTGAACCTGCGCATGGTGCCGCTGACCACCCGCGATCCGCGCCAGATGCTGCTACGCGGCGATGTCGACCTGGCGGTGGGATTTTTCCCCGGCGTCGCGGCGCAGCTTGCCGGCGGCCAGACCACCAGCGCCTCGCCGATCCACCATGAGCGGCTGTACACCGGCGAATACGTCTGCGTGATGCACAAGAACCATCCGCTGGCCAATCAGGTGCTGACCCTGGACAATTACTGCGCTTCGCATCATTTGCTGGTCAGTTTTTCCGGCCGGGCGCATGGCCTGATCGATGAAACCCTGGCGGCGATGGGACGCGAACGGCGCATCCTGCTGACCGTCAACCAATTCTTCACTGCCGGCCGGGTGGTCGCCAGTTCCGACCTGCTGACGGTCTTGCCGCGCCACCTGATCGGCGCCACCGGCATGACCGGAGAACTGGTGGCGCGCGAGCTGCCGTTCCCGACGCCGGCGGTCCATGTCGATATGCTGTGGCACGAACGGGATTCCCGCAATCCGGCGCACAAATGGTTGCGCGCGCATTTGAGCGAAACCGCCCACGAGAAATTCAGCCTGATCGATCCGGAAGACGAAGACTAAATACGGTTCAGGACGGCGCGGCCGCCGTCTCTCGCTGGAACTGCGACAGCTGCCGGTACTGCTGCTCCAGCTGCTTGGGAATAGCCGCATAGATCGGCCACAAGCGGCGATACAGCGCGACGTTTTCTGCAATCGGCACATGGCGGTGGGTGGAGCCGACCATGCCGCCGATGACTTCCAGCGAATCGACTTTGCCCAGCGCGTACAGGCCGAGCACGGCGGCACCAAGGCAGGACGATTCGACGCTTTCCGGCACCACCACTTCACGCTCGAAAATATCCGCCATCATCTGCCGCCACAACGGCGAACGGGCGAAACCGCCGGTCGCCATCATGTGGGTGGTCGGCCCGATCAGGTCCTCGACTGCCGGCAGGATGCTGTACAGGCTGAAAATCACGCCTTCCAGCGCGGCCCGGATCATGTGCGGCTTGCCGTGATGGGTCGCCAGGCCGAAATAGGAACCGCGCGCATCGGCATTCCATAACGGCGCGCGTTCGCCCGCCAGGTAAGGATGGAACAGCAATCCTTCGGCGCCGGCGCTGACGCCCTCGGCGATTTTGGTCAAGGCATCGTAAGGATCGAGGCCGGCAGCCTTGGCGGCGGCGGCTTCGGCGGTCGCCAGCTCGTCGCGCACCCAGTGGAAAATGCTGCCGCCATTGTTGGTGGGGCCGCCGACCACCCAGTGCTTGGCGGTCAGGGCATAACAGAAAGTGCGGCCGGAGGGATCAGTCAGCGGCTTGTCGATCACGGTCCGCATCGCTCCCGAAGTGCCGATGGTGACCGCAACCTGGCCCGGGCCGATGGCATTGACGCCGAGGTTGGACAGCACGCCGTCGTTGGCGCCGATCACGAACGGCGTCGCCGGCGCCAGCCCCAGCTGCTGCGCCATGGCCGGCGCCAGGCCGCTCAGTTGGTGGGTGGTCGGCACCAGTGTCGACAATTGCTGCGGACCGATGCCGAGCAGCTCCAGCGCGCCTTGGTCCCAGTCCAGCTGCTGCAGGTTGAACATGCCGGTGGCGGAGGCGATCGAATGATCGACCAGCCACTCGCCGAACAGGCGGTACAGCACATATTCCTTGACGCCGACAAACCGCGCGGTGCGCGCAAACAACTGTGGCTGGTCGTGGCGCAGCCACATGATCTTGCATAGCGGCGACATCGGATGGATAGGGGTGCCGGTGCGCAGGTAGATTTCATGGCCGCCGAGCTCGTCGCGGATGCGGTTGGCCCATGCGCCGGCGCGGTTGTCGCCCCAGGTGATGCTGTTGCTCAGCAGCGCGCCGTCCTGGCCGACCGCGATCACGCTATGCATGGCGGCGCTGAAGGACACCAGCTTTATCTGTGCGGCCTCGACGCCGTTCTTGGCGGCTGCGTTGCCCACCGCATTCTTGATCGCGCTCAGCACCGCGTCGTAAATCTGCAGCGGATCTTGCTCGGCCATGCCCGGCGTGGTGCACAACAGGGGGTATTCCACCGCGTGCTGCGCCACTACCTGTCCCTGGGTGGTGAACAGCACCGCCTTGGTGCTGGTGGTGCCGATATCTACGCCGAGCATGTATTCTGGCTGGTGTTGCATGAACTACCTCGTGATGAAATGAGTAAGCGATTGGCAATGAGCAGCTATCCTGCCTGGACAGCCGTGCGCCGCACCCGTTTCATTGTAGTACTTGCCGGCGGCGGCGCGTGGCCGCAATCATACACCAGATGTTAGCGCTAACATTGCGTCGCCGATACAACGGAAAGCAATATTGCATACTGCTAGTACCCTTACTCCAAGGAAACTATAACAATGCGGCATGGCTTGCGTGTAACATTGCTTACGCTAGCCAAATGAACAAGATTCCATTGCCCGGCATACATGACTGGAATCTGGCTGAATAATGAATAAGCTGGCAGCAGCGAGCTAAATGTAAAGAGACCATTAAATGCCATCGTTACCATGACCAGCCAGGAACTCAAGCCACAACGCCACAGCCGCGCCAGCGGCAGGGTCACCATCGTCGACGTCGCGCGCCTGGCGCGCGTCAGCCCGATGACGGTATCGCGCGCGCTGAAAACCCCGGCGCTGGTGCAGCTGGAAGCGCGCGACCGGATTGCGGCGGCGATCAAGCAGCTCGGGTACGTGCCGAACCAGGCCGCCAGCACGCTGGCGTCGGCCAAGTCGCAGGTGATCGGCGTGATCGTGCCGTCGCTCAGCAATTCGGTATTTGTGGACACGCTGACCGGGATCCGCGACAGCCTGAACCAGCACGGCTACAAATTCCTGATCGGCGAAAGCAGCTATTCGGCGGACAAGGAAAGCCAGCTGATCAGCACTTACCTGGCGCATGCGCCGGACGGCTTTTTGCTGAGCGGCATAGAACAGCAGGATGCGCTGCGCGAGCAACTGGCGACGCACAATGTGCCGGCCGTGCGCATGTTCGACCTGAACCCGGAAAGCAGCGAGGTCACGGTCGGTTTTTCACATGAAGAAGCGGGCTACAGCATCGCCCGCCACCTGATTGAACGCGGCTACCGCCAGCCCGGCTTCCTCGGCGCCCAACTCGATCCGCGCATGATGAAACGCCGCCACGGCTTTCGCAAGGCTTTGTCGGAAGCCGGCATCAACGCCGATATCGAAGTGCTGACGCCGGCGCCGTCGACGGTGGAACTAGGCACCAAGATGCTGGGCCAGATCCTGCAGCAGACGCCGGCCTGCGATGCGGTGTTCTGCTGCAACGATGACCTGGCGCTGGGCGTCTTGTTCGAGTGCCAGCGGCGCGGCCTGTCGGTGCCGGGCCAGATGGCGATCGCCGGTTTCAACGATTTGCCGTGGTCGGCCTTCGCCAATCCCGGCATCACCACGATAGTCACGCCGCGCTACGACATCGGCTTTACTGCCGCCCAGTTATTGATCAAGCTGCTCAGGCACGAGACGCCGGAAACCACCAGCGTCGACCTCGGCTTCAAGCTGGCGATACGCAGCAGCACCTGAGCAGGAAAGCAGCGGGGCCCGATGACTCGGGGCCCGGGACCTGGCCGATTCTCAGCGAATCGGCAGTTTTGTAGTGTGCTTGACCTCTTCCATCACCGCGTAAGTGTGCGTCTCGCGCACACCCTTGAGCTGCAGCAGCGACTTGCCGAGAAACTCGCGGTAGGCGTTCATGTCCTTGACGCGCGCCTTGACCAGGTAATCGAAACCGCCGGCCACCATGTGGCACTCCAGCACCTCGGGAATGATTTGCACGCTCTGGCTGAACGCTTCGAATACTTCCGGCGTGGTGCGGTCCAGCACCACTTCGATAAACACCAGCAAGGCGACGTCCAGCAGCTGCGGATTGAGCTGGGCGGTGTAGTGCAGGATGTAGCCGGCTTCCTGCAGTTTGCGGACGCGCTCCAGGCAGGCGGCGGGTGACAAGTTGACGCGGGCAGACAGGTCGACATTGCTGATGCGACCATCATTCTGCAATTCGGCCAGGATTTTCTTGCTGATCTTGTCAAGCATGCACTATCTTCCGAAAAATTTTATTCGGTTAAATTTTCTCACCAATAACAAAATTTTGATAGCGGCCATTATTACCAGAATTAATCCATGCCGATGCCGCCTACAATCGAACAACTTCACATTCCCGCACTGTTAAACGGGTCGCCGTGATCGATGCTCTAAATAATGCTCTAAAGCAAATTAACAAAACCAATATCCTCACCGAGACAACCGCCATGCCGCCGCTACAGCCGTCATCCAAGCCCGACCTTACTTCTTCCGCCATGTTCAGCCCGGCATTCACCGTCTTCCACCAGGAAGTCATGATCGAGCCGACGCCATTGCGCGCCGCCATCACCGCCGCTTACCGGCGCGACGAAACCTTGGCCGTGCAATGGCTGCTGGCGCAAGTGCAAACCAGCGCCGGCTCGCATGCCGCCAGCCAGGCGCTGGCGCGCAAGCTGGTGCAGGCGGTGCGCGAAAAACGCACGCGCGCTTCCGGCGTCGACGCCTTGATGCATGAATTCTCGCTGTCGTCGGAAGAAGGCGTGGCGCTGATGTGCCTGGCCGAGGCGCTGTTGCGCATTCCAGACCACCAGACCGCCGACCGCCTGATCGCCGACAAGATCAGCAAGGGCGACTGGGGCAGCCACCTGGGCGAATCGCCGTCGCTGTTCGTCAACGCCGCCACCTGGGGTTTGCTGATCACCGGCAAGCTGGTCGCCACCAATAGCGAACGCGGCCTCGGTTCGGCGCTAACCAAGCTGATCGGCCGCGGCGGCGAACCGCTGATCCGCAAGGGCGTCGATGTCGCCATGCGCATGCTGGGCAACCAGTTCGTCACCGGCCAGACCATCGCCGAAGCGCTCGGCAACAGCCGCGACAATGAAAAACGCGGCTACCGCTATTCCTACGATATGCTCGGCGAAGCCGCCTTGACCGAAGAAGATGCGGCCGCCTACTACCGTTCGTATGAAGACGCGATCCATGCCATCGGCAAGGCATCGAACGGGCGCGGCATCAAACAGGGTCCGGGCATCTCGGTGAAATTGTCGGCGCTGCATCCGCGTTATTCGCGCGCGCAGCGGCAACGCACCATGGAAGAATTGCTGCCGCGCCTGAAACAGCTGCTGCTGCTGGCCAAGCAATACGATATCGGCCTCAACATCGACGCCGAAGAAGCCGACCGCCTGGAACTGTCGCTGGACCTGATGGAAGCGCTGGCGTTCGACCCCGAACTGGCCGGTTTCGAGGGCATCGGTTTTGTGGTGCAAGGCTACCAGAAACGCTGTCCTTTCGTGATCGACTACCTGGTCGACCTGGCGCACCGCAGCGGCCGCAAGTTCATGGTGCGGCTGGTCAAGGGTGCGTATTGGGATTCCGAAATCAAGCGCGCGCAAGTCGACGGCTTGCCCGGTTTCCCGGTATACACGCGCAAGGTGTACACCGACGTTTCCTACCTGACCTGCGCCCAGAAACTGCTGGCGTCGACCGATGTCATCTATCCGCAGTTCGCCACACATAACGCGCATACACTGGCGACCATCTACAGCTGGGCGCAGGAAAAAAAGATCACCGACTACGAGTTCCAGTGCCTGCACGGCATGGGCGAAACCCTGTACGACCAGGTGGTCGGCAAAGACATGCTGGACAAGCCTTGCCGGATTTATGCCCCGGTCGGTTCGCACCAGACGCTGCTGGCTTACCTGGTGCGGCGCTTGCTGGAAAACGGCGCCAATTCTTCGTTCGTGAACCAGATCGTCGACGAAAGCGTGAGCATCAATTCGCTCATCGCCGATCCGCTGCAAGCCGCGCAACAGCTGGGCGGCGAGCCGCATCCGCAGATCGCCCTGCCGCCCGCCATGTACGGCGCGGAGCGCAAGAATTCGGCCGGCCTGGACCTGAGCAGTGAAGATGTGCTGCGTCAGATCGACAGCGCTTTCAGCGTGTTCGGCAAGCAGCAATGGCATGCTGCTCCTATGCTGGCAGAACCACAAAATTACAGCCAGGCTGCGCGTCCGGTTTTGAATCCGGCCGACCAGCGCGACGTAGTGGGCAGTGTGGTCGAAGCCAGCGTGGCCGATGTCGACAAGGCTTTGCATGCCGCCAGCGTCTACGCCATGGATTGGCAAACCCTGCCGCCGGCGGAACGCGCCGACAAACTGGAACGCGCCGCTGCCTTGTTCGAAGTCCACCAGCTGGAACTGATTGCACTGGCTATCCGCGAAGCAGGAAAATCATTGCCGAACGCGATTGCCGAAGTACGCGAGGCAGTCGACTTCCTGCGCTACTACGCAGCGCAAGTGCGGCATACCCAGAATGCGCTGGCGCTGGGGCCGGTAGTTTGCATCAGCCCGTGGAATTTCCCGCTGGCGATTTTCATCGGCGAAGTCAGCGCAGCGCTGGCAGCCGGCAATGTGGTGCTGGCGAAACCGGCCGAACAGACGCCGCTGATCGCCGCCCGCGCGGTGC
>NZ_JAQGLV010000214.1 GCF_028292705.1 Collimonas fungivorans | reverse complement strand
CATCGTATTTAGGCGCGACCGAATGGAAAACCTCGGCGACTTTGTGGACTTTATCGTCCTCGGAGACGGTTTCGTAACCGAAATGCGTGGTGTTGGTCATGGTGGGCAAGCTTGTTTTGGCAGACTTGCATTATACAAGTCCGGCCGGCGCATGCTCAGCTTGCCAAATAATCTACAAGATATTTTTCGGCAGCCCGTGCCGGCGACACATGACACCCGAGCAACTAAGCCTTGTCAGCCTTGCCTGCGGCATTCGCCAGCTTGCTCAGCATCTGGTCCATCAGCCAGGGCTTGCGGTCCTGGTCTTCCGCCAGTTCCTTGCGCCGGATGGCATTGCGCACCACCAGCGAACCAATGTAGCGTAGCGGCTCCGGCGGGAACTGGCCGCGCGGGCCGGCTGCCAGCGGGCTGCGGCTCCAGGCGTTGTCGAGGCCCAGCACCAGCGACGACAATAACTGGCCGCCCATGTAGCTGGGTCCGACGCCATTGCCGGAATAACCGAAGCCGTAGAACACGTTCGGCATGTCATCCAGGCGTCCGAAAAACGGGAAGCCGGTGACCGATCGGTCGGACGGGCCGTTCCAGCTGGCGGTGATCGGCACGCCGGCCAGCGCCGGGAAAAATTCGTGCAGGCTATCTTTTAGCTGCTGCTCGTAGGGCGAACGCTGGTCGAACACCGGCAGGATGCGGCCGCGCCAGGCAAAGGTGTTGCCGCCCTTGCCGAGCATCAGGCGGCCGTCTTCGGTGGTGCGGTAATAGAACACGAAAGTGCGCGAATCGAGCACCGAGACGCCATCGGTCAGGCCGATGCGCTGCAATAGTTCGGGACATTTTTCCGTGATCACCATATCGCTGGAGACCACCGCCAAGGTACGTTCGAACTGCGGGAAACGGCTGGCCATCCAGGCGTTGATGGCCAATACCACCTTGCCGGCCTGCAGGCTGCCGGCCGGTGTCTGCAAGGTGACTGTGGTTCCCGGCGTGAACGACAGCATCGGTGTTCTTTCGTAGATCCGTATACCCATTCCCAGCGCCATGCGGCGCAAGCCGCGCACCAGCTTGCCCGGATGTACGGTCGCCGCCATCGGCGAAAACACGCCGGCGAGATTGCGCGTGGAACCGGAGCGGCGCTGCACTTCAGCGTCGGGCAATTCATGATAGGAACTGATGCCCTGCCGCTGCAATTCTTGCAGCACCGGGTCCAGCACTCCCAGTTGCGCCTTGGTGGTGGCGGTATACAGGGTGCCGTCCCGGCGGAATTCGGCATTGATCTGGTGCTCGCGGCAGAAATTGCCGATATGGGTGACCACCGCTTCCGAAGCCTTGACCAGGCGCACGGCTTCGACTTCGCCAAACAATCGGCGCAGGGTGAAGAATTTGGTCGACCAGGTCAGCAGGCAGCCGCCGTTGCGGCCGCTGGCGCCGGCGCCGCACAGGTCGCTTTCGATGATGGCGATGTCCAGCGCCGGGTCCTGCTGCTTGAGCTGGATCGCGGTCCACAAGCCGGTGAAGCCGCCGCCGACAATGCCGACGTCGGCCTTCTGCCGGCCTTGCAGGGCGGGGGCCAACTCACCGTCGGCAAACAATGCATCTTCCAGCCAGAATGGGCGCATGGGTCAGTATCCTATTGATTAAGCGGTGACCAGGGCGCAGGCAGACATCAGCCTGGAAAAATGCGGCAGGCCGGGAGTCGCCATGCCTTCCATCTTGGCCTGGTCGTCCCACAGGCGCAGGCTGACGGCATCGGCGGCATAGGGACGGGCGATGAACTGCGCCGCGTCGGCGGCGGAAAACACGCCGCCCTGCAGTTCCAAGCTGCGCTTGGAATCCTCGGACAGGCGGCTCCAGTAGCCGGCATCGGTCGCACACAGGTAGCGTTTGGCGTCGACATGCAGCCTGATCGGTTCCAGCACTGCGGGGCTGAACAAGCCGCGCAGGTACGGTATCGCAAAATACTGATGGGTATCGTCGACGCCGCGCGCCGACGGCGTCTCGCCTTGCGGGTTCAGCAAATGTCCGAGATCATGCAGCAAGGCGGCGCAGACCAGTTCCGGCTGGGCCCCGGCCTGTTCGGCCAGTGTTGCCGATTGCAGCGCGTGCTCGAGCTGGTTGACCGGCTCGCCGCTGTACATCTGGTGGCCGCCGCGTTCGAACAGTTCGCAGATTTGCGGGATGGTCAGCATGGTTTCAGTTCCAATTCAGTTCCAAGGCAGAGAATAGGTTTTGGTGTTGCAGAAGCTCTTCATGGCTTCCTGCACGCCTTCCTTGTAGCCGAGGCCGGAGTCCTTGATGCCGCCGAACGGCGTCAGCTCCAGGCGATAGCCGGGCACTTCGCGGACGTTGATGCTGCCGACCTGCAGTTCGCGCACAAAGCGGGTGATGTAGTCGAGACGGTTGGTGCAAACCGAGGACGACAGGCCGTAGGGCGTCGAATTCGAGATGCGGATGGCGTCGGCGATATCGGTGCAGCGGATCACCGGCGATACCGGACCGAAGGTTTCTTCGGCTACCAGCTGGCAATCGGCCGGCACGTGGTCGAGCACGGTCGGCGAATACAGCGCGCCGTCGCGCAGGTTGCCGAACAAAAGCTTGGCGCCGTGCTGCTGGGCGTCCTTGACCTTGGCTTCGAAGGCGCTCGCCGAACGGGCGTCGATCACGGTGCCCATGTCATTGTGCGGATCCATCGGATCGCCGTATTTGATCGCCTTGGTTTTGCTCACCAGCAGATCGACAAACTCGTCGGCCACAGCCTGATGCACGATCATGCGCTTGATCGCGGTGCAGCGCTGGCCGGAATTCTTGTATGAGCCCGACACCGCCAGCGTCGCCGCTTCTTCCAGGTCGGCGTCTTCCATCACGATGATCGGATCGTTGCCGCCCAGTTCCAGCACCTGGCGCTTATAGACCGCTTTGCCGGCGATGTATTTGCCGATAGGTACGCCGCCGGTAAACGTCACCAGGTCGACATCCGGATTGGTCAACATTTCATCGGCGATTTCAGCGGGATCGCCGGTGACCACCGAAAACATTTCCGGCGGCAGGCCGGCTTCGTACAGGATGTCGGCCAGCAGCAGGGCCGACAGCGGCGTCTTTTCGGTCGGCTTGAGCACCATGCGGTTATTGGTGGCGATCGACGGCGCGACCTTGTGCGCGACCTGATTCAGCGGATGGTTGAACGGCGTGATTGCCGAAATCGCGCCCAGCAGCGGTTCTTTCAAGGTATAGACCTTGCGCTGCTTGCCGTGCGGCGTCAGGTCGCAGGAAAACACCTGGCCGTCGTCCACCAGCGCCTGGTTGGCGGCGAACACGAACACGTCGCAGGCGCGGCCGACTTCATACAGGCTGTCTTTCTTGCACAGCCCGGCTTCCGCCGTGATCAGGTCGGAAATCGCATCGGTATTGGCGCGCAGCAGTTCGGACGCACGCAGCATGATCCGCGAGCGCTCGTAGCGTGTCAGCGGTGAACGGAAAGCGCGCGCCGCCTGGAACGCATGGCGGATGTCTTCCACTGTGGCTTTCGGCACCGAACCGACCAGCGCGCCGTTGAAAGGATTGCGGATCTCTATGCGGCGCGGGTTGCCGACCAGCTTGCCGGCAATCCGCATGTCTTGGTGTAATGGCTCGCCTTGCTTGAGCT
>NZ_JAQGLV010000205.1 GCF_028292705.1 Collimonas fungivorans | reverse complement strand
TATCGCACAGCGCAAACGCTTCGCGCATTTTTTCTTGGGCCCGTTCCAGCGGCCACAGTTTCAGGCGCAGGTTGGTGTCGAGCGAGGTGCGTACGCCGTGCTTGCGCGCATGCGCCATCGCCGCCAGTCCGGCATCGCAGGCCGATGCGCTGATCGCCAGGCTGATGCCTGACAGGTGCAGCACCTTGGCCGCGGCGATCGCCGCCAGCGGCAACTGCGCGCTGGCGTAGCGGCTGGCGGCGGAGCCGGCGCGCAGATAGTCGAAGTGGTGGCCGTCCTGGTCGTGCGATACAAAATACACGCCGGTGGCGGCTTGCGGATCGCTGGTGACGTGGCTGGCGTCGACCTGTTCGGCCAGCCACAGGTCGCGCAGCTTCTGCCCGAAATGATCGTTGCCGAGCGCGCTGATGTAACCGCTGCGCGCGCCCTGGCGAGCGGCGGCGATGCAGAAGTTCGACGTATCGCCGCCGAAACCCTGCAGGTACATGCGGGCATCATGCTGCCGCTGGTTGAACTCCACCATGGCTTCGCCATAGGCCAGGATATCTATAGTCATTGCTTGTGCCGGATCAGGTTAAAAGAAGGTCTGGATCACATCGACCACCTGGTGCTGTGGATCGAGCACCGCAATCTGGCGCCACTTGTCGAAGGTCAGGCAGGGATGGGAGATGTCGAAGCCGATCATGTCGCCGACCTTGATATCGTCGCCTTCGGTGATCTGCAGATAGGCATGCTGGTCCATCATGCCAGTCAGCTGCCAGTGCGCCGGCGTAGCCGTGGGAGCAGGATTGCCCGGGCGATAATGCACGGCGGGCAAAGGCAGGCCGGCATCGAATGCGGCGTCACGCTTGCCGAGCGCGATGATGGCTTTGCCGGTTTCCGGAATCGACTGCACATAAGCCCATAATTGCAGGGCCGGCAGCAGCTCGGTGCGCATCTTGCGGGCGATCGGATTGCGGGTCTGGATCTGCGCCTGCGCGGCGCGATAAATGCCGACGTCATGGGTCAGGTAGCAGCCCGGGCGCAGCACCACGTCCAGCGGCAGGCCGATGTCGGTCTTGGCGAACTCTTCGGCGACCACGTCATACCAGGCCGAACCGGCGCCGGTCAGTATCACCGGCTGCGCTGCGCTGCTGGTGGTGCCTGCCGTGCGCGCGGCAAAACGGCCATCCTTGGCCAGTTGTTTGGCGCAGGCGACTGCATGCTGCAGGAAACTGCGGATATCGGCTTCTTCCTTCAGCACGCCTTCGTACACTTCGACGCCGGCCAGCACCAGGCTTTCGGGCCAGCGCGCCAGCGCTGCCAGCACCGCCTCTTGCTGTTGCGGATTGCGGATGCCGGTGCGGCCGCCGTCAGGGCCCAGTTCCAGCAGCACATGCAGCTCTTGCTTGCGCGCCTGGAAGAATGCGCCCAGCTGGTCGACGCCGTCGGCCGAATCGACCAGGCAGCAGAATGCAAAGGAGGGGTCGGCCAGCAGATCGGAAATGATCGCCATGTTCTGTTTGCCGACCAGCTGGTTGGCCATGATCACGCGCTGCACACCGTGCTGGCGGGCGACCCGGGTCTGGTGGGCGGTAGCCAGGGTAATGCCCCATGCGCCGCCGGCCAGCTGGCGCGCAAACAGTTTCGGCGCCATCGTGGTTTTACCGTGCGGAGCCAGCTTGACGCCGTATTCGGTGACGAACTGCTGCATCCACTGCAGGTTGTGCGTCATGCGTTCTTCGTACAGCACGGCGGTAGGCAGGCTCAGGTCTTCCCGCAGCAGGTTCCAGTTGTGCGCCTTGATTTCAGCGGCTGGCAGCGCTTGCTGGAATGCACCCAGGCCCTTGTTCAGGGGATCGATCAGCGGGTTCTGGTAATCGCTGTGATAGTTAATAACATTTGTCATCGGATCTCCTCCATCAAAATTCATTTGACGTAATCATATCCTTGAATTTACTATATTAAAAGCATGTTACAAAGTAACATAGCGTTTTCTTCCTGCTGTGTCTGTTACCAGGATACTGCGGTTTTATTGCCGTTTCACCCGTATGTCGACTGGCAGCAGATGACACAATTATTCGATATTGTCTCGCGCATCGCCGAACGCAGCAGCCAGCTGCGCCTGGCTGAGCAAAAAGTGGCGCAGGCAATCCTGAGCGACCTGCCGTTTGCGGCCAGCGCCAGCATCCAGACCCTGGCTAAACAGGCCGGCGTCAGCGAAGCCAGCGTCACCCGCTTTGCCAAGGCCATCGGCTGCCGCGACGTGCGCGAACTGAAGATGCGGCTGGCCCAGGCGGCAGCGATCGGCCAGCGGTTTTTGCGGGTCGAGAATTCTGTTGCTGAAAATCAATTTCCGCAAATCGTCGATATCGTCTATGCCGATATCCACAAGTCGCTGGAGGTCAACCGCAGCCTGCTGAGCCAGGATAACTTGCTGCAGGCGGCGCGGGCGCTGCTGCAGGCGCGCATGATTTACGCCTTTGGCATGGGCGGCGGCTCGACTATGCTGTCGGATGAGGCCCGCTACCGGCTGGTGCGCCTGGGGCGCCCGGTGGCCACCTACCACGACGCCATGTTGCAGAAAATGGTGGCGGCGACGCTCGACAAGGACGATGTGATCCTGGCCCTGTCGACCACCGGCAATGTGCCCGAACTCAACGCCAGCTGCGCCATCGCCAAGGAGTATGGAGTGCGGCTGGTGGCGATCACCGCCCTCGGTTCGCCGCTGGCGGCGATGGCCGATGTGCTGTTGCCGCTGAAGTCGCTGGAAACCGATTTTATTTTCAAGCCCTCGTCGTCGCGCTACGCCATGATGATGGCGCTGGACGTGCTGATGACTGAGTTGGCATTGCTGCAAAAGGACCACAGCCAGGAGTTGCTGCGGCGCCTCAAATTCACACTGGATACACATCGCGGCGGCAGCAATCGCGAGCCGTTGGGAGACTGAAATGAGCACTGATTCAAATGCATTGCCGACGCCAAGCTGCACGCCAAGCTGCGATACCTTGATTCGCAACGTGTCGGTGATCGACGGCAGCGGCAGCCCGGCGTATGTCGCCGATGTCGCCCTGGCCGGCGGCCGCATCCTGCACATCGAACCGCGCAGCGATGCCAGCGCCGGCGCGCTGTCCGGCTGGCAGGCCCAGCAGGTGATAGACGGCAGCGGCAAGGTCCTCAGTCCCGGCTTCATCGACGTCCATACGCACGACGATACCAACGTGATCCGCACGCCGAGCATGCTGCCGAAACTGTCGCAGGGCGTCACGACCGTAGTGGTCGGCAATTGCGGCATCAGCGCCGCGCCGGTCAGCCTCAAGGCGGAACCGCCGGATCCGATGAACCTGCTGGGCGAGGCAAGCGCTTTCAGCTATCCGACTTTTGCTTCCTATGTCGAAGCGG
>NZ_JAQGLV010000200.1 GCF_028292705.1 Collimonas fungivorans | reverse complement strand
AAGCACTATTCCGCTTTTGTACTGGAGAAGTTATATAAAATACCGGGCGTGCAGGATATCCGCTCCAATATCGTGCTGCAGGCGATCAAGGAAACCTACGAGCTGCCGCGCGAATTGCTCGGCGATGCCTGAGGCTCCGGATCCTTGGCACTGCGTGGACAATGAATAACCCCGATATATCAGGTTGAAACCATGGCAAAGACGATTGAAGAAGTGTTGGCAAGACAAAAGGAGGGCGCGCAATTCGTGCTGTCGGCGCCGCTGCTCGGGCTGGAACTGGAAGATTTCGACACGGTCGCCAAAATCTGGGCCGCGGAAGGCGGGCCTGGATTCAAGGTGGCCGGCGTGCCGCACCGCAAGTGCGTCGACGGCGAGTTTTTCATAGACCGCGTGACGGTGGTCAAGCTGGCGCTGCTCTAAAGACATCGGCTGGCGCACCGCTTTGGCGGCGCGCCAGCGCTACATTGCAACTATCGGTCAGGCAGCTTTCTCGCAATTGACCATCCACGGCGTGCCGAACTGGTCTTCCAGCATGCCGAAACGCTCGGCCCAGAAGGTTTTCTCGAACGGCATCTTGATCGTGCCGTTTTTTGCCAAGGCATTGAAGACCCGTTCGCCATCCGCAATCTTGTCGAACACCAGCGACAGGACTATGCCTTGCGCTTTCTCAAAATACTCGGTGGGACAGTCCGAGCCCATCAAGACTCCGCCATCGACTTCCAGGCGTATGTGCGCGATCCGGCCTTGCTGGTCCGGTGGCGTTTTTTCGGCCATCGGCGTGTCGGCGTTGGTGATTCTCAAGGCGATTTTTCCGCCCAGGACCTGTTGGTAGAACTTGAAGGCGGCGTCGCACTGGCCGTCGAAATTCAGATAGGGATTCAATAGCATGTTGTTCTCCTCTGTTCCTGCGATGGATAATGAAAACAGCATCACGCCTGTTTGCGTACGTGACGCCAGGGTGACCGTCGTTTATTTCTCGGCGACGGTCTTCAGGTTGGCAAGGCCGGCTTCGAAATCCTTGCCGATCATGCTGTCCATATTGAAAAACAAGCCCATCACCTTGCTGATATAAGGCGCGGGTCCATACATGGCCCAGGTGACGCTGCTGCTGTCGCCCTGGGTGTCGACGCTGAACTCGGCGACATTGCTGGCTTCAAACGGTTTGCTGAAGTCGAGCTTGATGACGGTTTTCGACGGCGACGCTTCCTTGATCTCCATGCGTCCGGCGCCGGCGTCGCCGTTGCCGTCCCAGGCATACACCGCGCCCGGGCCGCTGGCGGCGCCGCTGAAAGTCCGCTTCATCGCCGGATCCATTTTTTCGTAAGGCGACCAGTTGCTCCAGTCGTGGAAATTGTTGACCTGCGCCAGGATCTTTTCCGGCGGCGCCTTGATCGAGATCGTGCGCTGGACGCGGAAAGTATCGGGCCGGGTCGCCGCATAACCGAGGGTGGCGGCCAGTGCGACGACGATAACGATGGCGATGGTCTTGATCATTACTGGTCTCCTGATGGCGTTGTAATGGCGGTGCGAACTGTGCAGGCAGCTTAGGCGCCTGAACTCTGGCGGCGCAAGCGTTCTTCGGTTTCCCTGAGTTCCGGCGTGAACTC
This sequence comes from Collimonas fungivorans, assembly GCF_028292705.1. Taxonomy (GTDB): domain Bacteria; phylum Pseudomonadota; class Gammaproteobacteria; order Burkholderiales; family Burkholderiaceae_D; genus Collimonas; species Collimonas fungivorans_B. Next base: position 11,688 of record NZ_JAQGLV010000200.1, on the reverse strand, counting down.
GGCGCCGAAATCTTCCGCCTCGAATACCTGGCGCAATTCGAGCTCGACGGCGCCGTCGCCATCCAGGGCTGGCCAGCGCTTGACCCATTCGATGGCTTCCTGCCGTGATTTCACCTGGATCATGGTAAATCCGGCGATCAGTTCCTTGGTTTCGGCGAAGGGGCCGTCGAACACGGTCGGCTTGCCGCCCGAAAAGCTGATGCGGGCGCCCTTGGTGCTTGGCTGCAGTCCTTCGCCGGCCAGCATGACGCCGGCTTGCACCAGTTCTTCGTTGTACTTCATCATGGCGGTGATCAGCTCTGTGCTGGGCATGGTGCCGGCTTCGGTGTTCTTGTCCGCTTTGCGTATGATCATGAATCGCATCGTAATATCTCCGTTTGGTTTCAGGGTAAGGGCCGGGCTGCCGACTGCGCGCAATTAACTCCCGGATCTGCTAACTAGTCGAGCGGGAAATCGCGAGATCGACAGTTTGCAGATTTTTTTTGAGATTATATTTGATGGAACGGACTTTGATTATCTAAATTGCAATGTCTTCATCCGGGCAGAAGCTGCCGCGCCGGACATCGCAGGGTAATCAAGCTTAGGCAGGTTCGACACGCACTTCAAACCGAGCGTTCGTTCAGGCTGGATATTTTTATGGTGCGGCGATCGCGGCGCAGCCGGCTACATCCGCACTTGTTTCAGCGGCACTGCCCGCACAACAATGAGCAGACCTGAAAAAACCATATAGATCAACCACATAGATAAAACGCGCTGGAGTTATCAACAGGACTGTGCACAGTTTCTGTGGGTAACTTCGAGGGGAATGAAAATTCAATCAATGACCACGGCCATGAAGACGGTGGACAGGCTGAGCAGGGTCAGGCCGAAGATGAAGGCGATGTCGGCGTATTGTTCCAGGCGCATGCTGCGGCTGGAGCGCATGGAGGCGTACGACAGCACGCCGCTGGTCAGGAACACCAGGCTGTTGAGCGCCAGCAGGTGGCCCAGCCAAAGCGCCAGTCCGCTGAACCTGGCCAGCTTGATGATCGACAGCGCGGTGATGCAGACGCCGATCATCGTGGCGGAAGAAGGCAGGATGTGCTGCGACAGATTGTTGTTGGCCAGCTTGATCATCGTTTTCACATCCTGCGGTTGAGATGTCAGCCCAAGTTAAGCGGGACGAAGATCTTGTCCTTGTCACGCTGCACCAGCAGCGCCACGTTCTTGCCGGCCTTGCTCACCAGCTGGCGCAGCTGCTCGACGCTGTTGACCGGCTTGCCGTTGAGCGACAGGATCACGTCGCCGCGCTGGATGCCGGCCAGCGCCGACGGTCCGGAAGCATCTTCCACCACCAGCCCGCCATGGATCCCGACCTGTTGCTGTTCGTCCGGGCTGAGCTGGCGCAGCGCCAGTCCCAGCCGCGCCTGCGAACCGGCGCCTTCGTCGTTGCTGGCGGTTTTTACCGCTTCCGCTTCGGTCGGCTTGACGGTCAGCGTCTTGGACTGGCCGTTGCGCACCACTTCAATCGTGCTGGCGGTGCCCGGCGCAGTGTCGGCCACCAGGCTCGGCAGGTCGGAAGAATGGCTGATCGGCTGGCCGTTGAAGCGCAGGATCACGTCGCCGGTCTGCAGGCCGCCCTTGTCGGCCGGACTGCCCTTGTCGACCGAGCTGACCAGCGCCCCGGCGGCGCTCTTCAGGCCGAACGATTCGGCCAGCGCCTGGTTCACCTCTTGCACGCTGACGCCGAGATGGCTGCGGGTGACCTTGCCGTGCTTGACTAGCTGCTGCTCGACCTTGGTGGCGACATCGATAGGAATCGCAAACGACAGGCCCTGGTAACCGCCGGTCTGGCTGTAGATCTGCGAATTGATGCCGATCACTTCGCCTTTGATATTGAACAGCGGGCCGCCCGAGTTGCCGGGATTGACGGCGACGTCGGTCTGGATGAACGGCACGTAGGTATCGTCCGGCAAGGAGCGTGACTTGGCGCTGACGATGCCGGCGGTGGCGGTATTCTCAAAACCGTAAGGCGAGCCTATCGCCAGCACCGGTTCGCCGACCCTGGTCAGCGCCGGATTGCCGATCTGCACGATCGGCAGGTTCTTGGCGTCTATCCGTATCACGGCGATGTCGCTCTGTTTGTCGGAGCCCAACACCTTGGCCCTGAATTCGCGGCGGTCGGTCAGCTTGACCGTGACTTCCGAGGCGCCCTCGACCACGTGGGCGTTGGTCAGGATCAGGCCGTCGGCGCTGATGATGAAGCCGGAGCCTTCGCCGCGCATGATTTGCGGATGGCGCGGAATTTGCAGCTGCGGGCCGAAGCGCTTGAAAAATTGCGAGAAAGGATCGTTCGGATCGAGCTCATCGTCCTGGTCGGACACCGCACTCTGTTTCGCCTTGCCGGTGACGCTGATATTCACCACGGCCGGTCCGGCGCGTTCGACGATGCCGGAAAAATCGGTGGCCACCGCAACTGCCGGCGCGGTATTGCTTACCACGGGGGCGGGGGCGACGATCGCTGCATTGGCGTTGTCGATGCCGATATCGCCGTTCTTCGAATGCAGGTAGGCGCCGCCTGCCACTACCAGGACGGCGATGGCAATGGCACTGCGGGTAAAGGTTTGACGGGTTTGACGACTCATGCTGTGCTCCTTTGCAGATGGACTAGAACTAGCACACAGCATAAATACGAAAAATTAAAGCAAACTTAAACAGCAAACCAGACGCTTGTTTCAGATCACGGATCAATCTACCGGTGACGAACCTTGTCCAGCATGGCTGCGCGCAAGATATCGTTCATGCGGCTTTGGTAACCTTTTCCTTCTTCCTTGAGCCACTCCACGACATCGGCGTCAATGCGTACCGTCAGCTGTTGTTTGACGGGGCGATAGAATTTCCCGCGGACTGCGCCTTGCCAATCCTGTTTGGTAGTGGCCGGGAGGTCGGAGAAATCGATATTGCTCTCGGGCTTGGCGGCCAACGCCGCCAGTTCCTTGCGGATAGATTCAGGTACCTTGTTCATAGATTTTCCTTTCCAGCTTTGTCGCACGTCGCGCCGAGATGACGCGAATATGTTCCGAGCCGCTTTCTGCTTCATGCCAGGTATGGGCAACCAACAACAAGGTGACGCCGCCAACCATGCCGATGGTCTGCCATCGTTGCTCATTGTTTTCGACGCGATCTTGCCTGGTGATATGCAAAGGGTCGTCAAAGACAAGTGTCGCAGCCTCGAAACTGACGCCATGTTTGCGCCGGTTACCCTCGTTTTTGGCATCATCCGATGAAAACAATTGTAACTCCAAATATGTAGTTACATTATTGTAGTTTAAATTGTTAAATAAATATCATTGACGAGAGTATTTGAGCAATAGCTTAAAGAGTTCCTCAGGCGCCGAAACGCACGCTGGCGCGCAGCCCATGCCCGGTATTTTTCAGGCCGACGCTGGCCTGGTGGGCATCGGCGATCTGCTTGACGATCGCCAGGCCGAGGCCGCTGCCACGCGTCTGCGACTGGCTGTCGGCGGCGCGGTAGAAACGATCGAATACGCGTGCCAGGTCGGCCTCGGGAATGCCGGGGCCGCCGTCTTGCACTGCTACGGTGACGCCGGCGGCGTCGGCGGCCAGCGAGACGTCGATGGTGCTGCCGGCAGGGCTGTACTGCAAGGCGTTGTCGATCAGGTTGTTGAACAAGATGCGCAAAGCGTCGGCGTTGCCAGTCACGCTGGCCGGCGTCTCCGTGCTGATGCCAAGATCGACCTGGCGTTCGTGCGCGGTCAGGGCGAAGTCGCCGATCACGCTGTGCAGCAGTGCGCGCAAGTCGAGTTCGGCATGGGCCTGATCGAAGGCGCCGGGTTCCTGGCGCGCCAGCGTCAGCAGCTGCTGCAGCAAGTGGGTGGCGCGTTCCAGCCCCTGTTTCAGGTCGCCGAAAGCTGCTTGCCGCTCGCCGTCATCGGCGGCGCGTTCCGCCAGCTGGACTTGCAGGCGCAGGGCGGTCAGCGGCGTGCGCAGCTCATGTGCGGCGTCGGCGACGAAGGCGCGTTGCGCCTTGATCGATTGTCCCAGGCGCGCCAGCAAATCGTTGAGGGCCTGGGTCAGCGGCTGGATTTCTCCTGGCAGGGTGGCATCCGGTATCGGCGACAAGGCATGCATGTCGCGCGCCTGGACTTCCATCGCAGCGCGCCTGATCGGCGCCAGCCCGCGGCTGACGGCGACCCAGATCAGCACGCCCAGCAGTGGAAACAGCAGCAGCAGGGGAGTGACGGTCTTGACTGCCATCTGCGCGGCGATCTGGTTGCGCGCGCTTTGCGGCTGCGCGATCTGCACCACGGTATTGCCGATCTGCGCGCTGTAGACGCGCCACAGGCCGTTGCTCTGGCGGACGTTGGTGAATCCCAGCTCGGCTTGCAGCGGCAGGCGGGCCTGTCCGTGCGAGTGGTAGATGACGACGCCGGTGTTGTCCCAGATCTGGATCATGATCTGGTCGTCCAGCTCGGGACCGCCGTCGCCATTCTCTATCATCGGCGTAAACGCCTGGCGCGGCAGGGACGCGACGATTTGCCGCATCTGGTAATCGAACAGTTCGTTGGCTTCGCCGCGCGCCTGGAAATACAGGGCGATGCCGGCCACCAGGATGGCGCCGCTCAGGCCGAGCGCCAGCCACAGCAGCAAGCTCCTGCGTATCGACGGCGCCGATTTCATTTGGCCACCATGTAACCGATGCCGCGCACATTCTTGATAAAGTTGCTGCCGAGTTTTTTGCGCAAGGCGTGGATGTAGACTTCGACCGCATTGCTTTCGATGCTGTCGTCCCAGCCGTACATTTTTTCTTCCAGCTGGGCGCGCGACAGCACCACGCCGGGGCGATCGAGGAAGGCGCGCAGCAGGGCGAATTCGCGCGCCGACAGGTTCACCTGGCGGCCTTCCAGCAATACTTCGTGGGTGGCCGGGTTGAGCGTCAGCTGGCCCAGTTCGATCAGCGGTTCGGCGCGTCCCGACTGGCGCCGCAGCAGGGCGCGGATGCGCGCCGCCAGTTCTTCCAGGTCGAACGGCTTGACCAGGTAGTCGTCGGCGCCGCCGTCGAGGCCGGCGACCCGGTCCGAGATGGCGTCGCGCGCGGTCAGGATCAGCACCGGGATGCGGTTGCCGCCGGCGCGCAGCGACTTCAGCACTTCCAGGCCGTTCTTTTTCGGCAGGCCGAGATCGAGCAGCAGCAGCTGGTAGTCTTCCTGCGCCAGCGCGCTGAGCGCCGCGGCGCCGTCCTGGACCCAGTCGACGGCGAAACCGTCCTGGCGCAATCCCTTGCGCACGGCTTCGCCCACCATCAGATCGTCTTCCACCAACAGCAAACGCATGGGACCGGCTCCTTAGAAACAGCGGAAATCGTGACAGTTTAGCCGGATTGAATTAAACGATTCTTAAAGCACTGCGCGGCAACTCTGTGCAGTGATGAAAAACCTATACATATCAGGCACATAGCTAAAACACATGGGAGTTATCAACAGGACTGTCCACACTTTCTGTGGGTAACCCGGAATTAGAGGTAAACATCGGAAAGGACCAGCCGTCATCTTAATGTCACCTGAATATTATTTCCTTGTGTCAATATTGTCGCGGCCATATCAATGATGGCAATTTGCCATCGATGGCAGCGCTATTCCCGTGATCCAGAGACTAACGAGACAACAAGGAAATCCATAATGAAAACTCTGTTTTTACTTTGTGCTTTGTGTTCGAATCTAGCCGTGGCAGAAGTCCCATCCGATGCAAAACCCGATCCTGCTTACACCCACCGTTTATCGTCGTCCGGCCCGCTCTCCAAAGAGCAGCTGCTGAAACAGCAGGCGCAAAAACCTGCCGCCCGCAGCATGGCTGCGACCGCGGCGGCCAGCACCAGTACTTACACTTATTTGCGCTGCTGGTACCGCACCGGCAGCAATCCGACCAAGCCGACTACCACCTATGCCTGGGGGCTGGATCCGTCCAGCGGCGATTATTACCGCATCAACGGCTACTGGTGGGCCGGCGGCCTGCTCAACTGGGAAAACATGTTCTACAGCGATGTCGCGCAGAGCACGCTGCAATCGGTATGCCAAAGCACGCTGAGCGCCAAGGGCATCAGCCAGCCGGTGGCGATGGTGGCGGCCGCCGACAATGCGCTGTCGTTCAACTACACCGTGTGGACTACCGACAGCGTGGTCCAGAGCGGCATCAACAAGATCGTCGCGTTCGGCGACAGCTTGTCCGATACCCAGAACGTCTACAACGCCTCGCAATGGACGCTGCCCAATTCCGGCAGCTGGTTCCTGGGCCGTTTCAGCAACGGCAAGAACTGGGTCGAATACCTGGCCGACAACCTGCAGCTTCCCTTGTATAACTGGGCTATCGGCGGCGCCGGCGTGAGCACCCAGAACCTGGTGATTCCGGGCGTGATCCAGCAAGTGCAGTCGTACACCGAGTACATGCAGAAGGCGCAGAATTACCAGCCGCAAAACACCTTGTTTACCATGCTCATAGGCGGCAACGACCTGGTCAACTACAACAGCACGGTGGACCAGGTGATCAGCGGCCAGAGCCAGGCCTTGCAAAGCCTGATCCAGGCCGGCGCCAGGAATATCCTGCTGCTCAAGCTGCCCGATGTATCCAAGGCGCCTGTGTTTACTATCAAGACCAACGGCCCGGCGGTAGCGGCGCAGGTGGTCGACCTGAACACGCGGCTGGCAGCGCTGGTCGCTTCCTTGCAGGCGCAATACGGCGCCAGCTTGCATATCCGCCTGTTCGACAGTTATGCGCTGTTCAACGACCTGCTGAGCAACCCGGCCAAATACCAGGTCAGCAATACTACCCAGTCCTGCCTGAACATCAATACCGATTCCAGCACCAACTACCTGAGCACGCAGACCGCGCGTTCACAGTGCAGCAATCCGGACAGTTTTGTGTTCTGGGATACCCTGCATCCGACCACGCATACGCACAAGCTGCTGGCGGATGCGGTGACGGCTTTTTACAAGGCAGGCCAATAACGCCGGCGATCCTGGCGCGGTTTTAGCGATTGAATGAAAAGAGAAGAGCCGGGTCTGACCGGGTTGCTGTTTCCGGCGGGCCTGGCTTTTCTTCTGTTCCATCGCAGAACACCGGCACTCCATAGGTGATGGCAAAGCGCGCGGCATCTTGCCTGTCGTTGACGAGCGGTTCACCTTTCACATTCAGGCTTGTATTGAGCAGCATGGGGCAGCCTGTGGCGTCGTGGAATTCCCGCAGCAATGCGTAGAATCCGGGATTGTCCGCGGCCGTCACGGTCTGCACGCGCGAAGTGCCGTCGACGTGGACAATGCCCGGAAACTGTTCAGGCTGCCTACACCTGGCGGTAAATTGCATGTAGGGGCTGGACGGCACGCCCATGTCGAAATAGTCTGCCGCCATTTCAGCGATGATGGCGGGCGCGAATGGTCTGAAGCGCTCTCGCTGCTTGATGGTGTTGACCTTCGACTGGCTGTCGGCGATGCGTGGATCGGCCAGCAGGCTGCGGTTGCCTAGCGCACGCGGGCCGAACTCGGCCCGGCCGTTGGCGATGCCGACCACTTCGCCGGCAGTCAGGCGCCGCAAGGCCGGTGCGACCGGATAGGTACCGTCGATCCCGTGCCCGAGAAACGGTCCGGGCCATTGCACGAATTCCTGCATGGTCGCCAGCACGCAGCCGATGCTGCTGCCGGCATCGCCGGGGCAGGGCATCACCCATATGTCGCCCCAGTCGCCGCTGTCCGCCAGGCGCCGGTTAGCTACGCAGTTGAGGGCGCAGCCGCCCATCAGCACCAGGTTCCTGCTCGGCAGGGTCTTGCATGCAAAGCGCGATGCGTGCAGCAGGATGTCCTCATAAATTCTTTGGGTCGCGGCGGCGATGTTTTCCACGTCGGTCACGTCCGGCGCCCACCATCTGCAGCCGCGATGCAGGTTGTGGCGCAGCCGGATCGACGGCCGGTCCTGCTGCCATACCAAAAAATCGGCCTTGATCCTGTCGTAATATTTCAGCGGGTCGCCGAAGGCCGACAGGCCCATCAGGATGTACTCTTCTTCGTTCGGCTTGAAGCCGCAGCGCTGGGTCATGGCGGAGTACCAGAGGCCGACCGAATGCGGGTAGCGCTGGCTGAAGCGGAGCTTGAGCTGGGTTCCCGTTGCTTCCCAGATGGTATAGGTTTGCCATTCGCCGATGGCGTCCAGCACAATGATCGTCGCATCGCGGAAAGGCGATGTGTAATATCCGGCTGCCGCATGGCTCAGGTGATGGCTGGCGAATGCAATGGGGCGAGATGTCTGCAAGTATCTGGACAGGTAGCGAGCGATGTTTTCCGTCTCCCGGATTTCCTGCCATTGCCCCGCCAGCATCTGCCTGGTTTTTTTCAGCCAGGGGCGCTCGTACCAGACGATCTGCCCGGGTTCGCCATAGGCGAGCGCGTCCGCAACCAGGCCGGGAGCAAGTTCGCTGTCGTTCTTGATTTTGGAATACCGTTCCGCATGCCCTGCGAACACCAGCGCGCCGTCGGCAAATACCGCCAATGCCGCGTCATGGCTGCGGGCAGAGACGCCCCAGGAAATCATGGCCGCGGCCGTTATTTGTAAATGTAGGGATCGCGCTTCCTGATGGCCCGCATTTTTTTCCGGTATGCCCGCGCGGTGCTCCAGCGCTGCAGCAGGTGCTTGAGATATTTCATCATGCCAGTCTCCTGTCTTGAATAAAGGCGTGCAAGACGCCGGCCCAGTAACGATGCCCGTCTTCGCCAAAATGCACGTTGTCGCCGGCGCGCGTCTTGAATCCCTGCTGCGTCAGGATCTGCACAAAACCTGTGCTGTCTTCGAATGGCTGGTAGTAGGCGGCAAGATCGACCTGGCTGCGGAAGCCGGTATAGTCAAGGGTTTCGGGAAGGCCCTGGTAGGCGTTGCAGAACATGTAGTTGATATGGTTGATCTTCAGGTAGCTCTGCATCATGATGACTTCGGCCCAGAGCCGCGAGTAAGTCTGGACATCGCTGGTGCGCACCAGCATGTGGAACTTGAAGTATTGCTGGACCGCATAAGTGAAGTCGGCGAACCACCTGGAGCGTTCCACGCCCGGACACAGGCTGAGCCAGATCCGGTTGCGGTCGTCGTAAAGTTCGAAGCGGTCGCGGCCGGTCCACATGATCACCACGAACAGCTGGTCCCCGGGTTTATGGTATTTCCCTATCCAGTCGATCGTGGTGCGCGTGATCCGTTCGTTGGAACCCCCAGGCATTGCAATGTTGACGTAATCGTCGCAACCCATTGCATTGGCAAGATGGGCGCCGAATGCCTTTTCCGGCGAATACCCGTGCGGCGCCACGCCAAGCGTATCGATTTCCGATCCCGCGGTATGGCTGCAGCCGTTGACCAGCAATATTTTTTTGGGAGCCGTCATGTCCATCCTTCGTGAACCACCGGTTCGCCGCCGATGATCTCCCGGACGATATCGGCGTCGCACATGGGATGCCAGGCATCTCGCACGCATTGGTGCGTCTCCGGGCCGCGGCCGGCGAGGATGACGACATCGTCGCCCGAGGATGCTTCCAGCGCTGCGATGATGGCCTGCCTGCGATCGGGATTGACGCTGACATCCCGATGATCTTGCAGTCCAAGCCGGATATCTTCGATGATGGACAGCGGATCTTCGTTGCGCGGATTGTCGCTGGTAAGGAACACGCGGTCGGCCGCCATTGCCGCCTGGCCCATCAGTTTTCGCTTGGGCCGGTCGCGGTCGCCGCCGGCGCCGAAGACGATCGAGATGCAGCCGTGGCTCAACTGGCGTGCCGTGGAAAGCGTGCGACAGATAGCGTCAGGCGTGTGGGCATAGTCCAGCACGATCCATGGTGATTGCCCGAGTATTTCAAACCGGCCAGGCGGCGGCGCGGTTGCCGCAATGGCGTCGGCCGCCTGCTGCGCCGGGACGCCGGCGCCGATGGCCGCGGCTAGCGCGGCTAGTGCATTTTCCGCATAAATTTCACCAATCGCCCGCAGCGTCAGTTTCACCGGCACTGCGCCGAGGCCGGCGGTTGCCGACAAGCGCAGGCGGGTGCCGGTCCAGGTCACGGCAACCTCGTCCGCGATAATATCCAGCGCGTGCCGCGGCCGGCCGCGCGACGCCGCGCCGTAATAAATGATCCGTGTTCCGGCCGGCGTGACAGCTGCGATGATTTCCGATGCCGGGTCGCAGCCGTTGAGCACGGCGACGCCCGTCTCCGGCAGATTGATGAACAGCTGCGTCTTGGCGGCCAGGTAGCTTTCCATCGAGCCATGGATATCCATATGTTCGGGGGTAAGGTTGGTAAAGACGCCAACCTGGCACGGCCACGCTTGCATGAAACCCTGGGCCAATGACCAGCTGGCCAGCTCAAGTGCGGCATAACGGCCGCCGCGCTGCAAGGCCGCGCGCATCGTCTCGACCAGGCCGGCGTAGCTGCGCGGCACGTCCATGTGCTCGCTGCCGACGTAGGCGCCGATGCTGGTGATGCGAGCCACCGGCTGTTGCAGGCAGCCAAGCGCGTTTGCCACCATGCCGGTAGTCGAGGTCTTACCGTTGGTCCCCGTGACGCCGACCGTCAGCAGGCAATTGCTCCATGCGGGCGGCGAAGGAGGGCGCATGCGAGGCAGCGCAGCATGCCTATCCATGGCGCGCTGCGGTGCGGGAAGCCGGCGTTTTCATTGCAGCTCGCCTTCGTGGACAAGCGGCGCCGCGGTTTTGCGCAAGCGGGCCAGGCAGGCGGCCAGCGCGGTAATGACGTGGTCGGCATCTGCAAATGTCATGTCGGAATGAATCGGCAGGCAGACATGGCGGGCGCAAACGTCTTCCGCTACCTGCAGGCCGGTATTGTCCATGCCGGAAAAAACCGGCTGCAAATGCAGCGGCACATCGTAGACGCCTGTTCCAAGCTGGATGCCCGCCGTTTCCTGCATCATGGAGCGCAGCATTGCCCTGTCGCAGCCGGCATCGAGCAGCACAACATATTTATGGTAATTCGAACGCACGCCGGCGCCTTCCGGGACCGGCGTGACGCCGTCGAGGACAGCGATGCGCTGGTCGTATCTTGCGGCAACGGCGCGTTTTGCCGTGATGAACTGCTGAAGCCGCCGCAGCTGGACCAGGCCGACCGCTGCATGAATTTCGCTCAGGCGCCAGTTATAGCCGAGGCGGATGTGGCAATTCTCGGCAAAAGCCTGTTTGCCCTGATCGCGGTGGATGATGGCTTCGCGCGCGATCGCTGCATCGTGCGTGACGATCGCACCGCCTTCGCCGCAAGTGACGATCTTGGTCGGATAGAACGAGAATGAACCCGCTGCGCCGAGCGTTCCTGCGGCTCGCCCCTGGTAGGTTGATCCCAGGGCATGCGCTGCATCTTCAACCAGGTGTATGCCGCGCGCTCCGCAAAACGCTTTGATCGCATCCAGTTCCGGCGAAATAGCGCCGCCGATATGCACCATGACCACGGCCGCGGTATCGGCCGTCACCGCGCGTTCGACGCTGTCCAGGGTGAGCATCATGGTCTGTGCGCCGACGTCGGCAAAGCGCAGGGCGGCGCCGGCATGCAGCGCTGCGGCGGCTGTCGCAAAAAAAGTATTGGCAGGAACCACCACCTGTCTTCCCTGCACGCCAAGCGCGCGCAGGATGATTTCCAGTGCGCCGGTGCCGTTGCTGACGGCGAT
>NZ_JAQGLV010000183.1 GCF_028292705.1 Collimonas fungivorans | reverse complement strand
ATGGGAGAGGAATCGAAAGACATGGAATTATTCTACGAGGGTTGTTTGATAATAGAAACATCGGCAAGCAGCCGGCCACAAAAAAGCCCGTGAATCGAACATTCACGGGCTTTTTTACGACACTCGCCAAACAGCGATATTAAGCCTTGGCCGGACCAGCACCCATCTTGCGGGTAATCACCCATTGCTGCGCAATCGACAGCACGTTGTTGGTGACCCAGTACAGCACCAGGCCGGACGGGAAGAAGAAGAACATCACCGAGAAAATCAGCGGCATGAACATCATCACCTTGGCTTGCATAGGATCAGGCGGCGTCGGGTTCAGCTTGGTCTGGATGAACATCGAAATCGCCATCACCACCGGCAGGATGTAGAACGGATCCGGTGCGGCCAGGTCATGGATCCAGCCCAGCCATGGCGCATTGCGGATTTCCACACTGGCCAGCAGCACCCAGTACAGCGAGATGAACACCGGGATCTGCACCACGATCGGCAGGCAGCCGCCGAGCGGGTTGATCTTCTCGGTCTTGTACAGCTCCATCATGGCCTGGTTCATCTTCTGCGGTTCGGATTTGAAACGCTCGCGGATCGACGTCATCTTAGGCGTGACCAGCTTCATCTTGGCCATGCTGCGATAGCTCGCTGCCGACAACGGGAAGAACGCCAGCTTGATCAGCACGGTCAGGGCGATGATGGTCCAGCCCCAGTTGCCGAGCACTTTGTGGATCTGCGTCATCAGCCAGAAAATCGGCTTGGCGATGATGGTCAGCCAGCCATAGTCCTTGACCAGTTCCAGGCCAGGCGCGATCGCTTCCAGGTCGGATTGCACTTCCGGACCGGAGTACAGGCGCGCATCCATGGTCACGCTGGCGCCCGGAGCAATCGTGCCCAGCGGCAGGATGTTGCCGACTGCGTACAGGTTGGTGGCGATCTTCTTGGTGAAGATTTCGCGCGGCGCCTTGTCTTGCGGGATGAACGCCGAGACAAAGTAATGCTGGATCAAAGCAAACCAGCCGTCGTCCGACTTGGTAGCGTGGTCAGCCTTGCCGCCTTCGATTTTGTCGAACGGGAATTTCTGGAACTTGCTGGCTTCGGTGTAAACCGAAGCACCGGTGAAGGTGTGCACAAAACGCTGCTCACCTTCAGGCGCATTACCGTCGCGCACCAGTTGCAGGTACAGCGAAGGCGAAACCGGCGCGCCGCTGTCGTTGGTTACTGTGTGCTTGACGTCGATCGAATAATCGCCGCGCTTGAACGTGTAGGTCTTGGTCAGCTTGACGCCGCCTTCGGTCGATTCCAGCACCAGTTGCACCTGGTTGCCGTTGTCCAGCGTACGAGCGCCAGGCAAGGCCGTGAACGGCGACTTGTGGTTAGGGAAAGGACCGCCGATCAGGCCGGTTTCAGCCAGGTAGGTGCGGGTAGCGCTGGAGTCGAACAGCACCAGGTTCTTGGTCGGGTCGACCGTGTCCTTGTGCTTCAGCAGTTCCAGGCGCTTCAGTTCACCGCCCACGGTATCGATGTCAGCCTTGACCACATCGGTAGTGATGGTGATGACTTCGCCCTTGGCGTCAGCCGCGGTAGCAGGCACAGCGCTGGCCGATGCGGCTGCAGGTGCGCCGGCAACAGCCGATGCTTGCGGCACCGAGGAACTGGCGCCAGCCGATGCGGCAGCGCCGGCAGGACCGGTTGCAGCAGCAGGAGCAGTCGGGTTGGCGCTTGGGAAGAACAGCGACGGCTGGCCGTTATGGCGCTGCCACTGGTCCCAGAGGAACAGCAGCGAAACCGAAAATACAACCCACAGGACGGTACGTTTGATATCCATAAGAGTATTTATCTATGATTCAGGAATGGCCGCAACCACACGATCGGTTAGCCGATGCGGGTTTGGTTGCAGATGGAGATGTGGATGATTGCTGCGGCGGCACCGGATCGAGTCCGCCCGCATGCCAGGGATGGCATTTGCACAGGCGGCGTCCGGCCAGCATGCTGCCCTTCAGGGCGCCATGCGTACGGATAGCTTCGGCTGCGTAATCGGAGCAGCTGGGATAAAAACGGCAATTCTGTCCCAGAAACGGGCTGATGCCCAGTTTGTAGAGGCGCAACAGGAACAGTAGAGGCATTTTCATGACAGCTTTTTTCCCTTCTTCTTCCGGCCCCGGCTATGTGTGGCCAGGCTGGAACAATACAAGCCGCGGATACAAATAAGCCGGCGCTTGAACTTGCCTACGGCTTGCCGGCGGCCAGACGTTGCGACGCGAACAGCTGCGCCAGTTCGCCATGCAGCTCTCGCTTCAGGCGCGCAGTCGTGGCCGGGCCCGCCTTGGTGTTTACCGGTTTCGATAAACGCACAACGCAGTCGATTGGCGGCAGTGGTGTCAGACGAAACAGCTCGCGCGTAACGCGTTTGACGGTGTTACGCGTAACAGCGCGCGGCGCCAGCCGTTTTGCCGCCACCACGCCCAGACGGGCATGCGGCAGCGCATTGAGGCGGGTGTACAAGACGAAGTGCGCCGTTCTATACACAGGGCGCAAACGAAAAACGGATGAAAACTCATCCGTTTTAACGATGCGCCGGTCACGTGAAAAGTCCTGGACGCTGTTCTGGGAACGGTCGCCGAGTTGATCTGTCACGCAAGCAACGCTGTTGCGTCCGGCTGGATTAAGCTGCCAGACGCTTGCGGCCTTTGGCGCGACGTGCATTGAGCACAGCGCGGCCACCGCGGGTTGCCATACGGGCGCGGAAGCCGTGAGTACGCTTACGGCGCACGACGGAAGGTTGGTAAGTACGTTTCATGTTGGTCTCGCTAATCAGCAAAAATAAATCGGATCTTCACACTCAGAGCGCTGGGTTTCTACCCTTTCGCGATTCGATCTGGACCAGGCTGCCAAGGCGTCGGACAACGAAACCGGGGCAGGCATTAGGGACAGTCAACGCACAAACTGGCAATTCAGCGGACAGTGAACCTTGAATTAGAACGCATTTTCTGCTTGTTTGTCAATCACTTAGGGCTCTTTTCCACAAGGTCTTTTTGCGCCCGGCGGCCGGAATAATTGGCCGCGCCTGTGGATAACTTGCGCCGGCAAGGGTAGAATAGCGGCTTATGTGTGGCACGCCCGCCAGTTATGCATTGCTCAGTAGCACGGAATCCATTACTGAACCCAGCGTGCAATAAAAACATCAAGCCAGGGCGTAAAGAACCTCATCCCGCACACTTTCACTTAGAACGATTCATGGAAAATTTCTGGCAGAGCTGCTCTACCCAGTTGGAGCAGGAATTGACGCCTCAACAATTTAGCGCGTGGATAAAACCGCTGGCGCCACTCGATTACGAGGATGGACGATTGCGCATCGCTGCGCCGAATCGCTTTAAGCTGGATTGGGTAAAAACGCAGTTCGCCAGCCGCATCACCACGTTGGCGCACCAATATTGGGAGGCACCGGTCGAAGTCGTGTTCGTGCTCGATCCGCGCAAGACGGCGCCGGCCCCTGCCAGCTCCAGCATGCCGGTTGCTATTAATAATGGCAACGAGCATGCCGGCGCGCAGTCGTCGGCAGCCAGCGGCGGCAGTTATGGCAACAGCAACTTCGACCGCCTGCCCGAAGTGCAGGCCGAGAACAGCACCGCCAGCGCCCGGCGCGACCAGTCGCGCATCAACACCGCCCTGAGTTTCGACAGTTTCGTCACCGGTAAAGCCAACCAGCTGGCGCGCGCGGCAGCGATCCAGGTCGCCAATAATCCCGGCGTTTCCTACAACCCGCTGTTCCTGTACGGCGGCGTCGGCCTCGGCAAAACCCACCTGATCCACGCCATCGGCAACCAGCTGCTGGCCGACAATCCGAACTCGAAGATCCGCTACATCCATGCAGAACAGTACGTTCGCGACGTAGTGACCGCTTACCAACGCAAGGGTTTCGACGACTTCAAGCGCTACTACCATTCGCTCGACCTGCTGCTGATCGACGATATCCAGTTCTTCGGCGGCAAGAGCCGCACCCAGGAAGAATTCTTCTACGCCTTCGAAGCATTGATTGCCGCAAAGAAACAAATCATCATCACCAGCGACACCTACCCGAAAGAAATCACCGGCATGGATGACCGCCTGATTTCGCGTTTCGACTCCGGCCTGACGGTGGCCATCGAGCCGCCGGAACTGGAAATGCGGGTAGCGATCCTGCTCAAAAAAGCAGCATCGGAAGGCGTCACCTTCTCCGACGACGTCGCGTTTTTTGTTGCCAAACATTTACGCTCCAACGTCCGCGAGCTGGAAGGCGCACTGCGCAAGATTCTTGCTTACTCTCGTTTCCATGGCAAAGACATCAGCATCGATGTGGTCAAAGATGCATTGAAGGACCTGCTGTCGGTACAGAACCGCCAGATCTCCGTCGAGAACATCCAGAAGACCGTGGCCGACTTTTTCAACATTAAAGTTGCCGATATGTACTCGAAAAAGCGGCCGGCCAATATCGCCCGTCCGCGCCAGATTGCGATGTACCTTGCCAAGGAACTGACCCAGAAAAGCCTGCCGGAAATCGGCGAACTGTTCGGCGGCCGCGACCACACCACGGTGTTGCACGCAGTCCGCAAGATCGCCGGCGACCGCACCAAGAATCCGGAATGCAACCACGAATTGCACGTGCTGGAACAGACCCTCAAGGGCTGATATTGATATTTCGGGCGATTGTGCACGTTGCCTGCGGCCCTGTGGATAAGTTTGTATAAGGCAAATCCGGAACTGGGCGGCTACTGTGGTTTTTTTGTCGATTGTGTGAAACGCGGCAGCTTGCCGGTTTGCCAACTAACAATCGCAAAAAAGCCGGAAAGCGGCGCAGATTTCCGCCCCGGATGGGTCCGTAGAGGGTCGATTTAAGTTACATTTACAGACTGCTTGGAAGTATTCAGACGCATCATCGAGCTGGCAGCAATATTTGATTTTTAAATAACAAGGATATAGCTATGCAATTGGTCAAAACCAACCGAGATACCCTTCTCCGGCCACTGCAGATCGTGAGCGGTATTGTCGAGCGTCGGCACACACTGCCGATTCTGGCCAATATCCTCATTCGCAAAGAAGGCGAAAAGGTCTCTTTCCTGTCGACCGACATCGAAGTGCAAATCACCACCAACGCCAACGTCGGCAGCGGCGGCGAAACCGCGGCGACCACCGTTGCGGCGCGCAAGCTGCTCGACATCCTGCGCGCCCTGCCCGATACCGGCGAAGTCTCGCTCACCCTCAGCAACAAGCGCATGACCGTGCAGTCCGGCAAATCGCGTTTCGCCCTGCAAACCCTGGCCGCCGAAGAATTCCCGACGGTCGCCCAGGCAGACCACTACAACGCCACCGTCACCCTGCCGCAAAAGACGCTCAAGCACCTGTTCAACATGGTGCACTTCTCGATGGCGCAACAGGACATCCGTTATTACCTGAACGGCCTGCTGCTGGTCCTCGACGGCAAGAACGTCATCGCCGTTGCGACAGACGGCCACCGCCTGGCGTTTTGCCAGGTCGCCACCGAGCAAGAGTTCGCGCGCCAGGAAGTCATCATCCCGCGCAAGACCATCATCGAACTGCAGCGCCTGCTGGAAGAAACCGACGAACCGGTCCAGCTCGAAATCGCCAACAACCAGGTCAAACTGTCGTTCGCCGATATCGAACTGATCTCCAAGCTGGTGGAAGGCAAGTTCCCTGATTACACCCGCGTGGTGCCGAAGGGCTACAAGAACGATTTCACCATCAGCCGCGACCAGCTGCTGCGCTCCCTGCAACGCGCCGCCATCATGACCAGCGACAAGTTCAAGGGCGTACGCTGGGTAGTCACCCCAGGCAGCCTCAAAATCAGCTCCACCAACGCTGACCAGGAAGAAGCGATCGAAGAACTCGAAATCGATTACGGCGGCGACAGCGTCGACATCGGCTTCAACGTCACCTACCTGCTCGACGTCCTCAACAACCTCAAGGGCGACAACGTCAACATCGCCCTCGGCGACGCCAATTCCTCGGCACTGATCACCGTGCCGGAAAACGCTGACTTCAAATATGTCGTCATGCCAATGCGGATCTAGTCTGCATAAAACCAGGGCGGAAAGCATCGAGCTGTTCCGCCCTGTTTACTTGTAAAAATAGCACTCAGCCCCAATATAAGCAGTTCCGAAGTAAGTTTTTCAGAAGGTAGCCATGTCATCAGCCCCTCAAGACAACACCAATCAGCCGCAACCCAATGCATACGGAGCGTCCTCGATCCAAATTCTCGAAGGCCTGGAAGCGGTACGTAAACGCCCCGGGATGTACATCGGCGACACCTCTGACGGCACCGGC
>NZ_JAQGLV010000139.1 GCF_028292705.1 Collimonas fungivorans | reverse complement strand
CAGGCGGTCTTCCAGCGGCAGGCCGATCGACTGGAAATAACTCGGATGCTTGGTTTCCGGGTAAAGGTGGATGGTGCGGCCGGTCTTGGCCGACATGCTCTTGGCCAAGGCGATGATCTCGGGCAGGGTAGGGATCTCGAACTGGCCGTCGTACTGGGTATTGTCCGGCCTGATCTGCGGGATTCTTTCCTTGGCGCGCAATTCCTTGATTTCCGCCAGCGTGAAATCTTCGGTGAACCATCCTTCCAGCGTATTGCCGTCGATGACTTTTTTCGTCTTGCGGCCGGCAAACTTGGCCACCGTCGCGACATTGGTGGTCCCGGAAATTTCATTCTCGTGGCGCGCCACCAGGAAACCATCCTTGGTCGCCACCAGGTCAGGTTCGATCACGTCCGCACCGTCTTCGATCGCCTTGGTATAGGAAGCCAGGGTATGTTCCGGCCGCAATGCGCTGGCGCCGCGATGGCCGATGACCAGGATATTGCTGTTCGCCAGGTCGCCGCCGTCGCCGCCGCAGGCGGACAGGGAAAACAAGCCGGCCAGCGCCAGCGGCAGGCCAAGGATGCGGATTCGTATCATGGTTGGATAGATGGAGTGGAGGAGAGTGTTTATTGTATGGGTAGCTTGTTACAGAGACATGACATTCTTTCAACCAAATAAACGGCTATCCTTGCAGTCATACGGCAATTAGCTACAAAATCGATTGCGTATGCTGTCAAATCATCTATTCTCATCATGTCATAGTGCTTATGTTGCCAGTTCTCCAATGTAATAAAATGCCGACCCCCAGATGAATGCCCGGCAGGGGCTTTTGATGGATCCGATGAGCATCTGCAACAACCGCTAGCGAACGACGGTTGGGGTGCTCCTTGGCTTTTGAGGAGAAATACATGACAAAACTCGACCTTTCGCGTCGCAGTTTTTTGAAGGCCAGCGTAGTGGCCGGGGTGTCGGTTTACGTAGCGCCCATGGGCGGCAAAGCGTTCGCCGCCCTGTTTGAAGAAAAAATCCTGACGCCCATCCAATGGGACAGTAGCAACGGTCAGGTCAAGTTTCGTATCGATGGCATGGCCAAAGTCACCGGCGCCAAGGTGTTCGCGCGCGATGTGCGTGCCCGCGACATGCCGCACTGGCCGGACCAGCAGGCACATGCCTTCATCCTGCGCGCCACCAAGGCCGACCGCAACTTCCTCGGCTTCGACCTCGGCCTGCTGGGCGACGAGCTCAAGCCTGACCGCGTAGTCACCGCTGCCGACCTGGCGCGCGACGGCCTGGCTTTCCCGGCGTTCTACGGTGAAGACATGCTGCTCCCGCCCGGCAAGACCGCTGCCTATCTTGGCCATGCGGTCGCGATCCTGATCTACAACGATTTCGCGCGCTTCCGCTTTGCCAAGGACAAATTGCAGTTCAAGGATGAAGTGATCCAGTACGGCCCCGTCACCGGCCCGCTGGAGCGCGACCCTTGGGGTACTTTCCGTTTCGTGCGGGTAGGCGGCGCGACATCGTTCGACGACGATGTTTTCTCCAGCCTGAAGAATGCGCCGGTATTCCCGAGCATGATGCGCAAGCACCAGCCGGTCTGGCCGGATGGCCAGGAACACGGCAAGCTGGGCGAGCAGGGCATGTTCTACGCGGCCCAGATCCAGGAACAGCTGGACCACCCGCCGGCCGACTGGTTGGTCATGGAGCGCAACTACAATACGCAGTCGGTGGATACCGCGGCGCTGGAACCGGACAACGCCAACTGCTGGTACGACAGCGCTAGCCAAGCCCTGCACATGGTGGTGCCGACCCAGTCGCCGGGCGAAGTGGTGGACAGCGCCATCGAGATGATGAAGAAGGGCAAATTCCCGCTCAAGCAGCTGTTCCTCCACCCTTGCTATACGGTCGGCTACGGCTCCAAGGACCACTACAATTTCCCGTTCTACGGCCTGCTGACCTCGCTATATGCGGACGGCAAGCCGGTGCGCCTAGCCAACGACCGCTACGAACAGTTCCAGACTTCGATCAAGCGCCACGCCTTCAAGATGCACTACCGCATCGCGGTCGATCGCAAGAGCGGCCTGCTGCAATCGTTCAAGGGCGAGTTCGAAGCTAACGGCGGCGGCCGCGCCAATTTCTCGCCGTCGGTAGCGATGGTGGGCGCCACTGCGGCGCAATCGATTTATTATTTCCCCAAGAACGACCTGGCCGCGGTGGCCATCGCCACTCGCGCGATCGACGCCGGTTCCGCGCGCGGCTACGGCACGCTGCAGAGCATGGCGGCGACTGAAATGATGATCGATGAAATGGCGGAAAAACTCGGCCTCGACGCCATCGATTTCCGCCTGAAGAATGCACTGCGCTCGGGCATGAAAAATACCCAGGGCGCGATTCCGGCCGGCGCGATCCGGGTCGACGAAGTGCTGCAGAAAGCCAAGAACCATCCGCTGTGGATCAACCGCGGCAAGAAGAAAACCGAGTACGAAGCTGGCCATCCGGGCTATCGCTACGGTGTCGGTTTTGCCTGTGTGCAGAAGGATTTCGGCACCGGCGCCGAGACTTCGTTCGCCAAGGTCGAAATCAGCGCCGACGGCCAGATCCACCTGTCACACAGCGCCGCCGAAATCGGCACCGGCATGTCGACTTCGCAAGCGATCGCCTGCGCCAAGTGGCTGGGCAAGCCGGCGCATGAAGTGCGCACCTCGGTCACCGACTGGAGCGACCTGCCGGTGGTCACCAGCGGCGATCCCTACATCATGAGCCAGGCCGAGCAAGACAAGCTGGCGGCCAATCCGCGCTGGTCGCCGGGCTACTCCTCGCCATCCAGCGCTACCAATTCGGCTTTCTACTTTACTCACAGCACGCGCGAAGCTGCACGCGTGATCTTCATGCACGGCCTGTGGCCGGCGGCGATGGCGATCTGGAGCCAGGGCATAGGCGGCGGCCAGGCGGCGCCGCTGGTGGTGCGGGTGGAAGATGCACGCTGGGTCGACGGCAAGCTGTCCGCCGCCGGCCTGGAAGCGCTGCCCTACCAACAGCTGGTGAAGAAAGCCCACGAACTGGGGCTGGTGACCGGCGCCACCGTGCACGTCTTCAATCGCTGGCAATGGACCGAAGCCGAGTTCGAAATTCTCGGCAATCTCACCAAGATTCCACTCGACGGCTTGTCGCTGCGTTACGGCGACGGCGCCGACAAGGCGCGCAAGGCCAGGATGAGCACAGGCGGCGGTTACGAAGTACTCAACCGCAAGAAGGTCTTCATCCCGCCGACCCAGCGCAACAACGCTGCCGTGACTTACTACAGCGCGGTCGGCACGCTGGTCGAACTGGCGGTGCATGAAGCCAGCGGCAAGGTCGAACTGCTGACCCATCACTCGATCATGGAATGCGGCAACCAGATCTCGCCGCAACTGGTTTCCGGCCAGCTGCAGGGCGGCCTGGCGATGGGTATCGGCCATGCCTTGCATGAATACCTGCCGCTATACGAAGACGGCCCCGGCAACGGCAGCTGGAACTTCAACCGCTACCAGCTGCCGCGCGCCAAGGATGTCGCGGTCTGGAGCCAGACCAGCGAAGTGCTGCCGCCGCTGACCGAGACCGATCCGCCCAAGGGCATCGCCGAAGTGGTGATGATCCCGGTGGTCGGCGCCATCGTCAACGGCATCGCCCACGCCATCGGCCATCGTTTCACCGACCTGCCGGTAACCCCACAAAATATCCAGGAGGCTCTGGCATGAGCATGACTATCCACCCCATCACCATGCATATCAACGGCAAGCCGGTCGGCCCGGTGCCGGTGCCGGAAGGCATCATGATGATCGATTTCCTGCACGAATACCTGGACCTGACCGGCTCGCGCCTGGGTTGCGGCCAGGGCGTCTGCCGCGCCTGCGTGGTGATTCTCGACAAGCCGGACGGCACTAGCGAAGAAGTGCGTTCCTGCATCACCGGCGCCCATTTTTTCGAAGGCAAGAAAGTGCGCACCGTGGAAGGCCACGCCCAGCTCAACGAAAAGGGCGAAGTAGTGGCGCTGTCGCCGATCCAGCAGAAATTCCTCGAGCATTACAGTTTCCAGTGCGGCTACTGCACACCGGGTTTCGTCAACGCGGCGACGGTATTGCTGGAAAAACTGAAGCGCCAGCCGGTCGCCAAGGACCGGCTAGACCAGGCCATTACCGAAGGATTGAACGATCACATCTGCCGCTGCACCGGTTATGTGCGCTACTTCGAAGCAGTCAAGGAAGTGGCGCTGGCGACGCCGGGACTGGTAAAGGATGGCAAGTGATGACTAAGCTCCGATACCTCGGCAAGGCGTTGCGCATGGCTGCCGCGCCGCTGCTGGCGGCAACCTTGCTGGCTGCATGCGACAGCGGCAGCAGCCCGTCGGCTCCAGCCGCCGGCAGCACGGTCAAGCCGGGCAGCGCCGACCAGCTGGCCCTCGGCCGCTACCTGACCAAGGCCGCCGACTGCGCCGCGTGCCACACCACCGCCACCGGCGCGCCGTTTGCCGGGGGCGTCGAACTGGCTTCGCCGTTCGGCAAGTTCTACGGCTCCAACATCACGCCGGACAAACAGCACGGCATCGGCAAATGGAACGCCGACCAGTTCTACAAGGCCCTGCATGACGGCGTAACGCCGGACCGGCACCTGTACCCGGCCATGCCGTACACCTCGTACCGCTCGATGACGCGCGCCGACAGCGACGCCATCTATGCCTACCTGATGCAGCAGAAGCCGGTCGCGGTGCCGAGCAAGGAAGCGGACCTGAAATTTCCCTACAACATGCGCTTCGGCATGATGTTCTGGAATGTGCCGTTCCTGAAAAATTCGCTGAGCGACGCTTCGGCCGGCCAATCTCCTGCCTGGCTGCGCGGCCAGTATCTGAGCAATGCGCTCGGTCATTGCGCGGAATGCCATTCGCCGCGCGGCGTGTTCGGCCAGCTCGATTTGTCGAAACCGCTGGCCGGCGCCGCGCTGGGCCGTGTCGCCGCGCCCAACATCACGCCCGCCGGCCTGGCCGCGGTGGGCTGGACGGCGGCGGACCTGCAGATCTTCTTCGCTACCGGCATCGCCCCTCAAGGCTCGGCCTACGGCGAGATGTTCCCGGTGGTGCACCTGAGCACGCAATACCTGAGCAAGGACGACCTCGCCGCTATCACCACCTATCTGCTGGGCGACAAGCCGTTGCCGCCGGAACCGGTCAAGGCCATCAGCGCCGATGCGGCCGAACTGGATGCCGGCAAGCGTTTGTACACGGCAGTCTGCGCCGGCTGCCATGGCTTCCAGGGCGACGGCAAGCCGCATGTGGCGGTGGCGATGAAGGGCAATTCGACGGTGCGCAACGCCGATCCGCATAACCTGATCGTGGCGATGCTGGACGGGATCGAAGCGCAGAAATTTCCCGGCACCGAAAGCCTGCAGGACATGCCCGGTTTCGCCGGCCAGCTGAGCGACAAGGAGCTGGCGCAGCTGTCCAACTTCCTGCGCGCCACCTGGGGCGGCCAGGCAGCCGACGTTACCCCGGACCGCATCAAGAGCATGCGGCTGACGACGGCGCAGTAAAGCCCGGTTTCAGGAGCAGGATCGGCCGCGCAAGCGGCCGGTCCTGTTTTTCATTACACTGGTAAAAACCTAAGAAAAGATCAGGCAAGCCATGAATGCAGTCGATTATCAAGTATTAAAAAGCGCCGTCAGCTGGCTCCAGCAGGGCAAGCGGGTAGCCATGGTCACGGTAGTGCGCAACTGGGGTTCCGCGCCGCGCCCGCTGGGTTCGCTGTTTGCGATCACCGACGACGGCGATTTCACCGGTTCGGTCTCGGGCGGCTGTATCGAGGACGACCTGATGCAGCGTTTTGCTGCGGCTTTTCCGGAACGTATAGAGCTGGTGCGCTACGGCATCAGCGCCGAGCAGATGCAGCGCTTCGGCCTGCCTTGCGGCGGTACCCTGGAGCTGGTGATCGAACCCTTGTCCGACGCCGCAGCGCTGACGCCTCTGCTCGACGCCGTCGCCGGACGCAAGCTGGTGCAGCGCCGCCTGGACATGCGCAGCGGCAAAGCCAGCATCGAAGCCAGCGACGCCGACTTCGCCCTGCATTTCGACGAACAGGAACTGCTGCAGGTATTCGGTCCGCGCTGGCGCCTGCTGATCATCGGCTGCGGCCAGGTCTCGGAATACCTGGCGCAGATGGCGCCGGCGCTGGACTTTTCGGTGTACCTGAACGACCCGCGCGAAGAGCAGCGCCGCAACTGGCAGGTCGACGATGTGGTCTGGCTGGACGGCATGCCGGACGATGCCGTGCTGGCCTTCAAGCCGGATCGCCGCACCGTGATCGTCACCCTCAGCCACGACCCGAAAATCGACGACATGGCGCTGATGGAAGCGCTCAAGACCGATGCTTTCTACGTCGGCGCCATCGGCTCGATGGCGAGCACCGAGGCGCGCAAGGAACGATTGCTGACGCTGGACCTGAGCCCGCAGCAAGTCGGCGATTTGCATGCGCCGATCGGCTTGTCCATCCTGAGCCGTTCGCCGGCCGAGATCGCGGTATCGGTGCTGGCCGAGCTGGTGATGCTGCGCAACCGGGGCCGGGTAGCGGTATCGCCCTCCAGCTGCGCCGTCAACACGGACGATCTGCGGATGGTCGAGCGGCCGTGAAACGCTTAAAGGCAAACACATGAAGATGACGGATATTCCGTTTGGCACGACCGACTGGAATGCCGTCGAGCGTACCGAGCACAAGGGCGAGGTCGGGATCGCCTATTGGCGCACGCGCCAGTTCGGCGCCATTCGCGTGCGTATGGTCGAATACACGCCGGGCTACCTTGCCGACCATTGGTGCAGCAAAGGCCACATCCTGTTTTGCCTGGAAGGCGAACTGCACACCGAACTCGAAGACGGCCGCAGGTTCTTGCTGAAAGCCGGCATGAGCTACCAGGTGGCCGACGGCGCGGAGCCGCACAAGTCGTTTACCGCGGTCGGGGCGAAGCTGTTCATCGTCGACTGAACACTGCATCGGCCGGGGAATTTTGACCAGGCTCCTTTACTGTTGCCGCCAAGCTGCTACTATGAAAGTAGGCAATCCGCCAAGCAAATCGTCGTAGGATTGCCGTTAGGCTGCAGACAGGAGTCCTTCAATGGATTTCGCACTGGATGGGAGCAAACCCACCAGGAAACTGGTCGGTTTCACCGTAGTCGTGGTGTTGCATATAACGATCGTGTATGCATTGGTGACAGGTTTGGCGCGCAAGGTCGTCGACGTCATCCAGGAGCCGGTGATCACCAAGCTCATCGAAGAAATCAAGCCGCCGCCACCCCCGCCGCCGCCCGACAAACCGGTGCCGCCGCCGCCAAAATCGGCCGCGCCGCCGCCTCCTTATGTACCGCCGCCAGAAGTCAAGGTACAGCCGCAGCCGCAGGAAAACACGATTGCCGCGGTCACCAATGTCAAGCCGCCTAGCAACGAGCTGCCTACCTCTGTCGCGCAACCATCGCCGGCAGCCACGGCACAGACAGCCGGCCCGCCGGCGCATACCAGTGCGAAAGTCGCGGGCAATTGCGAAAAGCCGGAATATCCCAGGACTTCCTTGCGCAACGAAGAGCAGGGCACGGTGAATGTGAAACTGATTATCGGCACCGATGGCAGCGTGGTGGATGCCGCGATTGAAAAGAGCAGCGGCTACAAAGACCTGGACCGGGCCACCCTGAAAGCCTGGAGCCTGTGCCATTTCACACCGGCCATGGCGGATGGCCAGCCGGTGCAGTCGGCTACCCGTATGCAGTATGTCTGGAAGCTGGAGTGAGCATAGAGCCGCGTTTGTCCGGCATGCTCATGATTAGCCTCCGGTTGCAGGCAGCTATGTATTCGCCACCAGCAGTTCCTCCGCATTGTTTGGCGGGCGCAAACCATCCGTCCTGCCTGCGAAGTAGCGCCGGGTAAGATCGGCCGCCGAGACGTGCCTTGCTTCTCCAAAGCCGGATTCGCGGGCCAGCGCCAGGATCTCCGGCGGGGTGAAGAAGCTGAGGAAAGGTGTCCCGCTTGCGCGCGCCCCTTTCTCCGCCATCTCAAGCCCGGGACGTACTTCGGGATCCGCCAGCTCCAGCGGCAGCAGGAACGTCATGGCGAGCGTCGATCCAGGGGCGAGGGCGGCGACTTGCTGCAGCGTGGCCGCGTTCGCCTCCCTGGTGAGATACATGCTGACGCCGGTGGAAACCACAATCGCCGGTTTGCTGTCATCAAAGCCGGCAGCTGCGAGCCCGTCACGCCAGGATCCGCCCGCCTCGAAATCGACCGGCACGAAGCGCAGCCAGTCTGGGACGCCGAAACCGAGCTCGATCAGGCGCCGGCGCTTCCATACTTGGGGACCCGGCTGGTCGATCTCGAACACCTTGAGGCGGGATGCGATCTCCGGCCTGCGTTGCGCGAAGCTGTCAAGGCCGGCGCCGAGGATGACATACTGGCCAAGCCCGCGACCGGCCTGTTCCACCACCAGGTCCTCAATGAAGCGGGCACGCGCCACGATCGAGGCGCGGAAGGGACGGGTAAATTGCGGATCCATATCCCCGCGGCTGCGCCAGTCATGGTCCGGAGCCAGCAGCTTGAGGCCGATTTTGTCTTCCAACACATGCGGCGGAGGATCGGCTTCGACATGCAAGGCGCGCCACAAGGCGACGCGCGCTGCGGTGCTGTCTGGCGCTGCATCTGGTTTATCGTTCATGATTTCAATCCTATCTGTTCGTCGTCTGAAGCAGATCTGATAGTACTGTGCCATGCTGTGCAGGAAAGAGTCGCTGCTTCGGTCCCTTGGCGATTGACCGGGGATGTTTTACACGGGATGCGCATGTAGAAATGCGCCGGGAAAAAGTATATCACCTGCCCGAATTCGGCGGCGGACCGTGTCTGTGTCCAGATCCGCTCGCAGGATGAGCCGACGTTCTAGCGATAGGGAGTGCGGATCAGCGGCTGTAATTGGCCGAAGTAGATATTGGTGAACGACTGTTTACGACCCAAAAGCGGTCTATCAGATTTCTCCAAAGCGGACGTTTGAGCCACGGCTAGTGTTGTTGAGCGATTCTTTGCTCAACTGAAGCAATTCCATCGAATCGCCATCCGCTACGACAAACTCGTCGCGAGTGATTGTATATAGCTATTGATTTGATGGTAATAATTAATTTCATTTATTATCGAATTAAAATTACTATGAATACGCCATTTGGTAGTCAAGAGATGCCTCATGAAAAATACTGCACTTCCCGGGCGCCATATCGGGCTGCCGGCTTTGTGTCTGGCGACCATCGCGGTGGCGCTCATTGCCCTTGGCAGTGGTCCAAGTATTGCAGCAGCTCC
>NZ_JAQGLV010000137.1 GCF_028292705.1 Collimonas fungivorans | reverse complement strand
TGGGTCTGCTTGGAATGGTTGTGACTGCGGCAACGGAGCCGCTGGTAGCTTACATCTTCAAAATCCTGCTGGATAACGGTTTTGTGCAAAAACCTACTTTCCCGTTGTGGCTGGTGCCGATAGCCGTGATTGGCGCATTCGTCGCCCGCGGCGCCTCGACTTTTTTGACAACCTACATGACCAACTGGGTGTCTACCCGGGTACTGACGACATTGCGGCAGCAAATGTTCAATCGCATCTTGAACGTGTCGATTGATTTCCACGCCACCCATACCGTGGGGCGCGTGATCAATTCGATCATGTTCGAAGTACAGCAAATCATAGAAATGATCAGCAAGCTGTTTACGTCGATTGTGCGTTGCGTGCTGACAGTTGCGGGTTTGATGGGCTACATGCTGTTCATCAGCTGGAAACTGACGATTGTGGCTCTGGTGCTGATGCCGTTGATGATGCTGGTGGTGCGCACCACCGCCAAGCGCCTGAAAAAGCTGAATAAGGATTCCCTCGACGTCAACGCCCAGTTGACCCAGGTAATCGAAGAAACCGCGCGCGCGCAGCAGGTCATCAAAGTGTTTGGCGGCGAGACTTACGAGAGGCAGCGCTTCGCGGAATCGGCCGAGCATATACGTCATTACAGCATGCGCATGACCAGCACCTTTGCCGCCACCGTGCCGGTCACGCAAATCATGATGGCTTGTGCGATGTCGGCGATGATCACGATGGGACTGGTGCAAGCAAGTCATGGCCAGCTGACCGCAGGCGATTTCGTGTCATTCCTGGCGGCGATGATCGCCTTGCAAGTCCCTCTCAAACAGCTGGCTGAAGTGAACGGCCCGCTGCAGCGTGGCATGGCTGCGGCAGAAGCGGTGTTTAAGCTGATCGATAGCCCGGTCGAACGCACTGGCGGCATACAGCTGGACAAACGCGCAAACGGGAAAATCGAATTTTCCAATGTCGGTTTTTCGTATCCGGGCCAGGAAAAGCCTGCGTTAAAAGGCATCAACCTGAGCGTCAAGCCTGGTGAAACCATCGCCTTCGTGGGCATGTCGGGCGGCGGAAAATCCACCCTGGTGAACTTGATTCCCGGATTTTATTCGACGACTGAAGGCCGCATCCTGCTCGATGACTTGCCTATCGAGGAGATATCCTTGAATAGCCTGCGGGCCCAGATAGCCATGGTCAGCCAGAATGTGGTGCTGTTCAACGACACTATCGCTGCCAATATTGCCTATGGCGACAGCGCGCCAGACCGGGCGCGGATTGAAGCTGCCGCCAAGGCCGCTTATCTGGCCGAGATGATCGCCGCTTTGCCTGACGGTTACGAAACGCAGGTCGGCGACAACGGTTCACGCCTGTCCGGCGGCCAGCGCCAGCGGCTGGCAATGGCGCGCGCTATCTACAAGGATGCTCCTATCCTGATCCTGGATGAAGCGACTTCGGCGCTGGACACTGAGTCGGAACGGGCAGTGCAGGCAGCGCTCGACCAGCTAATGCAGGGCCGTACCACCTTCGTGATTGCGCACAGGCTCTCGACTATCGAGCGTGCCAGCCGCATTGTGGTGCTCTCGAACGGCAGCATTGTTGAAATCGGCAGCCACGATGAATTGCTGAGCAAGCGGGGCGCATACGCAAATTTATATCATCTCCAGTTTTCCAAGGACGCGGTCAATATAGAGATGTAGCGCGTGCGATCTCAGGTTGATTGCCTGAGACCGCCGGTCTGCTCTCGCTGAAAATATCGTCTGAGAAAAATCACAAGAAAATCCCATGACAGCACAACTCGTTCCAGCCGAAATATTAAAGAAAACAGATAAAATCCTGTTCATCGCCCATCTTGCCCTCGGCGATTTCACTTATCTGCAGAATTGTTTCCAGGCTTTTGCGCAAGCCTTTCCTCATATCAAGATCCACATATGGGTGGATGAGGTACGCCGCACCAAGCAACCGGCGGCCTGGCCCTTCCTGAAGAAATATGCCTTGTATGACTGGCTGGCAGAATGTCCTTTCGTCGCCAAGATCTACCAGCAGACTTATAGTCCTGCCTTGTTTGAAGAATCGATCGTAGAGGCGCAAAAACAGCAATACCCGCTGGTGGTGTCGCTGTCGACCTTGAGGCCGCCCATGTATGCGACGCTGGCGCGCCAGATCAGTCCGCAAGGTTTTGTAGCCGGAATGAAAAAACCTGCTGGCATCCTCGCGCTGCATAAGCGTCTGGCTTACCGCAAACTGGATGCTGCTTTTGATCCTGACCGCGTGGCGCAGCGAGGAGTGCATATCAGCGATGTATATGCTGCCTGGTTCCATCGTTTGTTCGGCATGGACAGCGCGGCGTCGTCACGCCAGCCTTTCGTGCGGATCCCCGAGCAATGGGGGCGGTACGCGCAGGAACAGCTGAAACTCTGGGGTTTTGATCGCGACCGCCGGCAATCCGCCAATCCGGCCAAGCTGGTTTTCATCAACCCCTACGCCAAGACCCGCAAGCGTTGCTGGCCGCTGGAACGGGTGGTTGAACTGGTTGCGGCGATAAGAGCGCAAGACAGCTGGAAAGACACCCGCTTTATCGTCAACGTGGTGCCGGAAGAAATGGCGCAAGCCAGGACATTCTTCGACGGCCACGCGGTTGAGCGCTTGCAACTGTTCAGTGCGCAGGAGAATTTTTTCCAGTTGCCGGCAATGCTGCGCGAGTGCGACCTGATCATCTCGGTTGAAACTGCGGTAATGCACTTGGCGAACGCGGTGCAAGTGCCTGTGATTGCGTTGATGCGCCAGAAAAATCCTGAATGGGCGCCGATCGATAAAGAGAACAGTATCGTCATCACCACTGCAAACCGCCGAGACTGGGTGAAAGCGATTACGGTGGCTCAGGTGATCGCGGTTCTTAATCGGAAATAGCGGAAATAGCCAGGCTGGAGGATTTTTCCGCCAGCGCTTCTTGCTGCCATCGCAAAACGATTTCGGCGACACTTTCAGGCGTGATGTTTTCCATGCAAGCGCAAGTCGCGGCCTGGCTATCCTTGCAACCGGCGCAGCTGATCGGCAAGGACAGGGCCTGCGCCCGTTTTCCAAGCGGCGCCCAGCGCCCCGGATGCATCGGGCGCGTCGGCGGAAACAAGCCGAGCGTGCGCTGGCCTAGTGCGGCAGAGATATGGAGCGGACCGGTGCCGCTTGCAATCAAGCCGTCGGCAGCGTTGATCAGAGAGCTGAGCTGATCCAATGTGAACTTGCCGGACACGTCGCCTACATTCTGCAATTCGAGTAGTTCCTGGGCGTGCTCGGCTAGCCACTTTCCTTCGGCGGCGCTACCTGTCAGCCACAGATGGACATCCGGGTATTGGCTCAACTGCCGCGCCAGCGCCGCGTAGTGCTTGATAGGCCATTCGCGCCCATGCCCATTCGATTTTGTATGAAGGATCAGATTGAACCGATATGGCTGGAGCAGCTGGTTTATTTCAGGATTCTGCGGGACGTCGAAATCGTAGAGGGCTGAAATGACAGGCAGTTCCGGGATGGTGTCAAAACCGAAAGGGCGCAGGAATTCAAAATTGAACTGCGCTTCATGGTGCTCGGAATTCCCTTTCTTGAATCGTACCCGGCGGTTGCAATACAACATCTGGTACAGCTTATGGCGTGCGTTGCCGATGCGGTTGCGGATGCGGGCTTTGAACGCTATAACTGCAAGGCGTTTGTTCGGCTGCGCCAATATGATGGTGTCGACGTTAGCGTGAGCAAAATAGGCGGGAGGATCCAGCAGGAAACTTTCCAGTTCCACTACCTCATCTATGCTCCGGCATTGCTTGACGACCGGTGCGGCATAAGCCCGGCACAGAAAACTGATTTTCAGGGCCGGATATTGCTGCTTCAGAAAAGCGGCGATAGGTAATGTCAGGATAACGTCGCCGATGTTGTCGGTGCGGCATATCAAGATATGAGAGCTGGTTATTGCCATTATTGGATCGGTTAAGGCTATGTAAACGATGAGTTGCAGAAATTATAACCGGCCGTCAGCGCGGCCGGTGAGGTTCTCACCTTTTGTTACTTTTCATACATATTTACCTGGCGGAAAGGTATTTCATGTACCACTTGAAACTGTCCAGCACCTGGCCGCGCTTCATCAGGAAACGGGAATACATCCTCATCTCTTTATAGTTCCTTGGCGCCGGATCGAGCGCCAGGTCGGCCCAGGGGGAAAGTGCCTGGTATTTCACGAACAGGTCGGTGGAAGCATGTAAACACCAGTCGTTCCACGGTTTCACCGCGCCGGCGAAATGGATGAAGACTACTTCGCCGATATCGCGCATCTGGCGCTTGTCCTTTTCCAGGTCATGGATCAGGTCGTAGAGGAAATTCCATTTCCTGTCGATGTAGCGGATCTTTCCTTCCAGGACCACGTTGAGCGCATCCTGGTCGGGGAATCTGTACTCCTTGCCGTTTTCCAGGATGGCGAGAATGGTTTTCTCAGTGATTTCCTGCGTCATCCAGTTCTCGACGTGCATGTACATCACGCCCGAATTGAAATATTTTTGCGACGATAATTGCAAGGCCGCGCAGCGCCTGCGAGTGGTTTCGTCGGCATCCGGCACGACAATCGCCGCGCTGTCGCCGAAATCCATGCCTCGCAGCTCAGCCATGCTGCCGACGCACAGGATATCCGCATCCAGGTAAAGCACCTTGTCGCACATGCCGCGCAAGGTGGATGGGATCAGCAGGCGCG
Source organism: Collimonas fungivorans (assembly GCF_028292705.1). Classification (GTDB taxonomy): domain Bacteria; phylum Pseudomonadota; class Gammaproteobacteria; order Burkholderiales; family Burkholderiaceae_D; genus Collimonas; species Collimonas fungivorans_B. The sequence continues at coordinate 7,751 of NZ_JAQGLV010000137.1, read as the reverse complement.
TGAAAATGGTCGGCGAATAGTAGGAGAACTGCGAGATGTGCGCGAACGGCTTGAATACTTCCGGATCGATAATGTGCACGTGCGTCTTGAGCTGGTACATCTGCTCCAGCAGCTTGAAGCGCTTGCGGTTGTCTTCGGACAGCGCGAAGGCAAACACATGGAAGGTGAACGTCACGCCGGGGCTGTTGGCGATGATGGAGGCGATCGTCGCCCCCATGCTGCGGCAATAGTGGTCGTCGACGCAGAAGGCGATGTGGAAAGAATCGTCAGGGGCCGCAGGGGAAGTCGGTGAAGGGTTAGTCATGTAAACCTTACATAAGGATGATGTCGTACTGCTCCTGCGGATAAACCGTTTCCACCTGCAGGGAAATCGGTTTACGGATGAAGTCTCCCAGCATGGCCAGATGCTGGGATTCTTCTTCGAGGAACATGTCGACCACCACCTGCGATGCCAGGATGCGGAATTCGCGCGGGTTGAACTGCTTGGCTTCGCGCAAGACTTCGCGCAGGATTTCATAGCAGATGGTGCGCGCGGTCTTGACCTGGCCCTTGCCGTTGCAGGCCGGGCAGGGCTCGCACAAGATATGCGCCAGCGATTCGCGGGTGCGCTTGCGGGTCATTTCCACCAGGCCCAGCGCGGAGAATTCGGATACCGATTTTTTGGTGCGGTCGCGCAGCAGGGCCTTGTGCAGTTCGGCCAGCACGGCGCTCTTGTGCTCGCCGTTTTCCATGTCGATGAAATCGAGGATGATGATGCCGCCCAGGTTGCGCAGCCTGAGCTGGCGTGCGATGGCGTGCGCCGCTTCCAGGTTGGTCTTGAAGATCGTGTCGTCGAAATTGCGGCCGTTGACGAAGCTGCCGGTGTTGACGTCGATGGTGGTCATGGCTTCGGTCTGGTCGACGATCAGGTAGCCGCCGGACTTGAGCGGCACCCGCCGGCTCAACGCCTCCTGGATTTCTTCTTCGACACCATACAGGTCGAACAAGGGGCGTTCGCCGGTGTAATGCATCAGCCGCGCGGTGACGGACGGCGTGTAGGTGGCGGCGAACTCCTGCAGTTTCTGGAAATTCTCGCGCGAGTCGACCTGAATGGTGGTGGTCTCGTCGTTGACGAAATCGCGCAGCACGCGCTGCGCCAGGCTCAGATCCTGGTGCAGCAAGGTCGGCGCCGGTTTGCTTTTCGCCAGCTGGGTGATGGACGACCATGTCTTGCGCAGATATTCGATATCCATCTGCAGGTCGGCCTCGGAAGCATCTTCGGCCATGGTGCGGATGATGAAGCCGCCTTTTTCTTCCGGCGGCAGCAGCTTTTGTACTTTGTCTTTCAGCAGCTCGCGCTCGGCTTCGTTTTCAATCCGCTGCGAAATGCCGATATGGCGGTCTTGCGGCAGGTACACCAGCATGCGGCCGGCGATCGAAATCTGGGTCGAGAGCCGGGCGCCTTTGGTGCCGATCGGATCTTTCACTACTTGCACGGTCAGCGACTGGCCGTCGAACAGCATTTTTTCAATCGGCGTCTGCTGGGCGGCCTGGCCGTCGTGGGCGCGGGTTTCCCAGATATCGGCAACGTGCAGGAAGGCCGCACGCTCCAGTCCGATATCGATGAATGCCGATTGCATGCCGGGCAGCACCCGGACCACTTTGCCCAGGTAGATATTGCCGGCCAGGCCGCGCGACAAGGTGCGCTCGATATGCAGTTCCTGCACCGCGCCCTGGAAAATCAGGGCAACGCGGGTTTCCTGGGGGGTGATATTGACGAGGATGTCTTCGCTCATAAGATGCGGATGCCTGCCTGTTGTAATAGTTGCGCGGTTTCAAAAAGGGGCAAGCCCATGATGCCTGAATGGCTGCCGCGTATGCTTTCGATGAAAATCGCTGCCGGTCCCTGGATGCCGTAAGCGCCGGCCTTGTCGTAAGGTTCGCTGGTGTCGCAGTAGGCTTCGATCATGGCCTCGGGCAGCTCCTGGAATAAGACATCCGAAACCTGCGTGAGTTGCCACGATTGTTCGCCATAAATGACGGCGATGCTGGTAAGGACCTGGTGGCTGCGTCCCGACAGGCGCCGCAGCATGGCGCTGGCCTCGGCTTTGTCGGCCGGCTTGCCGAGAATCTGGCCGTCGATGGTGACCGTGGTGTCGGCGGCCAGGATGGGCCGCACCGGCAGGCTGCGCCAAACCATCATCTGCTGCGCGGCGCGGGCCTTTTCCATGGTCACCCTGGCGACATAGGCCTGCGGCGCTTCGTGCGGCAAGACTTCTTCGCTGACGTCGGGGCCGCGCGGCGTCTGGTCGCGCAGCAAGAGCAATTCGAATGCGACGCCGATCTGTCGCAGCAGCTCCCGCCGGCGCGGGCTTTTTGAGGCAAGGTAGATTTTCTGGTAAGGATTTTTCATTGCTGGGGGCTGCGGCGGATGCGTCGTCTGATAATTCCAGCGATTATTGCAGAGTTAGCTGCGGATTGGGGGCATATCGAGGACTTATTGGGGTGCAATTATCAGGGGACAATTAAACCCGGTGATACGGATGATTCTGGGTAATCGACCAGGCCCGGTAGAGCTGTTCCGCCAGCAGCACCCTGACCATGCCGTGCGGCAGCGTCAGGCTGGAAATGCGCAGCAGGCTGTCGGCGCCGGCCTTGAATTCGGGATCGAGGCCGTCGGCGCCGCCGATGATGAAGGCGACATCGCGCCCGTCGCGCTGCCATTGGGTCAGCTGCTGCGATAACTGGACGCTGGTGAGGTCTTTGCCGCGCTCATCGAGGGCGACGATGCGCACGCCTTTCGGCAGCACCGCTTCGATCCGGCTGCGTTCCAGCGCCATGGCCGTTTCCGCAGTCTTGCTGCCGGAACGTTCGACCGGCTTGATTTCCTTGAGGACGATGCGGCAGTCCGGCGGCATGCGTTTCGCATACTCGCCGAATCCGCTTTCTATCCATGCCGGCATTTTATGGCCGACCGCAGCGATGATGAGCTGCATGAGGGAGGCTAGGGATGCAGCAGCTTATTCAGCTGCTTTTTTTGCCGGAGCACGCTTGACGGCCGGTTTCTTGGCCGGGGCCTTTTTTGGCGCCGCAGTCTTTTTCGGCGGGATCGAGCTCTTCGACGGCGCTACTTTGATGGTTTTGCCGACCGCCTTCTTGGCGCCGTCAGTCTTGACCGGTTTCTTGCGCGCAGGGGCTTTCTTCGGTGTTTCATCTTCCGCCTTCAATGCGTGCGAAGTAGTCAGGTGGCGCGAAATCTTCTTCGGCTCTTCTTCTTCGGCTGCGGTGCGGGTCGAAATCCGTTTGGCGGCGCCGAACTTGACTTCCTTGTCGCCCCAGATTTCTTCCAGGCGGTAATAAGCGCGGATCGCCGGCTGCATGATGTGGACCACCATGTCGCCCATGTCGACCAGCACCCATTCGCCGGTGTCTTCACCTTCGACGCTGAGGATGGTGCCGCCGTTTTCCTTGACCTTGTCGCGCACCGAGGCGGCCAGCGCCTTGGTCTGGCGGTTGGAGGTGCCGGAAGCAATCGCGATGCGGTCGAACAGGCCGGTCAGGTGGACCGTGTCGTAGACGCGGATGTCTTGGGCTTTGACGTCTTCGAGTGCATCGATGACGAGACTTTGTAGTTTTTTGATATCCATTTAATTCTTATAGAGATGATGTTGTTCAATATAGTCCAGTACTGCTGCCGGGACCAGCGTGTCGGGTCGTTTTGCATTGTGCAGCGCGGCACGAATTTCCGTTGCCGAAATGTCTACAGCCAGGTTTTTCGCCAGGTAGGTCAAACCGTGCGCGCTCTGGCGAATCTGTTCCGGGGTGGCGGCGCGGCGTGTGAATTCGCGCGTAACCTCGGCTGGAACCTGCGATTCGTCCATGGCAAACCCGGGCCGCGAAGCAACGCCCAGATGGGCATAGTCAAACAGGCGGTCCCAGCCTTGCCAGGTGTTCAAGTGCTGCAGCTGGTCGGCCCCCATCAGGAATACGATAGAAGCCTGCGGCCCCAGTTCTGCCCGCAGGGCTTGCAGCGTATCTATCGTATACGTCGCGGTTTGCCGCCGGATTTCCTGCTGGTCGATGACCAGGGGCACGCTTTGCTGGCTGAATGCGCGCTCCACCATCGCTACCCGCTGTTCCGGCGTGGCTTCCAGCCCGTGTTTCTGCCATGGGTTGCCGGCAGGAATCACCCGCAACTCGTCCGGCGCCAGCAAGGTCACAAAGTACTTCGCCAGCGCGACATGGCCATTATGGACCGGATCGAAACTGCCGCCGAGCACTGCGATGCATGGCCTGGGACGAGAAATCTGGCTAGGTGTCATAGGAGAGCTGCCCATCACACCCACTCGCGATGGATCAGAAAATCGGTATACAGCTTGGCTTCAGGGCTTCCTGCCGCCGGTTGCCAGTCGTAACGCCACTTGACCACGGGCGGCATCGACATCAGGATGGACTCGGTGCGTCCCCCGGATTGCAGACCGAACAAAGTGCCGCGATCATACACTAAATTGAACTCGACATAACGGCCGCGGCGATATGCCTGGAAATCGCGCTCGGTTTCGCCGTAGGGAATATCCTTGCGGCGCGCCAGGATCGGGGCATATGCCGGGATGAAGGCATTGCCCACGCTTTGCATCATGGCGAAGCTCTGTTCGAAGCCAAGCTGGTTGAAATCGTCGAAGAAAATGCCGCCGACCCCGCGCGGTTCCTTGCGGTGCTTCAGGTAGAAGTAGTCGTCGCACCATTGCTTGAAGCGCGGGTACAGTTTCTGTTCGGCGCCGCTGTCGAAAGGGGCCAGGGCGTCGCGGCAGCTGCGGTGGAAATGTTCGACGTCTTCCGTAAAACCGTAATACGGCGTCAGGTCGATGCCGCCGCCGAACCACCAGACCGGCTCCTGGCCTTCCGCGCTGGCGATGAAGAAACGCACGTTCATGTGCACGGTAGGCGCAAACGGGTTACGCGGATGCATCACCAGCGACACGCCCATCGCTTCCCACTGGCGGCCGGCCAGCTCGGGACGGTTGGCGGCTGCCGACGGCGGCAGGTTCTTGCCCATCACATGCGAGAAACCGACGCCGCCGCGTTCCAGCGCATTGCCTTCTTCGATGATGCGGGAGTTGCCGCCACCGCCCTCGGCGCGCTGCCACTGGTCGCTGCCGAACGGCTTGCCGTCGATCTGTTCCAGCGCTGCGACGATGCGCGCCTGCAGGTCGAGCAGATAGGATTTGACGGCGCTGGCCGGATTGCCGGCTGTGATGTTTGAGCTCATCGTGGAGTGATGTAGTGGATCTGGTTTGCCAACCATAACTGTTTATTTAGTCAATTGGGGCCAGGGTTGTCCGTCCTTGCTTGACGAAAACCCTGACCCCAACTAGATGCGGCAACTAATGCGGCAACAAGTGTCAACCGGCCGCCTGATCAGGCATGCTTCTTCAATGCCCGCCAGCCGATGTCGCGGCGGAACTGGGCGCCGTTGAAATGAATCGCGTTGACCACGTTGTAGGCTTGGTTCTGCGCCATCTTGACGCTGTCGCCCAGGCCGACCACGCACAGCACGCGGCCGCCGGCAGTGGTCAGGCGCTCGCCGTTCAGGGTGGTGCCGGCATGGAAGGTCACCGTGTCGACTGTCTCGGCGGGAATCCCGGTAACCAGGTCGTCCTTGCGCGGAGCGTCGGGATAACCGGCTGCGGCCATCACCACGCCGAGCGCGGTGCGGCGGTCCCATTCCAGCTCGATCGTGTCCAGCGTGCCGTTGACGGCGTGTTCCATCACTGTCAGCAGGTCGGTTTTGAGGCGCGCCATGATCGGCTGGGTTTCCGGATCGCCCATGCGGCAATTGAATTCCAGCGTTTTCGGGTTGCCCTTGTCGTCGATCATCAGGCCGGCGTATAAGAAGCCGCTGAACGGGATGCCGTCCTTGGCCATGCCTTGCACGGTGGGCGTGATGATTTCGCGCATGACGCGGGCATGCAGCGCCGGCGTCACGATAGGCGCCGGCGAATAAGCGCCCATGCCGCCGGTGTTTGGCCCCTGGTCGTCATCCTTGAGGCGTTTGTGGTCCTGGCTGGTGGCCAGCGGCAAGATGTTCTTGCCGTCGACCATGACGATGAAGCTGGCTTCCTCGCCGGCCAGGAATTCTTCGATCACTACGCGCGCGCCGGCATCGCCGAGGCGATTATCGGACAACATCATGTCGACCGCGCCGTGCGCTTCTTCGATGGTCATGGCGACCACCACGCCCTTGCCGGCAGCCAGGCCGTCGGCCTTGATGACGATAGGAGCGCCTTTCTGGTCGATGTACTGGTGGGCGGCGCCGACGTCCGAGAAGGTCTGGTATTCAGCGGTCGGGATGTGGTGCCGCTGCATGAACGACTTGGCGAAATCCTTGGAGCTTTCCAGCTGCGCCGCTTCCCGCGTCGGTCCGAAAATCTTCAGGCCGCGATTGCGGAAAATATTCACGATGCCGGCCGCCAGCGGAGTTTCCGGGCCGACCACGGTAAGCGCGACATGTTCGCGCTCGACAAAATCGGCCAGCGCGGCCGGATCGGTGATGTTGATGTTTTCCAGGCGCTGGTCGAGCGCCGTGCCGCCGTTGCCGGGCGCCACGAAGACGGTCTGGATACGCGGTGATTGGGCGATTTTCCACGCCAGGGCATGCTCACGGCCGCCAGAGCCCACTACGAGAATTTTCATAAGGTTATAACGTCCGCGTCAGTCTTCGATTATTGCGTTGCTGTAGATTTCTTGCACGTCGTCCAGGTTTTCCAGGGCGTCGAGCAGCTTTTGCATCTTGATCGCATCGTCGCCGGCGAACACGGTTTCGGTCGCCGGCTTCATGATGATTTCCGCCATCTCGGCCTTGAAGCCGGATTTTTCCAGTGCTCCCTTGAGCACGGAAAAGTCATGCGGTGCGGAAATGACTTCAATGCCGCCTTCGTCGTCGGTGATGACGTCCTCGGCGCCGGCTTCCAGCGCGGCTTCCATCAGGGCGTCCTCATTGGTGCCCGGCGCGAACAGCAGCTGGCCGCAATGCTTGAACATGAAAGCCACCGAACCTTCGGTACCCATGTTGCCGCCGAACTTGGAAAACGCGTGGCGCACTTCGGCCACGGTGCGGATTCTGTTGTCAGTCATGCAATCGACAATGATGGCGGCGCCGTTGATGCCGTAGCCTTCGTAGCGCACTTCTTCATAGTTGACGCCTTCCAGGCCGCCGCTGCCGCGCTGGATGGCGCGGGTTACGTTATCCTTCGGCATATTGGCGTCGGACGCCTTGTCAACCGCCAGCCGCAGGCGCGGGTTGGCGTCGATGTCGCCGCCGCCCATGCGGGCCGCAACCGTGATTTCCTTGATCAGGCGAGTCCAGATTTTTCCGCGCTTGGCATCGGTGGCGGCCTTCTTGTGCTTAATATTGGCCCATTTGCTGTGTCCAGCCATGATGGTTCTTTCTTGCTTGAGTTAGCTATAATCAAAGCGCAATTTTACCATATTGCACTTTCTTGAAATCCATTGAAATCCACTTAAAACGTCTGCCAAACCATGTCAAATCCTCTCCTGATTGCCAAAAACGCCCAGCACGACCTGGCGCTCCTGCCTGCACTGGTGAATCGCCATGGCTGCATCACCGGCGCTACCGGCACCGGCAAGACCGTCACCCTGCAGGTGATTGCGCAGGCGCTGTCGGACAGCGGCGTGCCGGTTTTCATGGCGGACGTCAAGGGCGACCTGTCCGGTATGGCCAAGGCCGGCGCGGCGTCGGACAAGCTCAAGCA
>NZ_JAQGLV010000107.1 GCF_028292705.1 Collimonas fungivorans | reverse complement strand
GCCGATTTCGGCCGGAACGCCTTGCATACCGCTTCATTGGTTTCGATGTACGGACCGCCGATCAGGTCGATGCAATAGGGCACGGCAGCGAAGATGCCGGATACCTTCTGCTTGCCGTCGGCGTCTTTCAAGCCTTCCAGGGTTTCCTTGATGGCTTTCGGCTGGCCCGGCAGGTTCAGGATCAGGGCCGCGTGGTCGGCGCTTTCGCGGATCACCGCGACTTGCCGCGACAGGATCGCGGTCGGCACGAACTGCAGGCTGATTTGCCGCATCTGTTCACCGAAGCCGGGCATTTCCTTGGTCGCCACCGCCAGGGTTGCTTCCGGCGTCACGTCGCGCCGCGCCGGGCCGGTGCCGCCGGTGGTCAGCACCAGGTCGCAACGCTGCTGGTCCACCAGCTCGACCAGGGTTTGTTCAATCAGTGTACGGTCGTCGGCGATCAGGCGGGTTTCGACTTGCCATGGGGTGCTCAGTGCAGCCGCCAGCCAGTCTTGCAGGGCAGGGATGCCCTGGTCCTGATAGACGCCGGTGCTGGCGCGGTCCGAAATCGACACCAGGCCGATTTTCAGGTTCGCGGTCGGCGCCGGATTAATTGTGCTCATCTTGCTCGTCGTCGTCTTCGGCGTCGATGTCATCCTGGTTGCCCGACGATTTTTGCAGCTCTTTCAGCAGCTGGAAAATCTCGCGATACGCTTTCGGCGGTTTGTTCTCGGCCTGCTCCTTGCGCGCATTGCGGATCATGGTGCGTACATGCTGCACATCCAGTTCCGGATGCTGCGCCAGCAGTTCGGTCAACGCGCCGTCATTCTTCAGCAGGCGGTCGCGATGGCGTTCCAGCGCGTGCATGGCGGCGGTGTCGGCTTTCGACAGGCCTCTCCAGCTGTCCAGGGTTTTCTGGATTTCGGCGAGTTCGTGCGGCTCCAGCGTACGCATCTTCTTGCCTACGTACTGGGTCTGGCGGCGGCGTCCTTCGTGGTCCTTGATCTGCTGGCATTCGAGGATGGCGTCGCGCACATCTTCCGGCATCGGCACGCGCTTGACGCGGTCGCGCGACTCGGCGATCAGCTCTTCGCCGAGCTTCTGCAGGGCGGTCATCTCGCGCTTGAGCTGGGACTTGGAGGGACGGTCGTATTCTTGTTCGAACTCGCTGGACTGAAAGCCGCAGGAGCCCCGATTGGGATTTGGCATGATGTTAAGGGTACTTCCATACTGTAAACGACTGCTATGATAACCGTTTTATACCTTATTCAAAGAAAACCGACCCATGAGCGACTCCGTATTTATCCATAGTCAAGAGCAATTGCAACAGTTGGCGCAGGATGTCTTGCGTTATGCGCGGGAAAAAGGCGCTTCCGGCGCCGCCGTCGAAATCAGCGAAGGCAGCGGTTTGTCGGTGGGCGTGCGCAAGGGCAGCGTCGAGACGATCGAGCAAAACAAGGACAAGGGCATGGGCGTCACCGTCTACCTGGGCGAGGAGGGCCATACCCGGCGCGGCAATGCCAGCACTTCCGACTTTTCGGCCAAAGCCCTGCAGGATACGGTCGAAGCGGCCTATAACATCGCCCGTTTCACGGCTGAAGACGATTGCGCCGGCTTGCCGGATGTTGATACTTTGGAAATGAATCCGCTGGACTTGAAGCTGTGTTCGCCGTGGCTGATCTCGGCGGAAGAAGCTGTCGAATTGGCAAAACGTTGCGAAGCGGCAGCATTTGCCGTCGACAAGCGCATCACCAACAGCGAGGGCGCCGGCGTCTACGCCCAGCAATCCCACTTCGTCAGCGCCAATTCGCGCGGTTTCATGGGTGGCTATCCGTTTTCGCGCCATACCATTTCAGTGGCGCCTATCGCCGGCAAGGGCGGCAACATGCAGCGCGACGACTGGTATTCGTCGATGCGCGATGCAAAGCAGCTGGCCAAGCCGGAAGCGATCGGTCGTTACGCCGCAGAGCGTGCACTGGCGCGGCTGAACGCGCGCCAGCTGGATACCCGCAAGTGCCCGGTGCTGTTCGAGGCGCCGCTGGCGGCCGGCCTGCTGGGGGCGTTCGTGCAGGCGGTGTCGGGCGGTGCGCTGTATCGCAAATCGACCTTTTTGCTGGATACGCTGGGCAAATCGGTGTTTGCGCCGCATATCCAGATCGTGGAAGACCCGCATGTCATCGGCGCGGTCGGTTCGGCGCCTTTCGACGAGGAGGGCGTCAAGACCCAGCGCCGCGACGTGGTCAAGGATGGCGTGGTGCAGGGTTATTTCCTGTCGACTTACTCGGCGCGCAAGCTGGGCATGAAGACTACCGGCAATTCCGGCGGCTCGCATAACCTGAGCATTACTTCCTCGCTGACCAAATCCTCGGACAACTTCAAGGCCATGCTGAAAAAGCTCGATACCGGCCTGCTGGTGACCGAACTGATGGGGCAGGGCGTCAACTACGTCACCGGCGATTATTCGCGCGGCGCTTCCGGCTATTGGGTGGAAAAGGGCGTGATCCAGTACCCGGTGGAAGAAATCACGATTGCGGGCAACATGAAAGACATGCTGGCCCAGATCGTCGCTATCGGCGCCGATACGCTGATCCGCGGCACCAAGCAGACCGGCTCGGTATTGATCGAGAGCATGACCGTGGCAGGCAACTGATCGCAGGCGTCCCGCCTCCCCGCGCGGGCGGTTTTAACCGGTATCCGACACCTCCTTCGTGGAGGTGTTTTTTTGTCCCCATCGCTTGTATTGTCTGAATATCAAAAAAAGCAAGCGCTTGCGCAAGCGCTTGCTTTCCACTAATATTGATCGCAAATCAGGTCGCAAACCATATTTCGGTGTGGCCCAGGTAAAGATAAAAGACGCAAGGAGACAAATGAAAATCCCGCATCCCGGCAAGGCGCCAGGCCTTCGCTTCGCACCAGCATCAAGATTTGATATTGAGCGATCGCTCACGCCAAGAATGTTGGTGGCAGCGGCTCTTCCTTGGTTTCACTGAAAAATTCTTATCCGATCACACAAGTTGTTTATCGATTCGATGAGTTTTTAAAAAAAACTGATCGATCAGTCAAAGCAAGGGGGTATCCATGAAACCTGCAGCAGGCGCGACGCCAATCCTCGAGATGCGCGGCATCTCCAAGACCTTCAGCGGCTTGCGGGTGCTGAAAGAGGTCGACCTGACCGTGTATGCCGGCGAAGTCCATGCCTTGATGGGCGAGAACGGCGCCGGCAAGTCGACCCTGATGAAAGTCCTGTCGGGCGCCCACCAGGCCGACGCCGGCGGCGAGATCCGCATCGACGGCCGGCGCGTGGCCAGCTACGGTCCGGGCGCCGCCAAGGAACATGGCGTGGCAGTCATTTATCAAGAACTGAGCCTGTGCCCCAACCTGAGCGTGGCCGAGAACATCTACCTGGGGCGTGAACTGAAGCGCGGCTGGAGCGTCGACCGCAGGGCGATGGAGGCGGGCTGTGTCGATGTCTTGAAGCGCTTGGGGGCTGAATTCACGCCGCAGACCAGGATCAGCACCCTGTCGATCGCCGAACGCCAGCTGGTGGAGATTGCCCGCGCGATCCATGCCCACGCGCGAATCCTGGTGATGGACGAACCCACGACGCCGCTGTCTTCGCGCGAGACTGATCGTTTGTTCGCATTGATCCGGCAGTTGCGCCAGGAAGGGCTGGCGATCGTCTACATCAGCCATCGCATGGCGGAAATCTACGAACTGTCGGACAAGGTCTCGGTATTGCGCGACGGCAAGCACGTCGGCATGCTGGCGCGCGCGGAACTGTCGGCCGAGGCGCTGGTGAAAATGATGGTGGGGCGCGACCTCTCCGGTTTCTACAAGAAGGAACATGCGCCTTACGATCCCGGCAATGTCGTCATGCGGGTGCGCGACATGGCTGACGGCAAACGGGTGCGCGGCTGCAGCTTCGATCTGCATGCGGGCGAAGTGCTGGGCATCGCCGGCCTGGTCGGCGCCGGCCGCACCGAACTGGCGCGTTTGATTTTTGGCGCCGATCCACGCATTTCCGGCACGCTGGAAGTAGCCGGCAAGGCGGTCGCGGCGCTGCGCGGCCCGGTCGATGCGATCCGCGCCGGCGTGGCGTACCTGACCGAGGACCGCAAATCGCAAGGCCTGTTCCTGGACATGAGCGTACGCGACAACATCAACGTCTGCGCCTGCGTGCCGGACGCCAGCTACGGCGGCGTGCTGGACCGCAGCCGCGGCGCGCAGCGCGCCAGCGCCGCCATCAAGTCGCTGGCGATCCGGGTGGCTTCTCCCAACATCAATGTCGGCGCGCTGTCCGGCGGCAACCAGCAGAAGGTATTGCTGGCGCGCCTGCTGGAAATCAAGCCGCATGTGCTGATCCTGGATGAACCGACGCGCGGGGTCGACATCGGCGCCAAGTCGGAGATCTACCGCATCATCAACGAACTGGCCCAGGCCGGCATCGGCGTGGTGGTGATTTCCAGCGAGCTGCCGGAGATCGTCGGCACTTCGGACCGGGTGCTGGTGATGCGCGAAGGCGAGCTGGTGGCGGAGCTGGGCGGGCATTCCGGACGCGAAATCACCCAGGAAAACATTATCGAACTGGCGACCGGCGCGCAGCAGGTCGAGCCGCAGGCAGCCTGATCGGCGGGCGGCCACGCAAGACGGTAATCATGAATCAGAACAGCAAGGAGACAAATATCATGGAAGCAAGTAGCAAGATCACGGCCGAAACCATCGGCAAGCGCGAGCAGCTGCGCGGTTTGTTGCGCACGGTCGGCATGCTGCCGGTGCTGCTGTTGCTGGTGCTGGGTTTCGCCCTGATGAGCGAAAATTTCTTCACGGTGCAGAACCTGTCGATCATCACCCAGCAGGCGTCGGTGAATATCGTGCTGGCGGCCGGCATGACCTTCGTCATCCTGACCGCCGGCATCGATCTTTCGGTCGGCGCGATCCTGGCGGCGTCGGCGGTGGTGGCGATGCTGGCTTCGCTGTCGCCGCAGTTCGGCATGCTGGGAATCGCCGCCGGCATCGGTTTCGGCCTGCTGCTGGGGCTGGCCAACGGCGTCCTGATCGCTTTCATGCGCTTGCCGCCGTTTATCGTCACGCTCGGCGCGCTGACCGCGATGCGCGGCCTGGCGCGCCTGCTGGCGGATGACAAGACCGTGTTCAACGCCGAACTGCCGTTCGCCTTCATCGGCAACGATTCGGTGCTGGGCGTGCCCTGGCTGGTGATCATCGCCTTGCTGGTGGTGGCGGTTTCCTGGTTCATCCTGCGCCGTACCGTGATCGGCGTGCAGATCTACGCGGTTGGCGGCAACCATGAAGCGGCGCGCCTGTCCGGCATCAAGGTGTGGAAGGTGCTGCTGTTCGTGTATGCGGTGTCCGGCCTGCTGGCCGGCCTGGGCGCGGTGATGACGGCGTCGCGCCTGTCCGCGGCCAACGGCTTGCAGCTGGGGCAGTCTTACGAACTGGATGCGATTGCCGCGGTGATCCTGGGCGGCACCAGCTTTACCGGCGGCGTCGGCTCCATCGGCGGCACCCTGGTCGGCGCGCTGATCATCGCGGTGCTGACCAACGGCCTGGTGCTGCTGGGCGTGTCCGACATCTGGCAATACATCATCAAGGGCATCGTGATCATCGG
>NZ_JAQGLV010000096.1 GCF_028292705.1 Collimonas fungivorans | reverse complement strand
TGCAGCACGTCAGGCGCATGAGCCTGATCGACGTGCACCACGCGATCCTGCCGGAAACGGCGCGCCTGCGTCCGGAGCCGGCGCTGCTGCGCGCCGCCGCGGTGGCGGTGGCGGGGCACCCAGGCCTGCAGGTGCTGGCGCCGGTCGACATGGTGCTGCACAGCGCGGTGCACCTGTTCTACGACGGCGAGTTCGACCACGGGCTGCGCGACCTCGTGGACATCCACCGCCTGCTGCAGCGCTTCGGCGCCGACCCTGCTTTCTGGCGCCAGCTGCCGGGGCGTGCCCGTGAAATGCAGCTGGATCGACCGCTGTTCTACGCGCTGCGCCATGCTGCGGCCGTGCTGAATACGCCGGTACCAACCGAGGTGCTGGCGGCGCTGCGGCCGGCCGCGCCGAACCGGCTGCTGCTGGCGCTGATGGACCAGCTGTTCGGCCGCGCGCTGCTGCCGCGCCACGCTAGCTGTTCGGACCGCCTGACGTCGAGCGCGCTGTTCCTGTTGTATATCCGCGGCAACTGGCTGCGCATGCCGCCGCTGATGCTGGCGCGTCACTTGATGCACAAGGCCTTGTTCACCCCGAAACCGGCGCCGGAACCCTGAAGCGGTGCCGGTCACGCTTTTTTCAACTGGCATCGACGGCGCTAATGACATAAGATCAAGGCCAACATTTTTCCATGGCTGTGTCCGACCGACATGAATCGATCATGAACCATGCTGATAATCACTTGATACCTGCAGCTGCAAGGCCTGATTTTCGTTTCGCGCAGCTGGCGCTGCCCCAGGACATGCGGCAAGTAGAGGAAAAAGTCGGCGACCCGGTGCGGACCGCGTACAAGCACCCGCACGAGGCGGCGAAAATCCTGGCCAAGTCATTTTTTAAAGAAATGACCAAGGCGGGATTCGGCGCCAGCCAGATCGTGTGTGCCGCCTCCGAGCTGATCGGACAGCTGCACCAACACTTGCCGCGCCGCCTCCAGGGCGCCGCGGGCGACGAACCAGATATTTGACGAACTACTAGCGCACCAGATGACCACACAATTTGACGCCGCCGTCGGCGAATGGCAGACCCTGCTCGGCAGCGACAATGTGCTGCTGGGCCTCGCGGCCCAGGCCGCTTACGGTGCCGACACCACCGCGGCGCAAGCGCGCCCCATCCCGGCCGGACTGCGGATCGCCGACAGCGCGGCGTTGCCCGAAGTGATGCGCATTGCCTCGCGCAACCTGATCGCTGTTCACCCGATCAGCACCGGGCGCAACTGGGGTTACGGCACCACCGAGGCGCTTCGCGAGGAGTTTGCGATCATCGATTTGTCCGGGCTGAACCGGATCCTTGATTTCGATCCCGACATGGGGGTCGTGACCGTCGAGCCCGGGGTTACCCAGGGAATGCTGGCCGCATATCTCGATAAGGAGAAGCTGCCGTTCATGGTACCGGTGACCGGCGCCGGTCCTAGTTGCAGCCTGCTCGGCAACGCCCTCGAGCGCGGCTACGGCATTACCCCGTATACCGACCATTTTGCCGCAGTGACCGACCTCGAGGCCATCCTGGTCGACGGCAGCCGCTACCGCACCGCGATGAACGAGGCGGCCGGCGACGATCTGGCGCGGCTGTTCAAATGGGGCATCGGGGCCTATTCGGCTGGACTGTTTTCCCAGAGCGGCTTCGGCATCGTCACGAGGATGAGCATCCAGCTGGCGCGCCGCCCGGAATGCACCAAGGTCTGCCTGTTCAGCCTGAAAGACGACGCGCTGCTGGAAAGCGCGGTCGAGCGTATCCGCACCATCCTCGGCAAGCTGCCCGGCACGGTGGGCGGCATCAACCTGATGAACCGGCACCGGGTGCTGGCGATGTCGGCGCCGTATCCGGCCGACCGCATCGGCGACAACGGGCTGATCCTTCCAGAAGCGATCGAGCAACTCGGTCGCCAGTACCAGATCATGCCGTGGACCGGCTTCGGCACCCTGTACGGCACCAAACGCATGGTCGCGGCGGCGCAAAAGGAAATCCGCCAGGCGCTGTCCGGTGTTGCCAGCCGCCTGCTGTTCCTGAACGCAAAGAATGCCGACACCTTGCTGGCGGCGGCGCGCTGGATTCCAGGCGCCGCCGGCCAGCGCCTGAGCAGCACCGCCGCCACGCTGGCGCGGTCGCTCGAGCTGGTCTCCGGCCGGCCGAACGAGACCGCGTTGCCGCTGGCCTACTGGCGCAACCCAGGCGCCGCGCAGTCGAGCCCGCGCGACCCGGCCCGCGACGGCTGCGGCCTGATCTGGTACGCGCCGCTGGTGCCGATGCGGCCGGCCGACGCGCGCGCTTACGTCAATATGGTCACCGAAGTAACCAGCAAGCATGAGATGGAGCCGCTGCTAACGTTCACGTCGCTAAGCGACAAGCTGTTCGACAGTACGGTGCCGCTGATCTTCGCGCGCGACAAGACGGACTCGGCCAAGGCGGCGCAGGCCTGCTACCACGAACTGATTGAGCGTGGCCATGCCCAAGGCTGCTTCCCCTACCGGGTTGCGGTCGGTGCGATGCCCAAGCTGGCCGACAGGATGAAGGAGTCGAACAATTTCCATCAACGCTTGCGCCAAGGCATCGATCCGCACGGCCTGATTGCCCCCGGTCGTTATCGTTAGGAAAAGATAAGTCTTGTTAGCGGCCTGATGTCTGTCGAAAAATCTTACAGTGGCTTGCAGATCATCCGGGCGAAGCTCCCAGAACGACGGTTCGGTCTTCGAAAACTCCTTTAATTACAGTGATTTAGGAAATGCAGCGAATATCTGGCACACCACTTGCTTAATAGTTCATGTCGGTGATGTAGCCTTTAAATTACACTTCCTAAAATCCGGAGAAATCATGAAATCCAAATTACTCGCTTTCGCTCTCGGCCTGTCCGTCAGCATCAGCGCTTTTGCAAATCCAGTGCAGTCGCTGCCTGGCGGCCCACTTTTTGTCAAGTTCACCGGCGCAGAGCAAATCGCCGTCAATGGCGCCAACACCGGCTACGCCAACGAAATCAGCTGGGGCGTGTTTACCGTCGATACCCTGCGCAAGGGCGTCGTTGTCACGCCGAACGCGCAAATTTCGCCATCGGGCCCTGCCTTCTTCAGTGACGGCGCCGGCGCCCAGGTTACCGGTATTTTCTACGGTGTCCAGCAAGGTTCGCCTGCAACGGCCGCCAACCCATTCCCTGGCGCCCTCGGCTACATGGATCTGTACTGGCGCGATATGGACGCCTATAGCTACACCGACATGGGCGCTGTGTCGCTGAACGGACCTGCAGGCATTCGCACCAGCCAGTCGACCGCCACCGGCTTCACCGATGGCACCCTCCTGGCGCACATCGTCTTTACTGCCGGTATCGATCCGAGCAACCCAACCGTGACCATCTCGGGCAGCCAGGTGCCAACCCAGGACGGATTCACCGGCCAGTCGGACTTCTTCGCCAACATCGACATCACCGCCGGTGGCGCCTGGGCTGACAAGCTCGACACCGACTTCTTCAACACCGCCTTTGGCCAGGCCGACCTGAAGTTCAAGAACAGCTACAACCTGCTGACGCAATGGAGCGATCCGACCAATTCGAATATCATTGGTGCAAAGATCGACGATCCAGCACAAGCGTTCGCTTTGCCAGAACCAGGCGCGCTGGCCCTGATGGGTCTGGCGTTGGTCGGCATGGGTGCGATCCGTCGCCGCAAGCAGAAGTAATCACTAGTGCTTCAGATTAAGGCCTCTTCGGAGGCCTTTTTTGTTCTTGAATGCTTGACAACACGCAGGCAGCAGTGTTTACATACTCCCATGCAAATACCGATCCGCCTCCTGCTGCAAATTCCCGCCGCCATGGCAATCGTAGCCCTGGTGCCAGGCAACTGGGCCATACTGGCTGCGCTGGTCCTGATGTGGGCGCTCACCTTCGGCCGCCTGAGCCGGGTCGAGGCCGTGTTCTGTGTCGCGGTGTGCGTGTTCTTCACCGCCATGAACGCCGCTTCGCTGAAGCAGGGGATCTTCGCATTCAGCTCGCCGGACCTGCTCGGCATGCCGGTGTGGGAAGTGTTCATGTGGGGCTTCTACCTGCTGCACACGCGCCGCGTGCTGGACGGGCCGGCGCCGCATGGCCAGCGCGCGACGGTATGGATCCTGGCGCTGCTGTACGCGGCGGCATTTGCCAGTATTCATGACGGCGACACCTTGTTGCTGGTGACCGGCGTGCTGCTCGCTGTCGGGCTGGTGCTGTTCCATGAGCGCCTCGACCTGGCCTACACTGGCTACCTGATCCTGTTCGGCGCGGCCATCGAATACACCGGCGTGCTGAGCGGCCGATGGCACTATCCCGGCAATCCGCCGGGCGGGGTGCCGCTATGGTTCATTACCCTGTGGGGTGGGGTGGGGCTGTTCCTGCGCCGGCTAGTGGTGCCGATCCTGGTACGCTACGAATCCGCAGCCACCAGCGCGGCGCCGGGTGCCGGGCGCGAAGGTGAAAGCGCCGGCGGCTAGCCGAGCGAAATCAGGCGTTTGGCGATACCTGCTTCTTCCTTGGGAGAGAAGAAATAGGGGAACAGCGACCGTTCGGTCCCCGGGTGGTTGCTGGTACCGCCCAGGCACTCGATCTTTTCCTGCACGTCATCCAGGTTGGACCACAACAAATAGGCCGGCGCGGCGACGCGCGGATTGCTGCGCAATTCGGCCAAGCGGGTAAAGCCCAGCATGGTCTCGTAAAAGCGGCGGTGGCGCGGATTGACCTCGATAAACACGTCGGTGCACTTGTGCATGCGCCGGCCGTAAATGAACAGGATGTGAAACAGCGAGGCAAGCGCCATTTTCGAGCGCACGGTCGGATCGAACGCCAACTTGGTAATCTCGCATACCTTGGCGCCGCGCGCGCGGAACGGATCGATCTGGTCCTTGAATACCTCGTCGGCCAGGATGCCGATCGGCGAGTCTATGCCTAGCGTGACAGTTCCCACCACCTCGCCTTTGTCGGAAGCCGAGAGTGTGATGCGGTTGGGATTGTCTTCGATACGGTGAGTGCCGGCGTAGCCGCGCCAAGCGTACATCTTGTTGATCAGCAGACTAGCTGAACTGCGCCCCTCGTCGGTATCGGCAACCCGTATTCCGAAAGATTTTTCGTTGATGGTCACATCACTAATGTTATCACACAAGTTTATGCCACCCCCCTGCGCACGAACTGAGCCGTAGGGCGAATCGCTGCCTTCTGAACTAATTTCGACCAGTCTCGGACGATCGAGGGAAACGCTCATATTTTCTCTCCGCATATTGGTATCGATGCACCATATTGATCTACCAATCGGTACCATCGTAGCATTATTGGCAAGCAGATGCCAGAAAGAAATTACTATTTGCCAATAGAACGGTAAAAATGTCACGCACCTGCTGAAATGTCCCGCCGGGAAAAGAAGCGGGAACTGGACTTATAGCTGCTTGAGTAATGCCTCCGCGTCTGCGAGCCGTGGGAAACCGTTCCCTTTGGCAATGATTTGCTGAACTTCCTTGCGAGCATTCGCTTTATCCCCGGACTTGGCGAGCGCCTGTGCCAGATGCAGACGCACATCGAGGTCGTTTGGCGCAAGACCGGACGCTTTTTGCAGCAGCGGCACGCTGCGCTTGGTGTCGCCGCGCTCGGTCAGGATAGCGCCTAGCGTATCCATTACCGGCGCCACGTCGCCCGCGAGCTTGTAGGCGCGCTCGGCCGTTTCGAGGGCCTTTGGATCCTTTTCCTGTTGGTAGGTCCATGCCAGGTTGTTGAGCGCTGCGGCGTTATCGGGAGTGTGCTTCAGGATCTCCTCCAGCTGCGGAATGGCGGCCTTGTATTGCTTCTTGGCGATATTGCTTTCAGCGGCGTACATGGCGGCCAGTACATCGGTCGGATGTTCACGCATCCATTGCGCAAGCCGCTGATCGGCCTCTTGCTGCTTGCCAGTCCGTACCAGCAGGCCGTGGATGGTCAGCATGACCTTGGTCTGCTTGGTCCGCGCCAATGCTTTTTCGTAGAGCGGCAGAGCCTGGGCATGTTTATTCTGTTGCACCAGGATGTCGGCTTCCATCAGCACGCCAAGATTCTCCTGGCCCTGCTGCTTTTGCATTTCACGCGCGAAGGCGATTGCCTCGTCCGGCCGATTCTTGCGCATCGCAATTTCGGCCAGCCCCAAATAGGCGGGGGTGAAGCCCGGCTGCAGTGCAAGCGCCTTCTTCAGGTCGCTGGTCGCTTCGGTCTCGCTTTTCATCAGCATGTGCACCCCCGCCAGGCGGAGATGCGCCTGGGCCGACTTCGGCGCCACGTTGACCAGCTTGCTGTAGGTTTCCAGCGCGCCGGGCAGGTCGTTGCTCACTATTTGAGCCTGGCCCAGCAGATCGAGCAGGTCGCCGTTGGTCGGGTTGGCGGTCTGCATCTTGCGCGTCAGGGTCAAGGCCTTGGCCGGCTGCTTGGTGCGCAGGTAATGGGCTGCCAGCTGCATGGCCGGCGCGACCGCTTCCGGATTCTCGGCGTTGGCTTTTTCCAGCCACGTGGTGGCCTCGTCGGGATTGTTCTGGGTTTGAGCCAAGGCCGCCAGGGCCGACATCGCGCCGACGTTTTTCTTGTCCTTTTCCAGGAATGCCACCAGGCGCTGCTTCGCCGCGTCCGGCTTCTTGTCTTCCAAGTCCATCTGGGACAGATTCATCACGGCGGCGAAAAAGGTCGGCTGCAGGCTGGCGGCCTTTTCGAAGCTGGCCCGGGCTGCGGGGCGGTCGCCCTTGGTCAGGTGCACGCCACCCTCGAGGTTGCGCGCGATTGCGTTGTCGGGCTGGGCCGCCACCAGCACCTTGGCGGCGGCAAGCGCCTTGTCGTAATGTTTCAAGGTCAGCTCGGCCCTGATCAGCGCAATGCTGGCCTGTTCCGATTTCGGGTCGAGCACGGTGGCGCGCTCGAGTTCGCTGATCGCCTTGGCCTGATCGCCCTGGCCCAGCTTGGATAAGCCGAGCGAGGTATGCAGCGAGGCCGAGGCCGGCGCTAGCGTCGAGGCCTTCTCGAAATAGGTGGACGCCTTGCCGAAGTCGCGCGTCCGCATCGCCGACTCGCCAGCCAGCGCCAGCAACTGCGCGTCCTGGCTGCCGTCTTTGAGCAGCGGTGACAGCGTAGCCACGGCATCGGCCGGCTGCGCACCCTTGAGCTGGACCTCGGCCAGCAGCTTGCGCGCGTAAGCATTCTCGGGGAACTTCTCGAGGTACTTCTTCAGGTGCTGCTCTGCTTGCTGCAGCGAACCGAGATTCAGCTCGACCGCGCCCGCCAGCAGGATTGTGGGCATATGCTCGGGCGCCGAGCGCAGCACTTTTTGCAGCGATTCCTGGGCGGCGGCGTACTTGCCCTGGCTAAAGTCGAGCAGGCCCTGGGTGTAGGTCACAAGCATCGCCGCCGGGGCCACCTTGCGTGCCGCGTCGATGTCGGCCTTGGCAGCATCGAACTTTCCGGCGGCGATTTCCATGTTGGCGCGCTCCATCAGCGCGTTCAGGTGGTCGGGCTTGAGCGTGATGGCCTGGCTGTAGGCGGCCAGCGCATCGGCGTTCTTGCCTTGAGCGCGCATCAGCGTACCCTTGAAGAACCACACTGACGCATCCTGCGGATTGGCCGCGATAGCCTGTTCGACATAGCGGTTGGCGCCCTCGGTATCCTTGTCGAGCATCGCCAGGCGCGCCAGGCCCATCAGCGAGTAGGGGTAGCCGGCCTTGGCGCTGAGCGAGCGTTCGTACGATGCTTTGGAGTTGACGATGTCGTTCAGCGCCAGGTAGGCGTCGCCGCGCACCGCCAGCAGCGCCGGGTCGGACTTGGCGGCCGCTGCCGACGTTTCATCGATCGCCTTTTGCGGCTGCCCCTGCAGCTGCAAGGACTTGCCCAACTCGGGCGCGGCGCGCGCGCCGTCGATGCCGAGGCTTATGGCCTTGCGGATTTCCTTTTCGGCCGACACGGGGTCGCCCAAAGTGTTGTACAGGCCGGCCAGCGCAAAGCGCACCTCGGCGTCTTCCGGATTCTTGGCAGCCGCGTTCTTCAGCTGGATCAGGGCAGCCTTGTTGTCGCCTTTTTGCTGGTATTGCTTCGCTTCAGCCATCAGTGAGGCGGCCGATTCGGTCTTCCCACAGCCGGACAAACCGGCAGCAAGCATCAGGGTCGTGACGATCACGGAGGCGCCAAGGGCCCGTTTGTTTCCACTACGCAGCATATGTATTCCCTTTGTCTGGAGCCCTGTGCGGCGCACTGCGGGCTGAGGTATTCGGTGTTTCGTTTCTTCGTTGTTAATAATACCTCAAGGAATGGGTTATTTCTCCCACAATTGCGGGGGAGTGTTGCTATTCGCGCGCGTCTGAATGGCTTATTCAGGCTTGCGCAGCCGGCTCAGTAAAGCCTCGACGCCGTCGCTTACCGGCAGTCCATGCCGGCGCAGCAGTTGCAGGTGCAGCACCAGGTTTTCCAGCACCAGCTTGGCCGATACCGCGAGCAAGGTCAGCAGGCGATCCTCGGTGCTGAAGTTTTCCATGGCGCCGGCCATCTCGCACAGGTGCGAGGCGACCAGTTCGCGCAACTCGTTTTCGGCGAACGGCAGGTCGGCGAAATCGATCGGATCCTCGATCTCGACTTCATGCATCAGGGCGGCTAA
>NZ_JAQGLV010000092.1 GCF_028292705.1 Collimonas fungivorans | reverse complement strand
TTAGAATGTTAATTTACAAAATGTAAACGTTAACTAATGTTAATTATTAAAATAAACATTACTTCCATATTCAATATCTTTGAAATACGTCTAAAATGACAATTAATTTCCATGTCGCATTGTTTTCATATGGAAAGCCCGAGCAGGGTATTCAGCGTCATTCCGGGCCTGCAGCATCGCGCAGAATCATTCTGTGCCTGCAACGATGCGGCAAGCATGTCAGTTTCTTACATCTCATTTTCCTGATGTAGCCGCCGCCGCGGAAATTGAGCCAGAGGTTGTTGGACCAGCAATTGGAGTCAGCCATGGCAACACGGATTTATCCCCCGACAGAAAGCACTTGCTTCGCCCACACGTACTTCGCCATTCAGGCGAGGTGCACTCTTATCGAAAGTTTTGTTGCCGCTGCAATGCGTTGGGGATAAGCCGCCTCAAAAGCATCGCCGGCAGTGTTTAGCCAAACGGGCAACTCTGCACTAGGCATGCTTGGTCTCAATTCAGACTGAGACAAAATCCCTGTTTTTTTTACCCAATTTTCTTCGCTATGGACCCGTCCTGGCGTTGAGGGCGTCTTTTTGCCTATTTTTTGTATTTTTCCGGAGAATGACATGAGCAAGACTTATCGTTTGGTATGGAGCAAGACACAAGGTGCACTGGTGGTCACATCGGAACTTGCCAAGACCAATGGCAAGGGAGCCTCGAACCTGCTGTTGTCGACTGCCTCGGTCGGCGCAGCCGGCGGCCTGTCCGGCCAGGGTGACGCCACGCCGCAGCTGCGGCGTTTGCCGGCATTGCTCGCGCTGGCGACAACCGGCTTTTTTGCCCTGAACGGTTCGGCAGCCTGGGCCAATTGCACGCCGGCCAATCCGGCTGACGGCGCAACAGTCACCTGCGCCGGCGCCGCTCCGTTGCTGGCGCCTTCATTCAGCAGCGCTGCCAATAACCTGACGGTGAACGTGAACACCGGCGCCAGCGCCGGCGTGCTGCTGGGCCTGCTCGGCACAGCAATGAATTTGACCGGCAACAATGTCACGCTCAATAACGGCGGCACCATAGATCCGTCGCTGCTGGGGGCGGCCAGCCTGTTATCGACCGGCACCGTGATCGGCAATGCCGCGGCCAGCACCGTTACCGTCAACAACAGCGGCACCATGAAGGGCACCAGCGGCTTGCTGGGAGTGAGCCTGACCAACCTGAACGGCGTTGCGCTGGCGGTGCAGAACGGCGCCGGCGGCGTCAGCAATCTTTCCAATACCGGCACGATCGGCAGTTCGCCTTTGCTGGGCGTTTCGCTGTTCGCATCCGATGCGCCGGTGGTTGCAGCCTACGGCGGCGGCCAGGTCAACTTCGTCAATTCCGGCACCATCAACGGCCGGGTTGCCTTCGAGGCTTCGGGTACGCCCGGCACCGGCAACACCTTCGTCAATTCCGGGACCATCACCGGCAGCGTCTCGATGGGTGCCAACAGCAGCAACACGTTTACCGCGGTGACCGGCTCCAATGTCAATGCAGGCGGCAGCCTCGGCCTCAACCTATTGAACGTGGTCGGCCTCAACCTCGGGTTTGCCGCAACCGGAACGGTCGACGGCGGCGCCGGCGGCAACAATACCTTGCTCTTGCAAAACACGGCAACCGGCACCGGTAGCGGCAGCACTGGCTCAGGCACCATTACCAGCGGCACCTACATCAACTTCCAGCACCTGGGACTCAACAGCGGCAGCTGGACCCTGAGCGGAGCGCAGACATTCCAGGATGCGACGCTGAACGGCGGCCTGGCATTGTTCGATAATTCGGCCTCTTTCGGCACCGGTGCAATTACGGCCAACGGCGGCGCGATCCAGGCCACTGCCGCCGGCCTTAACCTTGGCAACAGCTTCAACCTGCTTGGCGGCGGCCTGACGGTCCAGGGCGCGAGCGCACTGACCATATCGGGCATCATTTCGGGCGTCGGCGGACTGACCAAGAACGACAGCGGAACACTGACCTTGAACGGCGCCAATACCTATAGCGGCAACACCAATCTCAACGCTGGCGGACTGATCCTGGGGAACGCGACCGCTATCGGCAGCGGGACCTTGGCAGTGGGAGGCAACGCAACACTGGATACCAGCATCGGACTGACGCTGGGCAACAACATCAATCTCGCCGGCGGAGCGGACCTGACCCTCACCGGCAGCAATAACCTCGGCCTGAGCGGCATCATTTCCGGCGCCGGCGGCCTCGTGAAAAACGGCAGCACCACTACCACGCTGACCGGCGCCAACACCTTCACCGGCGGCGCGACGATCAATGCAGGGACGCTGGCTATCGGCGCAGGCGGCAGCCTGGCGCCGACCGTGGCGGTCAACGTGGCCGGCATCGGCGCCGGTTTCGACATTTCTGCCGGCGGCAACCAGACCATCGGCTCATTGGCTGGCGTGGCAGGCAGCACGGTAGCCTTGGGCGCCAACACCCTGACCTTCGGCGACGCCACCAACCAGACCTATGGCGGCGTCATTGGCGGCAGCGGCGGCCTGATCAAACAAGGCAGCGGCACCGAAACCCTGACTGGCGCCAATACCTTCACTGGCGGCGCGACGATCAACGCCGGTACGCTGGCCATCGGCGCGGGCGGCAGCCTGGCTCCGACCGTGGCGGTCAACGTTGCGGGCGCTGGCGCCGGCCTGGATATTTCCGCCGGCGGCAACCAGACCATCGGTTCGCTGGCCGGCGTGGCAGGCAGCACAGTCGCACTGGGTGCAAATACCTTGACCTTTGGCGACGCCACCAACCAGACCTTCGGCGGCGCCATCGGCGGCACCGGCGGCTTGATCAAACAAGGCAGCGGCACCGAAACCCTGAGCGGCGCCAATACCTTCACTGGCGGCGCCACGATCAATGCCGGTACGCTGGCTATCGGCGCAGGCGGCAGCCTGGCGCCGACCGTGGCAGTCAACGTCGCCGCTGCCGGCGCCGGTTTCGACATTTCTGCCGGCGGCAACCAGACCATCGGTTCGCTTGCCGGCGTGGCAGGCAGCACAGTCGCACTGGGTGGTAATACCTTGACCTTCGGCGACGCTACCAACCAAACCTTCGGCGGCGCCATCGGCGGCACCGGCGGCTTGATCAAACAAGGCAGCGGCACCGAAACCCTGACCGGCGCCAATACTTTTAGCGGCGGTGCAACCATCAATGCCGGCGCCTTGATCCTGGGTGCAGGCGGCAGCCTCGCGCCGAGCGTGGCAGTCAATGTCGCGGGCGCCGGCGCAAGCCTGGACATTTCTGCCAGCGGCAACCAGACCATCGGATCGCTGGCCGGCGTGGCAGGCAGCACAGTCGCCTTGGGCGCAAATACCCTGACCTTCGGCGACGCCACCAACCAAACCTTCGGCGGCGTCATCGGCGGCACCGGCGGCCTGGTCAAGCAAGGCACAGGCGCCGAAACACTGACCGGCGCCAATACCTACACCGGAGGCACGACCATCAATGCCGGCTCGCTGATACTTGGCAACAGCTCAGCGATCGGCACCGGTGCACTGACTGTGGGCGGCGCGGCAACCATCGACAACACCATTCCGCTGACGCTGAATAATGCGGTAGTCCTCAACGCCGGCCTGACCGTGGCGGGCAGCAACGACCTGACATTGAGCAACGTGGTGTCCGGAACCGGCAGCCTGACCAAGGATGGCGCTGCCAACCTGACCCTGGCCGGCGCCAATACCTACAGCGGCGGCACGGTCCTGAACAACGGCACGATCACCGTGGGCAATAATTCTGCGCTTGGCACCGGCAGCCTGGCCTTGAACGGCGGCCAGCTCGATGTGAACGGCTTCCAGATAACCTTGACAGGCCTGAACGGCAACGGCAACGTGGCCCTGGGCAGCGGTGGCGTGACTGTGAATGGCGGCGGCAATTACGGCGGGGTCATTTCGGGAACCGGGACAGTGGCCAAGGACGGCAGCGATACCTTGACGCTGACCGGTGCCAACACCTACACCGGCGGCACCACCATCAATGCCGGCACATTGCAGATCGGGAATGGCGGCACTACCGGAAGCATAGTCGGCAACGTGGTCGACAATGGCACGCTGACGTTCAATCGTTCCGACGACACCACCTATGGCGGCGTCATCAGCGGCAGCGGCAGTGTGGTCAAGCTGGGCGCAGGGGTGCTGGGATTGAGCGGCGTCAGCACCTACAGCGGACCGACCACGGTGAATGCAGGCACATTGGCGGTAAGCGGTTCGATCGCCAATTCGACTGTCACCGTCAACAGCGGCGGCACCATCCAGGGTCCCGGGACTATCGGCGGACTGCTGGTCAACAGCGGCGGGACGGCTGCGATTGCCGCCGCCGGCCAGCCTATCGGCAGCCTGACGGTGGCCGGCAATGCTGCCTTTACGCCTGGATCGTTTTACCAGGTGAAGGCCACGCCGCTGCAAAGCGACTTGATCAGCGTCGGCGGCAGCACCAGCTTGACTGGCGGAACGGTGCAGGTAATGGCGGCGGTCGGCGACTACAAGCCGACCAACAACTATACGATCCTTACTTCTGCCGGCGGCGTCAACGGCACATTTTCAGGGGTGACGTCGAACCTGGTATTCCTGACGCCTAGCCTGAGCTACGACGCCAAGAACGTGTTCCTGCAACTGGTGCGTAATAGTGTGTCGTTCCAGCAGGCGGCCACTACGCCGAACCAGCAAAGCGTGGCAAACGCCGTCACCATCCTTGGCGGCGGCAATACGATTTACGACACCATCACCTCGCTCGACCTGGCGTCGGCGCAAGCGGCGTTTGACAGCCTGTCCGGCGAGATTCACGCCAGCGCGCGCAGCGTCATGCTGGAAGACAGCCGTTACATCAGAGATGCGGTCACAGCGCGCGCGCGCCAAGGTTCGGCTGCGCGTTCCGGCGTCTTGTCTGCGCTTTCGGCCGGCGGTGCAGCCAGCTGCACAGCAGACAGCGCCACTCAGCAGAACGATCAGTTGCGCGCCGATAACGCCTGCGCCGACGACCGGCGCAATGCGCGGGTGGTCTGGGGCCAGGTATATGGCGCCAAGAGCAACCTGGATGGCGAGAACGGCGTGGCCAACGTGAACCGCAGCACCGGAGGCTTCATTGTCGGGGTCGACACGCCGCTGAACGATACCTGGCGTGCAGGTGTCGCCGGCGGCATCGGCCACACGTCGTTTGACACCAGCCGCTCCAACGGCTCCGGTTCCATCGACAGCTATCACCTGGCGCTGTATGGCGACGCGCAGTTCGGCGCGCTTGGCGTGCGCCTGGGGACCGCATATACATGGAACAAGCTGGACACCGACCGCAGCATCGTGTTCCCGGGTTTCTCCGACAGCACCAAGTCCAGCTACGATGCGCACACTACCCAGGTTTTCGGTGAGCTTGGCTACGCCATCGCGGCGGGCCGGGTAGCGCTGGAACCGTTCGCCGGCCTGGCGTATGTCAACCTGCATACCGACGGCTTCAGCGAAAACGGCGGCGCTGCTGCCCTGAGCGGCAAGAGCGACAGCCAGAACGTCACCTTCTCGACATTGGGCGTAAGGGCCGCGACTCTCCTGGGCGCTCCTGGCTCGGGCGTTACGGCCCGCGGCACGGTCGGCTGGCGCCACGCATTCGGCAGCGTGACGCCGACCGCGGACCTGGCGTTCAGCAGCAACGCCGCTGCGTCGTTTGCGGTGACCGGCGTGCCGGTAGCGCGCGACGCCATGCTGGTGGAAGCCGGGATTGACGTCGGCATCGGCAAGAGCGCAACGCTGGGCCTGGGATATTCAGGACAGTTCGGCGACAAGGTAAGGGACAACGCCATCAAGGCAAACATAGCCTGGAAATTCTGATGGCGTGATTGTGGTGTAGCTGAAAACAGCCCTGCATTTGCGGCGTTATCTCGGGAAAAACCAGGATAGCCGCATCTGCAGGGCGATCGTCTGCCGGTTCCAAGGCCTGTCCGCCAGGCCTTCTCCTTGTCATTCCCGCGTCACATTCCCTCCTTACAATCAGCATTGCCATATTGGTAATTGCTGAAAAATCCGCCTTTGTCTTCCATAATCCCCGACCATTTTCTGACCAGACCATGACTTTCCCATTGCTCAATCGCGAACTCGGTGTGCTTGCCTTTAACGAGCGGGTCCTGGCGCAAGCCGAAGACCCTGCGGTCCCCTTGCTGGAACGGCTGCGCTTTGTCTGCATCACCAGCAGCAACCTGGATGAGTTTTCCGAAATCCGCATGTCCGGCTTGCAGGAACAGATCAGGGTAGCGGTGGACGGCGTGACGCCGGACGGCATGTCGCTGCAGCATGCCTACAGCACCATCAGCGAGCGCGCCCAGAAACTGGTAGCGCGCCAGTATGCCTTGTTCAACGATGTATTGCTGCCGGCGCTGAATGCCGAGGGCATCGCTTTTTACCAGGAGTCGGAATGGAACGAGGAGCAGACTGCCTGGGCTCATGAATTTTTCAAGAGCGAGCTGTTGCCGGTGCTGACGCCGATCGGGCTGGATCCGGCCCATCCTTTTCCGCGGGTGCTCAACAAGAGCTTGAATTTCGCAGTCAAGCTGAGCGGCAAGGATGCCTTCGGCCGCGAAACCGAACTGGCCATCGTGCAGGCGCCGCGGGTGTTGCCGCGCCTGGTCCGGATGCCGGAGCATCTGTCGGCGCATGCATACGGCTTCGTGCTGCTGAGCAGTTTCATGCAGCGTTTTGTCGGCGAGCTGTTTCCGGGTTTGTCTATCGGCGGCTGTTATCAGTTCCGCGTGACGCGCAACAGCGACTTGTTTGTCGACGAGGATGAAGTCACCGACCTGCGGCTGGCCCTCCAGGGTGAGCTGCCGACACGCCAGCTGGGCAATGCAGTGCGGCTGGAAGTAGCGGACGGCACGCCGGCTTCGCTGGTGCAGCGGCTGCTGAACCAGAACGGCCTGGCGCCAGGCGATTGCTACCGGGTCAACGGCGCGGTCAACCTGGTGCGCCTGATGCCTTTGCCGGACCTGGTCGACCGGCCCGACCTGAAATTCACGCCGCATACGCCGGTGCTGCCGAAAGCCTTTGTCACCGGCGCTTCGGTGTTCGATATCATCGACCAGCAGGACGTGCTGCTGCACCATCCCTACGAAAGTTTCCAGCCGGTGCTGGAGCTGTTGCAGCAGGCGGCGATCGATCCCGATGTGCTGGCCATCAAGCAAACCATTTACCGTACCGGCAACGATTCGCCGCTGATGAGCGCCCTGATGCAGGCGGCCAAGAACGGCAAGGAAGTCACGGTGGTGCTGGAGCTGATGGCGCGCTTCGACGAAGAAACCAATATCGGCTGGGCGGCCAAGCTGGAAGCGGTCGGCGCCCATGTGGTGTACGGCGTGTTCGGCTACAAGACGCATGCCAAGATGCTGCTGATCGTGCGCCGCAAGCGCCACGCCAAGCATACCAAGCTGAAGCGTTATGTGCATCTCGGCACCGGCAACTACCATCCGAAAACCGCGCGCCTGTACACCGACTTCGGCCTGATGACCAACGACGACAAGATTTGCGAAGACGTGCACCACGTGTTCCAGCAGCTGACCGGTTTCGGCAAGCAGGTGGCGCTCAAGCGCTTGTGGCAATCGCCGTTCACCTTGCATGCGAACGTCTTGCATGCGATCCAGAAAGAAGTCGATGCCACCAAGGCCGGCAAGCAGGGCTACATCATCGCCAAGATGAATGCCTTACTGGAGCCAACGGTGATTGAAGCCTTGTACCTGGCGTCCCAGGCCGGGGTCAAGATCCAGCTGCTGATCCGCGGCGTGTGCGCCTTGCAGCCCGGCGTGCCGGGTTTGTCGGAAAACATCAAGGTGCGGTCCGTGATCGGGCGCTTCCTTGAACATCACCGGGTATTTTATTTTTACGCCGACGGCGAGGAGCATGTGATGCTGTCCAGCGCCGACTGGATGGACCGCAATCTGTTCCGCCGTATCGAAACGGCGTTCCCGATCCTGGACGGCAAGCTCAAGCGGCGCGTGATCGAAGAGAGTCTGCTGGTGCATCTGCAGGACAATGCATCGGCCTGGGACATGGACAGCGACGGCAGCTACCACAGGGCAGACCCCGGCGAGGCGACACCGCTGGTCAGCCAGATCGATCTGCTGTCGCGTTTTTAATTTGCGCTTTTAATTCGTGTTTTTAGTTTGATTTGTGGGCCTGTCCCAGCTTGTCTTCCAGGCGGCTTTGCAAACGCTCGAAGCACAGGCTCAGGCACCAGTAGATAGCCGCGGCCGCCAGGTACAGGGGCAGCGGACGGAAGGTCACCGCGATGATTTCCTTGGTGGCCAGCATCAGTTCCGTGACCGTGATGACCGACACCAGCGAGGTATCCTTGATCAGGCTGATCAGGGTATTGCTCATCGACGGCACGGCGATCCGGATTGCCTGCGGAATCACGATGTGGCGCAGCGTTTGCCAGTAGTTCAGGCCGATGCTGTAGCTGGCGGCCCATTGCCCCGTATGCACGCCGAGAATGGCGCCGCGCAGGCTTTCCGACAGATAGGCGCCGGCATTCAGGCTGAGCGCCAGGATGCCCGCGGTGAGCGGTGAAAAACTGATGCCTATGCTGGGCAGGCCGTAATAAATCACGAAGATCTGCACCAGCAGCGGCGTGCCGCGCATCAGGCTGACATACACGCTGGCCGGCCAGCGCGCCAGGCGCGAAGGCAGGATGCGCGCAATAGCCAACGGAAAACCGAGCAGCAGTCCGCCCAGCATCGACGCCACCGCAAACACCAGGGTGTAGCCCACACCGCGCAGCAAAGTCGGCGCCGCCTGCTGCAGCAAATCCAGTAATTCCATAAGGTCTCTGTTAAATCCGGACTTCCCAGGTTAAAAAAACATCCCCGCGGCGGGCGGGGATGGTGGGTGAGTCAGAAGTGTAGCGCAGAAATTACCAATGCGTTATCAATGCGCTCTCATTGCGCCGATGGCGCTTTGCTAACATCGAAACCGAACCACTTGAAGGACACTTGCTTGAAACTGCCGTCTTTCAGGATCTCGTCGAGCGCTTTGTTCAGAGCGGCCTCGAATTTCGGATTGCCTTTCTGGAAAGGGATGCCGATCTTGTCGATGTCGCCGAAGGTGGCGCCGGCTTTCAGCGGCAGGTTGGCGCTCTTCAGCAGGTAACCGACCAGCAGGCGGTCGTTCAAGGCCGCATCGATGCGGCCGCTGGCCAGGTCGGCCAGGTACTCGGGCGAACCGGGATAAGTTTTGACATCGATGCCCGCAACCGCCTTGGCTTTTTGCTCAAAGTTGGTGCCCTGGCCCAGGCCGAGCTTGTAGCCCTTCAGCGATTCCAGAGTAGGGAAGCTGCGCTTCTCGTCTTTGCGGACAATCAGCTGCGCGGTCGACAAGGTGTATGGCTGGGAAAAATCGAAGGCTTTCTGGCGCGCTTCGGTAATTCCGACCTGGTTCAGGATGACATCGTATTTGCCGGCGCCGAGGCCCGCCAGGATGCCGCTCCATTCGGTCGTGGTGAATTCCGGCTTCACTCCAAGCTTGGCTGCCAGCAGTTTGGCGACGTCGACTTCAAAGCCGGTCAGTTCGCCGCTTTTCGGGTCCTTGAAATTGAACGGCGGATAGTTGCCTTCCATCGCTACTTTCAGGGTGCCGCGGGCTTTGACGGTATCCAGCAGGTCTGCTGCGAACGCATTGAGGGTGACGCCGGCGATCAGTACCGCTGCTGCGATCTTGCTCAGTTTGGACAGTGTGGTGGCCATTTTTTTCCTTTTTGGTTGGTGGGCATTGGCTGACGGCTATGTTAAGCGTTTTCCCCTGCAAATGTGAAATGACCGTTTCGCCACTCTATATGCAGTTATTGTCTTTGCATTTAAGGAAAATATCAGCTATCGCCAATCTGCGCAATTTATGCCTTGCCGTTTTTCTTGCGCAGGGCCAAATCGGTAGTTAATGCAGCGAATTGCTGGTACAGCTGCGCGACTTGGGGTTGCCACTCCTGGAGCGCTTGATACTGCCTGGCGACAGTAGCCATGTCACCGCGTGCAATGGGACCGGTAAGGGCTTTTGCAGGACCGATCTTGAAGGCGTTGGCGGCGCTTTCAGTCAGCAGTGGTTCGATCAGCTTCAAGGCGAGCTCGGGCGCTATTCCAGCCGCGATGTAAGCCTGTTGCGCGATGTCGATCAGCGTCACCTGATAGTTGGACGCGAAGACCGCGGCAGCGTGGTACAGGGTTTTTTGCTCGCGATGGATATGCACCAGCTGCGCGCCGATGGCGCTGAACGCTGGGCCGAGGACGGCAAGGGCGGCGGCATCACCTTCGCTGCCGCACCAGGTGCCGGCGAAATGCTCGGCTACCTGCTGCGGCATGGCGAAGCTGCGGATCGGGTGGATGCTGGCGACAGCGGCGCCGGGTTCGGACGCCGCTGCCAGTTCGAGCGACGACAGGGCGCCGCTGCAATGGAACACGATGCTGCCTGGCTGCAGTTTGCCGGCGGCGGCGAGGGCGTTGCAGCAGGCGGCGATCTGGTCGTCGCCTGCTGCGATCAGGTAGACATCGGCGTTGCGCAGGTCGGCGCAGGAAGCCGCTGCGCTGCCGGCGCCGATGAAGGCGCTGGCTTCTTGCGCGCTGGCGCTCGAGCGGTTCAGGATGTCGAGCAGGGTAAATGTCCGGCTGTCGTGCCACAGCCGGCCCAGGGTGCGGCCAAGCTTGCCGCAACCGATGATGCTCAGGGTAGGCGCGTTTGCGCCAGCTGCGCCTAGTTGCCCAGTTGCTCCAGCGCTTCCTGCTGTTCCAGCCATTCCGCCTCCAGTTGCGTCAGTTCCTTGGCATAAAACGCCTGATCGGCGAGCAGCGTCGCCAATTCCTTTTTCTTGTCTTTATCGTAGATTTCGGGATCGGCCAGGCGCGTATCGACAGTATGCTTCTGCGCGCTGCGTTTGGCGATCTGTTCGTCCAGGCGCTTGATGCGCGCTTCGATAGGCTTTTTCTGTGTCGCCAGCTTTTGCCTGGCTTCCGCTTCTGCGCGTTTCTGTTCGCGGCGGTCGGCATTGTCGACTGCAGCAGCTGCAGCCGGCGCCACTGCGCTGGCGATGGTGGCCTTGCTGCTGGCTTTCGGCAGCGCGGTAGCTGCAGTCCCAGCGGTCGCACTATTCTTGGCCGCCAGCTTGGTCTTGAACAGCCAGTCCTTGTAATCGTCGAGGTCGCCGTCGAACGGCGCTACCTTGCCGTCGGCAACGATGATGAACTGGTCGGTGGTGGCGCGCAGCAGGTGGCGATCATGGGATACCAGCACCAGCGTGCCCTCGAACTGCGCCAGCGCCATGGTCAGCGCCTCGCGGGTTTCCAGGTCCAGATGGTTGGTCGGTTCATCCAGCAGCAGCAGGTTGGGGCGTTGCCAGACGATCAGGGCCAGCGCCAGGCGCGCTTTTTCGCCGCCGGAAAACGGCGCGATCGAGCTGGTCACCATGGTGCCGTTGAAATTGAAGCTGCCAAGGAAGTTGCGCAATTCCTGTTCGCGCACGGTAGGCGCGATCTTGCCCATGTGCCACAGCGGCGATTCGTCATGCCGCAGCATTTCCACCTGGTGCTGGGCAAAATAACCGATCGACAGGCCTTTGCCGAACTGGGCGTCGCCGCGCAGCGGCTTGAGTTCTTCTGCGATGGTTTTGATGAAAGTCGATTTGCCGGCGCCGTTGACGCCCAGCAGGCCGATACGCTGGCCGATCTGCAACGAGAAATTGATGCCGGAGACGATCACCTTTTCGGTGACATCGTGGCTGGTCTCGCTTTCGGTGCGGTAGCCGGCGCTCACATCTTCCATCACCAGCAGCGGGTTAGGCGCGCTCAGCGGTACGCGGAATTCGAAAGAGAATTCGGCCGCTGCGCGCAGCGGCGCCAGTTCTTCCATCTTGGCCAGCGCCTTCATCCGGCTCTGCGCCTGGCGGGCCTTGCTGGCCTGGGCCTTGAAGCGGCTGATGAACGATTCCAGGTGGGCGCGCTGGCGCATCTGCTTTTCCAGGGTGCCGGCAGCCAGTTCCAGCTGCGCGGAACGCTGCCGTTCGAACGAAGAATAGTTGCCTGAATAGCGTTTCAGCTTGCGTTCATCGATATGCACGATGACATTCACCACGCCGTCCAGGAAATCGCGGTCATGGGAGATGATGATCAGGGTGCCGGGATAGCGCTTGAGCCAGTCTTCCAGCCAGATGATGGCGTCCAGGTCCAAGTGATTGGTCGGTTCATCGAGCAGCAGCAGGTCGGATGGGCACATCAGCGCCTGCGCCAGGTTCAGGCGCATGCGCCAACCGCCGGAGAAGCTGGCTACCGGCTGGTCCATTTGCGCCAGCGAGAAGCCGAGGCCGGTCAGCAGCTGTTCGGCGCGCGAACGCACCGTGTAGGCATCGGCATCGGCCAAGGCGCTGTACAGCTCGCCGATCAGGATGCCGTTGGAGGTGCTTTCCGGTTCGCTTTCCAGGAACGCCAGTTCTTCTTCCAGCCGGCGCAGGGTGATGTCGCCGTCGATAGCGTATTCAATCGCCGCGCGGTCCAGCGCCGGGGTTTCCTGGGCGACGTAGGCCATGCGCCATTTCGAGGGGAAGTCGATCTCGCCCTGGTCGGCATGCAGTTCCCCGCGCAGCAGCCCGAACAGGCTGGACTTGCCGGCGCCGTTGGCGCCGATCAGGCCGATCTTGTCGCCCGGGTTGAGGGTGACCTCGACATTGTCGAGCAATGGCTTGATGCCGCGCATCAGGGAAACTTGTTGAAAACGTATCATATCTGCTAACTATCGTGCTAATTATCGTGCTAAATGAGTGGCCATGCATGTGTCTGAAACGACATGCAGGTTGTGATGATCTTGCTTGCTGCTTGTTTACTGTTATTTGGGCGCCGGGCCGGCGCGGGCTAGGGCAACTGGTCTGCCGTCAGCAGGAATACCATGTCGTCGCCGGCGCTGGTCGAGACCCAGGTCATTTCCAGGTCGGGGAATGCCGCTTCGGCGAAAGCGCGCTCGTTGCCGATTTCGACCACCAGCACGCCGTCCGGGGTCAGGCGCTGCTTGGCGCCGGCGACAATCTTGCGCACCAGATCCATGCCGTCGTCGCCGCCGGCTAGGGCGATTTGCGGTTCCCGCAGGTATTCCGGCGGCAGCTTGCCCATCGAACCCGAATTGACATACGGCGGGTTGGTGACGATCAGGTCGTATTTCTTGGCCGGCACCTTGCTGTACAGGTCGGATTCGATCAGCGTGATGCGGTCCTGCAATTCATAGTCGTCGACGTTGCGGCGCGCCACGGCCAGCGCATCGGCCGAGATATCCGCGGTATCGACGTGCGCTTGCGGGAAAGCGTCCGCCAGCATGATAGGCAGGCAGCCGGAGCCGGTGCACAGTTCCAGGATGTTGCTGACTGCCTCCGGGTCTTGCAGCCACGGCGAGAAATGGTCCGGGATCAGTTCGGCGATGAAGGAGCGCGGCACGATCACGCGCTGGTCGACGTAGAACCGGTAATCGCCCAGCCAGGCTTCGTTGGTGATGTAGGCGGCGGGAATGCGGTCGACACTGCGTTTTTCGATGACTTGCAGCACGGCGTCGACTTCGTGGCGCAGCAGGTGCGCATCGAAAAACGGTTCGATTTTATCCAGCGGCAGCTTCAGCGTATGCAGGATCAGGTAAGCAGCCTCATCCAGCGCGTTGCTGCTGCCGTGGCCGAAGAACAGGCCGGCGGTGTTGAAGCGGGTCACGGCATAGCGCAGCAGGTCGCGGATGGTGGTAAAGGATTGTGGTGTCATGGCACGGATAGTAAAAGTAAGGCTGGTAATGCAGCGGCTTGGCATAGCGCTTTGCAAATGTCAGGCGGATTCTAACGGAAATGCCCGGCCGAAAGGGCGCAACCGGTTGAATAAGCCCGGTATTTGCGCGGTATTGCCATTATTGTCGGCGCTATCTTGTCAGGATTCGATCAAGACAGCATTATATCTGAGTGCGTGCAGCGCATTCCGGACATGCTCCCCGGCTTCGGTGCGCAATGCGTGCGGATCGGCTATGCGCTGGCCGTCTTTATCCTTGAATTCGAGCATTTTCTGCTGTTCTTGCTGCAGGATGAAGTCGACCAGCTGGGTCTGGGTATGGTTGCCGTCAAGTTTGGGCAACAGCAGTTTCTGGATGATATTCAGGGGAATCCGCTGGTGCCACAGGCTGGTCGGCATGAATTCCGGGTCCAGCGCGATGTCGGCGCGGGCCGCGGCCAGGGCCACCGGCTTTTCCGCCACGCCGTAAGC
>NZ_JAQGLV010000389.1 GCF_028292705.1 Collimonas fungivorans | reverse complement strand
GGTACGAACGGCACCGCGCGCGCCGACAGCTGCGATTGCAGCTTGCGCCGTATGGTGAAGTCGATGGCGAACGCCATCAGCGCCGGCAACAGCAGCAGCAGGCTGACCACGGCGCCCTTGTTGAAATTCTGCTGGCCGATGACCAGCTGGTAAACATCGATGGCCAGCACGTTGAAATCGCCGCCGATGACCTTGGGCACGCCGAAATCGTTGACCGTGAAAGTGAACACCACCAGCGCCGCGCTAATCAGGCCATACTTGGCGCCGGGCACGGTGATGGTCCAGAATTTGCGCAGGCGGCTGGTGCCCAGCGATTCCGCCACTTCATACAGGCGGCCGTCGGCCAGCGACAGCGCCGTAATCAATATCATCAGCGCATGCGGAAACACCGCATAACACTCGCTGATGACGATGCCGATCGGACCGTAGATCGAGGCGCCGCCCAGCAAGCCCTTGAGCGCGCCCTGGGTGCCGAACCATTGCACAAACGAGATCGCCGCCAGCAGCGACGGCGCCAGGATCGGGATCAGCGACAGGGTGCGGAAAAAGCGCTTGAACGGCATCATGCTGCGCGTCAGGGCGTAGGCGAAAGTGAAGGCCGCCGGGATCACCAGCAGCGTCACCGAGACCGCGATGAACAGGGTATTGAGCACCGACTGCCGCAATGCCGAGGTCGACATGTATTCGCTGAACTGGCGCAGGCCGACAAACAGGCCATCCTTGTCCTGCACGCTCTGCACCAGGATCATCAGCACCGGCATCAGCAGGAATACCGCCAGCCCGGCGCACACCAGCAACAGCAGGCCGTGCGCGATGCGTTCGTGCCAGTGGCTCTGCTGGCGGCCGGCCGCCGCCTGCCTGGCGCCGCCGGCCGGCGACGACATCATGCCGAGTGCGCTGGCCGGCCTGCTCATGCCGCCACCGTCTGTGCTTGTTCGTTGTCCTGGTACACGCGGATGCGTTCCGGCAGCAAACCGTAGCGCAGTTTGCTGCCGACCTGCAGTCCCAGTTCCTTCAGCAGGTTGAGCGACATCGAAGCCACCACCGGCTGCTGTTCCATGCCTTCCAGCACGACCGTCAGGTAACTGAAGGCGCCCAGGAATTCAATTTTCTTGACCTCCGCCATGGCGTGGTTGTGGGTGCGCTGCTCGACGCTGCGCGCCACAAAATCTTCCGGCCGCAAATACACTTTCACCGGCTGTCCGGCGGCAATGTGATCGACCCGCGATTCGCAATGGAAATCCAGCTTGCCGATGCGGAAACGGCTGTCTCCCAGCGAAACGCCGCGCAAGATGTTCACCTTGCCGACGAACGAGGCGACGAACGGCGAGCCCGGCTGCAGGTAGATGTCTTGCGGGCTGCCGCATTGCTCGATGGCGCCGTGGTTCATCACCACGATGCGGTCGGCCATGGTCAGGGCTTCTTCCTGGTCGTGGGTGACCATGATGGTGGTCACGCCCAGCCGCTGTTGCAGCTGGCGGATCTCGCTGCGCAGGCGCACCCGCTCCAGCGCATCCAGCGCCGACAGCGGTTCGTCCAGCAACAGCAGGCCGGGAGAAGTCGCCAGCGCTCGCACCAGCGCGATTCGTTGCTGCTGGCCGCCGGACAGCTGTCCGGGGAATTTCTTGCCGCTGGTCGGCAGGCCGGCCAGCGTCAGCAGTTCCTGCACCCGTTCGGCGGTGGCGCTGCGGCTCTGGCGGCGGTTCACCAGGCCGTAGGCGACATTGTCGGCGATGGTCAGGTTGGGAAACAGCGCATAGGACTGGAACACGATGCCGTAGTCGCGCTGGATCGGCGCCAGCCACGAGATATCCTTGCCGCCCTGGACGATGCGCCCCTGGTTCTGGCTTTCGAGGCCGGCGATGATGCGCAGCAAGGTAGTCTTGCCGCAGCCGGACGGTCCCAGGAAACAGACGAACTCGCCTTCGCCGACTGTCAGGTTGATGTCGCGCAGCGCATGGAAGCTGCCGAACGATTTCGAGATGTTTTCAAGCGTCAGGTAAGGCTTGGACGCCAGACAAGGATTCTGCTGAGACATGATGACTGCTCTCCCGGTTAGTCACGAATGGCGCGGCGTTACTTCTTTTCCGCCTTGGAGTTGTAGCGTGTGCCCCATTCGGCCAGGATCCGCTCGCGGTTCTTGGCGGACCAGTTGAAATCGTTGGGCTTGATCAGCAGCTTTTCATAATCGTCTGGAATCCCTTCGACTTTCTTGGAGATGCCTGGATAGGCGACGATGGCCCACCAGTTGGAGCTGATCTGGTTGGCTTCCTTGCTGCTCATCCAGTCCACCAGCTTTTTCGCCGCTTCCAGGTTCTTGGTGCCCTTCATGATGCCGCTGGCTTCCACATCCCAGCCTAGGCCTTCTTTCGGAAAAATCAATTCGACAGGGGCGCCGCTGCGTTGAACCTGGTGGCCGCGGAATTCAAATGAAATGCCGATAGGGAATTCGCCGGTGCCGGCCATGGTGCAGGGTTTGGAGCCTGAGTGGGTGTATTGGGCGATGTTCTGGTGCAGCGCATCCATGTATTGCCAGCCCTTGGCTTCGCCGAACATTTGCAGCCAGGCGGTGACATCGAGATAGCCGGTGCCGCTGGAAGCGGGGTGGGGCATGACGATCTGGCCCTTGTAGATCGGCTTGGCCAGGTCGGCCCAGCTGGTGGGCTTGGGCAGGTTCAGCTTCTTCGCTTCTATCGTATTGAAGCAGACGGTCGCTCCCCAGACATCCATGCCGACCCAAGTTGGCGGCCGGGCGGTGTCCACGTAGGCGGGATTGAGCTGTTTCATGCCGCTCGGCTCATACGGCAGCAGCATGCCTTCCTGGCCCAGCAGCGCCAGGCTGGTGGCGGCCAGGCCGACCACCACGTCGGCTTGCGGATTGTTCTTTTCGGCCAGCAATTTGGCGGTGACGACGCCGGTCGAATCGCGCACCCAGCGGATCTCAACCGTCGGGTTGGCTTTTTCGAAACCGTCCTTGTACTGTTTCATGGCGTCGGTTTCCAGCGCGGTGTATACCAGCAGCGCAGTCCTGGACTGGGCATGGCTGCTGGCTGCGGTCAGGGCAAAGGCTGCGCCTAGCAGGGCCGTTGCAGCCCCGGCTGCCGCGCTTGCGCGCAGGATTCGTACAAATTGCTGTTTCATTGTCATCTCCTCAGATGGTGAGCAAATCTTCCACTGCTGCCGATATTGAAACCTGGTCAAGCTTTTACGCCTCGCCGCTTTTGCCGCGGCTTTTTATTGCATCATGTTTTATGTATTTTGTTGACAATCTACACGTTGTTCAATTAAAGTGCAATCACCAACTCGAAAAAAGATCAGCCATGACTACCAACCGCACCATGAACAC
>NZ_JAQGLV010000367.1 GCF_028292705.1 Collimonas fungivorans | reverse complement strand
TCGACATCAGCACCAGGATGATCAGGGTGCCGCGGGCAACGAAGTCGCCGCCTTTCCACAGGGCGTCCAGGCCGTATGGATTGTCGACGGTTTCCTTGGCTGCAGGCTGTGGCGGTGGGGTTGGGGTGTCTGCCAGCGATGCTGCTGCCGCAGTGTCGGCCGCTTTCGGCGCATCTGCAGCTGCTGGAGCCGATGCTGCGGCGGGTGTTTGGGCGATTGCTGCCAGCGGCGCTGAGATCGTCGCGGCGGAGATCATCAGGGCGGTGACAAGGGCGGATAAGCGGTTACGAGTAATAGACATACTAATCTCCAGATTTTATAAATTAGATCGTTGCGATGACGAATGATGTAAGGGCTTCTGTCCGGGTCATTCCAGCTTCCAGACGTATTGCATTTTTGTCGTAGACTGCACGGCTTTGCCATCAGCCATGGCAGGGGTGAAATGGCACAAGCTCCACGCTTTTACAGTGGCTTTGTCCAGATCCTTGAAACCACTGCCTTTTTCAACAGTGGAGTCGACCACATTGCCATCGGCTCCAATTGTCAGCCTGACAGTAACGGTACCTTCTTCCTCATTGCGCAACGAAGTCCGTGGGTATTCCGGCTTGTCGCAATTTCCAGCAATTTTTGCACTGGTATGCGAAGGCCCTGCTTCACCGGTAGCCGACGGCTGCGCTACGGAAGTAGGCAAGTCGTTGGTCGGTGGTTTGACGTTGGTTACAGCAGCAATCACGTTATCTTGTGGCGGCGGCGTTACTTTTACCTCTGGTGGAGGTACGAAAGGCGGTGGTGGCGCAACCGATTTTGGCGGTGGCGGTACCGGCTTGTCCGGTGGTGGTGGTGGTGGCGGCGGCTTGATCTCCTCGATGATCTTGGTTTCGACCGGTTGCTGAATGACTTCGACAACTTTACGGGCTAGCCCTGTAATCAACGCATAAACCAGGGCTACATGCAGAAGAACAACCACGCTGATGCCAACTATATTCTTGGAAGGGTTTCTCCCATCCTGCGTAAAATCCATGTCTCTCTCCTCCAGTCCTGCATCGCTGAGCTGAGAAAAACGTGCAGCCCAGCCTGCAGAATCTGTTTCTAGTATTGTTCTACGGTCGCGGCGAAGCCAACAGTGACCGTATCGTAATGTCGCTCGGCAGCAGTTTGCCTTCCGCCAGCTGCACCTTCAGGGTCCGGCTCTCGCCGGCCATCAGGTCGAAATCGTTATCACTGAAAGTGATCCCTTCCCTGATGCAATCCAGATGCACCAGAACGTGATAACTGGTGCCTGTCACTGTAGCCAGCAGACCGCCGTTTTGGTCGGTTTGACAATCGAAGGCAGGCGCTGACGAAGTCAGCGGCAGATCCTTGAACGGGCTGAAAAAATGCCGGTTTGCTGGAAAAGACGAAGAGCGGACCGTCAGCACATTGTTTTTTGCATCGCCGATCCGGCCGGCAGAGGCGCGCCAAAGCATCGAGCTGGAATTGGCAGGTGCTTGCGCCTGGATTGTTTCTCTCCAGACCGACTGTCCATCCAGCGCGGTCATGGCAACGCTCGCTTCGATCGATACCCGCCCGGACGTATCGTTGACAACCCACATTTCCACCGTGCCGTCCGGCAGCGCCTTGAAGGACGCCATCACCGGTGCATAAGCACGCGCCACGGCGTACCAGCTGGGCTTCCTGACCAGGCTATGGTCGACCAGGCTCCAGCTGATTCCTGGCCAGCAGTCGTTGAACTGCCATAGCAGCGTCCCGGAGCAATGCGGCTTGCGGCGGCGATAGTGTTCGATGCCGAATTTGAGGCCCTCAGCCTGCACTAGCTGCGTGAAGTCAACGTACTGCTCCAGCGTCTGCGGCAAGCCTGTCACCGGAATCAGCATGGCGTCCACCTTGTTTTGCGGATGATCCTTGATACGGTTCAGGAAACCGGTGCTGCCGAGCTGCATCTGGTCCGGCGTCAGCCAACGCTTTAGCGTCGCCAGCGATGGCGAGGCCTGGATCCCGAATTCGCTCACGAAGCGCGCCATATCCTCGGCATAGCGGGTATAGGCAACCGCTTCCGGGCTATGGTCGAAACCGCCAACCGGAACGTCGTCGGGCACCGGCGGCAAGCCATGCCAGACAGTCCAGTTGTGCACATCGCCGGCCCGCATCGAATTATGCGACGGGCCTCCGTACGGGCTGCCCGGCCAGTATGGCGTTGCCGGATCCAGCCGCGCCAGCGTTTGCGGAATGATGTCGCCGCAATACAGATCGCCGAGGTAAGCCGTGCTCCGGCCATGCATGCGATCCATGAACTGGTGCACCGCCTGCCCTTCATTGTTGCCGCACCAGACAGCCAGCGCCGGGTGATTGCGCAGCCGTTCGACCTGGTAGACGACTTCCTTGCGTACGCTGTCGACGAAGGCGGCCTCATGTTCCGGATAGGGTGCGCAGGCGAACATGAAGTCTTGCCACACCAGCAGACCCAGTTCGTCGCAAAGATCGTAAAAAGCATCCTGCTCGTAGACACCGCCACCCCAGACCCGCAGCATGTTCATA
The DNA here is from genome assembly GCF_028292705.1 of Collimonas fungivorans. Taxonomy (GTDB): domain Bacteria; phylum Pseudomonadota; class Gammaproteobacteria; order Burkholderiales; family Burkholderiaceae_D; genus Collimonas; species Collimonas fungivorans_B. Next base: position 14,375 of record NZ_JAQGLV010000367.1, on the reverse strand, counting down.
TTGGCCTCGGCCGCGGCACGCAGCAGCGGCTCGTAATCGGCGCGGCTGAGCGCGCCGACGAACGAGCTGGCTGGGATCCAGTTGGCGCCACGGGCAAAGACCGGGATATCGTTCAGCACGAAGCGGAAGAAGTTCGTGCCCGGCTCGGCGGCGTCAGCAGAGGTATCCAATGTAATGGTGCGCAAGCCGACGCGCTGCCGGTGCCGGTCGACGATGTCGTCGCCATGCAGCAACGTAGCTTCGAGTCGGTAAAGCGGCTGGCCGCCTAACTCGGGCGTCCACCACAGCTGCGGATCGGCGATTGTCAGCGTGGTTTTTAGCGATGCTGTGTCAACAGCCAGCGTTTGAGCGGCGACGGATTTGCCATCGGGCGCCACCAGATCCAGCGCCAGCCGCAGCGGCTGGGCCGCCGCAAAGGTGTCCAGACTGGCCTCGATTTCGACAACGGCGTGCTGGCCGATCGAGACGGTAGTAAAGCAGACATGCGCAACCGACGCAATCTTCTGGCGCTCCAGCCGCACTGGCCGCCACAGGCCGACTGTGGGCAAAGCCGGACCCCAGTCCCAGCCCCAGCCGAATTGGGCTTTGCGGATAAAATTGCGCTTCGAGGTCTTGATCGGATCGGCAATGATGTCCCAGGTTTCCATCATCTTGTCGGCGACTTTGACCGACGGCGGTGTAAAACGGATCAGAAGATCGTTGGCGCAGGTTGTGCTCAGCTGTGCGCTGACGTCGAAACGGGCGGCAAGGAACATATTATCGCTCTCGCCCAGCAGTTCGCCGTTCAGCCACACCGTTGCATAGGTATCCAGGCCGTCGAAAGCCAGGATCGGGCGTTCGCCCATGGCAGCCGGCTCGGCGGTGAAGCTGCTACGCCACCACCACTCGCGGTCCTTGACCCAAGCGCAGGCGGTTTCGTTCTCTGCGGCGAAGGGATGCGGGATGCGGCCGGCGGCGTGCAGGGCCAGGTAGGTATCGCCGGGGGCTGGACAGGCAATCCAGTCCGTGCCAGGATCCGATCTCAGGGCTTCTATGTCGCCCCCGCCAGGTGTGAAATCCTTGATCTGCCAGTCTGCGAGTTTCATATCGGAGTTTTTCAAAAAAGTATGTAATGTGCCGGCATTCAGCCGATGTTATTCAGCAGGCTCGGTACGCCGCCGCGCCAGCTCCGCCATGATTGCAGCATGCATCCGGCGATTGATCGGGTACCACAGCACAACCAGCACCCCAGCCAGGGACAGCACAGCCGCACCGGGGCCATAGAAGAATCCCAGCCAGTTGGTCGTGCTGGCGGGCAGCGCTGCGGCAACCACGCCCTTGCTGGCCAGGTTGGCGGGAAACGCAATCGTCTGCAGCACCAGGCCAGAAATCAGCGCGCCGCCGCCGGTCGCCGCTTTGCCTGCAAATGACCAGCCGGCAAAATAGAGTCCTTCGCGGCGGGCGCCGAACAGCAGCTCGTGCTCATCTGCGGCGTCGGCCATCATCGACATGAACGCGACCGCAGCGATCGTCATCAGGCCACCGCCGATGGCCGTGGTGATTGCAAGAGTCATGGCTAGCGCCTGCCCTTCCAGCGGCAGCCAGCCCAGCAACCGTAAAGTCACAGGGCTGCCTTGGGCCAGGATCAGGCCACACAGGCTGGCGAACAACGCCGTGCGTTTTTCCATCAGGGCGACAATCGATCCGGCTATCGGCGCTCCGAGCAGCAGACCGAGTACGAACGCCAGCGTGACCATCTGCACCTGCGCGCTGCTCAGCCTCCAAAAATAGGTATTGGCGTGAAGACCGAGGGTGCTTGTCACGCCTTGGGCCGTGAAGAACAGCAGTGCCGAAATGAACAGCAGGCGGAACGAACGATTGCTCAGCACCTCGATCACCTCGGCGACAAGGCTACGGATCCAGCCGGGCTTGTTTGCTGGCGCGGCATGCTGGCGGTTCCGGGTGGCGAAGACGGCTCTCATCGAGATCAAAGCCAGGACGATTATCGCCACGGTCAGGGTCATGGCATACGGCTGGTAAGCCGCGCGCTGAGCCAGGCCGTCAGCGCCCTTGAAGAACACCGTAAAACCTACGGCCAGAGCGACGAGTGCGCCCAGAACTCCGGTGCCCCAGCGCCAGACCGCAATCTTCGAACGCTCGACATAGTCGTCGCTGAGTTCCGCACCGAGAGCGATGTAAGGCAGGTTGAAGACCGACAGCGATATCCGCAAGGCGGTGGACAGAGCTACCAGCAGCAGGAAAAGCTGGGTCTGGCTGAGATCCGCCGGCAGTGAAAATGTCAATACGAAGCTGATGACCACGACAGGTAAGCCGATGATCATCAAAGGCAGTCGCCGCCCCAATCGCGATTGCAGGCCATCCGAGATCGAACCGATCAGCGGTTCGGCAACGGCGTCTACCACCAGCCCGATTGCCAGGGCAGCACCGGCCAGTCCGCCCGACAAACCACAAACGGCGGTGACATAGAACAACAGGAAAATATTCAAGCTGTTGCTGATGATGCTCTCGACCGCTGCGCCGCTCGCATAGGCCAGCTTGGTCCGCAGCGGCAGCCGGATCGCCCGCTCCGAGGTGCGTGACGCGCGGTCCGAGATGGGGGTGCTGGAGTCGTTAGTCATCGTCGGGGGAAAATCTGCTTGTGTATTGGAGGCTGTCATGAAAATGATCCCGGTTAAGCCGGCGTTAGCCGGCGGCACGCTGGAGCGCCGCCGCCAGGGCAAACCTGGCCAGGTGGTTTATGGCTGCGTAGCCACCGAGGACGGGATGCACTCCGTCCCGCGTGTACTCAGGACGCATGCTGTCGTCGTCGGCTTTCAGGATCGCGTGGTAATCCGCCCAGATCAGGCCGCGTTGATCCGTCATGTCCCTGAGCCAGATATTTAGTTCGGCCACCCGCGGGCGCGGATCGAGGCCGTGTTCGCCAACCCAGGTAAAACTGTGGGCCGGCATGATGCTGCCGATGACGACCGTCACGCGGTGCGCCTGTGCCAGCGCAATCATGGCCAGCATATTGTTCTTGTAGTCCTGCGGCGTTGACGGGCCGGTGTTGCCGGCGATATCGTTGATACCGCAGAGTATGTGCACGACTTGCGGCTTGAGAGCTACGACATCAGCCATGAAACGCGTCAGAATCTGCGGGCTGGTCTGGCCACTGATGCCGCGTCCGACAACGTCGCCGCTAAAGAAATCAGGATCGGCGGCGGCCCACAGCTCGGTGATCGAATCGCCAATAAATACTGCCTTGACCGGTTGCCCGGCAAGAGCGGCGTTGGCGTCGCGGTACTGGCACAGCTGTCCCCAGTCGCGCGCGTGGCGTTCGCCCACCTTGATCTTTTGCGCCGCAAGGCGAACTGGATCCGCCGCCCGCGCCAGCAGCGCCGGATCCATCTCTCCCGGTTTGAGGAAAGCCATGGCAAACTCGATCTCCTCTGCGCTGGGACCTGCGCCGTCAGAGTTCAGGTAATCGACCATGCCTGCCGGTTCATTAGAACTTGCCATTTCTGCGTACCTTTCGTGCGATGCTGCCCAGGTGAAGCGTGCCAGATTGCGGGATGCGTTTGCAGGTGCTGAAGTCAGCCGAGAGCCGCCGCCAGCGACGTTTGCGCCACGCATTTCATGAGTGCGTAGGCCTCGGCGCCTGGATGCACGCCGTCGCGTGCATACTCAGCGCGCATGGAGTCGTCATCGGCGCGCAAGATTGCATGGTAGTCAGCCCAGACCAGACCACGTTCCACCGTCAGGTTCTTGAGCCAGGCGTTCAGTTCGGCCAGGCGCGGGCGCGGATCAAAGTCGGCTTTGGCCAGCCAGGGAAAATTACCCGCCGGGGTGATGCTGCCGATAACGACCTTGATGCCATGGGCCTGCGCCAGGGTGAGCATGGCCAGTATGTTGTTCTTGTAATCCTGCGGCGTCGACGGACCGGTATTGCCCGCCAGATCGTTGCTGCCGCAGAGTATATGCACCACTTGCGGCTCGAGAGCGATGACATCGGCCATGAAGCGCAGCAGGATTTGCGGGCTGGTCTGGCCGCTGATGCCGCGTCCAGCGACGCCGTTGGAAAAGAACTCGGGATCGGCGGCGGCCCAGAATTCAGTGATCGAATCGCCGATGAAGACCGCCTTGACCGGACGTCCCGCCAGTGTGGCGTTGGCGTCGCGGTACTGTCCAAGTTGCGCCCAGTCGCGGGCCCTGCGTTCGGCAACCATGACCTCGCGTGCCGCCATCAGTTCGGCATTCGTCAGGCGCGCCAGGATGGCTGGATCCATCGGCCCCGGCTTGAGATAGGCCATCACGAACTCAATCTCCGCCTCAGTGGGGCCGGCGCCGGTGGAGTTCAGGTGATCGACCATGCCAAATGCTTCATGAGAGTCTGTCATTTTATTTGCCTTTCATTGCAATGGCGCCCAAGTGCAGTGCGCTGGGCTTCGGGGTGCGTTTGAATGTATTGAAATCCACTTCGACCAGGCCGAAATGCTGTCCATAACCGGAAGTCCATTCGAAGTTGTCGAGCAACGACCAGTGGATATAACTGCGCACATCTATGCCCTCGGCGAGGCAGTCCTGCACTTCAGACACGGCGGCGTCGATGTACGCGATGCGGCGCGCGTCGTCATTGGTGGCGATGCCGTTTTCGGTGACGAAAACGGGGCGGCCGGTGCGTTGCGCAGCGAATCGGATCGTGCCGCCCAGGGCTTGCGGATAGAATTCATAACCGGCCGCAGTCATTTCCGCATCGGCTGGCGGATCGAGGCGTCCTGCCGGGCCGATCAGCACGCGCGTGTAGGTCTGCACACCGATGAAATCGCTGTTTGCAGCCTCGTCCAGCCAAGGGCCGTAGAGTGCCTGGATCACGTGTTCAGACAGGTTGTTCTCGCCCACGCCCTGCACATCCTGCATGGTCAGGGTCAGTCCCACAGGGAAATCGCCGGCGCTGGCTTTGATCGCAGCGGTCGCCTTGCGATGAGCGTCAACCAGCACCGGCTCGGTCTTGGCGGCATCGGCAAACAGCAGCGACGAGAATCGTTCCGAGCCACTGGCTTTGGCGCAGGCGGCAAGCATCGCCGCTTGCCGTTTGTCGGTCTGGAACACCATGCTGATCAGGCGTTGGATATTCGCTTCATTAAATGTCGTGGCATAGGAAATGAGATCGCCCAGCCGGGCCGTGGCACGCTCTGCAAAATTGGCAAACAGGTCAGCTCCGTCAGCTACTTCAAAACCGCCGCGCGCAGCGAACCAGCGCGGCACCGTGAAGTGGTTGTAGGTGACCATTGGCGCCAGGCCACGTGCATGGCAAGCCTCCAGCAGCTGGCGATAACGATCAAGCTCGGCACTGGAGAAGCATCCCGGCTCAGGCTCTATCCTGGCCCATTCAATGCCGACCCGATAGCAGTTAAGGCCAAGATCTGCCGCGATTGCGATATCTTCTTCGAAACGGTGATAGCTGTCGCAGGCATCCAGCGACGGCGCCACATACACGCTCGGCGTGACGTTCTCGCACAGCCAGGCATCTGAATTGACATTATTGCCTTCGCTCTGGTGCGCGGAGATTGCCGTACCCCACAGGAATCCGGCAGGAAACGCTGGCTGGTCAGTCTTGTGCATCTGCTGCTCCCGGCTTGGCCAGTTGTGGATAGAAGTGATACAGAACCTCGCTCAGGACATTGATCGATTTCTTGATTTCGCCGCGGTTGTTCATGAACAGCTGCTCCAGCGCCAAGCCTCGCGCCGCCGCCACGAACAGGCGATGGATCGCTTCGCTGTCGGGGCGATTGTCCAGTCCGGCAGCCACGCGCCGCTCGCTCACCCAGGCGTGAGCTTCATCGTCGATCTGCAACTGGATGGCCCGCAGCTTGTCGGCTAGCTCGGCATCGGAACGTGAAGCGAGCATGATCTCCATCACCGCAATGCCCGACGGACGGCTGACCACTTCCCATACCGTCTCGGCGACGCCGCGCATCCAGTCCTGCGGCGTCATAGTCAGGATCGTTTGCCGGTAGTACTCGGAATCACGTTCGAACACGGCGCGCACCACGGCCAGCATCAGGTCAGTCTTGGTCGGAAACTGGTGCAGCATGGCCCCGCGGCTGACGCCGGCTTCTTCTGCCACTTGCGACGTCCCGGTCAAGCTGTAGCCCTGGCGATGTAGGCAGTTGATTGCTGCCTCGATCAGCTTGGCGCGGGTATTGGCGCTGCGTTCGGCCTGGGGTCGGCGCACGTGGGGTAACGGTGTGTTCATTATTTCCATGGAAATTCGTTTCAGAGTAAAGGGCAATCGCCACTGTGCCAGGTCGTCGTGAGCGGAACCGGGCGTCAGGTTCTGCAACCGGCATGCGGACCCTTGTCAATTACGCCGTACCGCCAGGGGACAGACGGCCGCGCTATTGCAGGGGTATTGCAGCTACCGGAAATTCAATCGTTAGACAGATTCTAGATCTGTCGCTTGCAAGCAGATAGGGGGACGGCGCAGCGCAGACGTCTTGCGGTGCGCCATATCCTCATTCAGCTTGCTTTTCTTACATTCGGACGTCAAGCGAAATACCGACCAGGCGGCGCGACTCCGGGCCCGATATCTGTGAGTACGACGCCGGGTCGTTTTGCTGCGGCGCGGTCGGCGTGGCAAAGCGCACCGCAGCCCGATAGGTATCGAACAGATTACGCACGAACAGCGACACGCCCCATTTCCCGTCATTGGTCCGCATTCCTATCCGGCCGCCTACAATGGTCGCCGGTGCGTTGCTATTGATCGGATCGGTTGCTGCATCGAAGTTGATGCGCGAGGTGTAAACCACGTCGCCCTGTATAAAGCCCTGGTAGTTTCCGAACACAGGCCTGCTGTACTCGCCGCTGAACGTGACTTTCCACTCCGGCGCGCCAACCAGCATGTTGCCACCGGCATCAGTACCGGTGCCAATCACGTTCCCTGCGGCATTGGTCAATGGCATGCAACCTTGCGCTGCAGTCTGCTGCTGAGCGCAGCTGACAATGTAGCCCGCGCCGTATTTCGCAGCGTTGTAAGCGGCGCCTAGGTTCAACGTCACGCTTGGCGTCGGCTTGCCCATCAGGTTGAATTCGATGCCCTTCGATGTGAGCGATGGCGCGTTGCCGAATACATATGCCGACAGAGAAGGATCGTAGAACTGCGCCTGAAAATTATCCACTTTCGTATAGTAGAGTGCGACGTTAGCTGCAAGACGTCCACCGAACAGCGTGCTCTTCAGGCCAAGCTCTGTAGCATGCGGTATTTCCGGCTGCACCAGAAGCGGGGCGCTGCCGCCGCCACCCGAATCGTTGACGGCTGGGCCCTTGTAGCCACGGGTGTAGCTGACATACGCCATCTGTTTATTCGAGATGTCGTATTGCGCCCCGGTCCGATACGAAAAATAGTGCGCGCTTGCCGTGCCATCGACGGTGGCGATACTCTGGACAGGGAAAACTGCTCCTGGCGCCAGGCTGCCGACTGTTCTTGCATGAACATCATCGCTGCCGTAACGCGCTCCCAGATTCAAGCCCAGCTCAGGTGTCACATACCAGGTACCGTCGCCGAAAGCGGCGTAGCTGGTCTTGCTCGATTCGGTCGCCAAGGTCTGGCCTAGCGTGAGCGGAATTCCCTGGTGGGCCAGAAGCGGTCCGACTTGCGTCACCGTATTGCCGCTCTTGCTATTGAAGTAATAGAGGCCCACCACATAGGTGCCGCGCGCGCTCTTCGGCGAGCTGAGCCTCAGTTCCTGGCTCACGAAATGTGTGTTGTTTGACTGTATTTGATTCAGAATCGTGGCAGGCGTGCTGTCGACATCGTAGGCCGGCGCGTTGTTGTCGACCGAACGGTAAGCCGTAATCGAAGTCAGACCATAACCGTTGAGTTTGTAGTCGACTTGTCCCGACAAGCCATAGCTGCGGATGGTCGCCTGATTGCCGCCGTTGACGCAGCCGTTACTGTTGTCGTCTGTCACCTTCACGCCACAGGCTGCCAGTGCATTTGAAAGCGGGCTGCCAGGCGTCGAGTGGTAGACCGCCCATGGGGCACCGCCGTTAGTGTTGTTTTCCGAATAGTCGCCGATGAGATTAATGGAGAGGTCAGAGTTCGGTTGCAGCAACAGGCGGGCGCGACCGCTGGCGTCGCGGCTTTGCGCCCAGCTGTTGTCGTAAAGATTATTCTGTTGCTTCGGCGCCGCGCTAAACGCGCCCGAAAGACGCAATGCCGCGCTGCTGGCCAGAGGAATGTTGAGCACGGCCTGCTCGATCTGATTACCGCGATCGCCGATATCCACATGACCGATCGCCTCGAATTTCTTCGGATCGGGTGCATTGGTGGTGATATTCAGAATGCCGGCCGACGACGTGCTGCCGAACAGCGTCCCCTGCGGGCCTTCAAGCACTTCGACACGGCTGACATCGAACAGTTGCGGTGGATTGACTGAGGTTGCTGCAAGCGCCACGCCGTCGACCACGACGCCGACGCTACCCTCGGCGGAGCGGGAAAATGACACGCTGCCTATGCCACGTATGCTGAGCGCGCCGAACGGGCCGGCCGAATTGAGCCCTGGCGCACTACGCACGAGATCGGTTACCTCGGTGATGTTTTGGCGTTTGAGTTGCAATGCATCGACAACCGAGACCGAGATCGGCACATCCTGCAGCTTCTGCTCACGCTTGTTCGCGGTGACGACGACTTGCGCGGGATTGTCTGCGATGTCGCTCTGTTGCGGCGTATTGGCAGTTGGCGGCTCCGTGCTTTCGGGAGGGGTGGTTTGCGCCCATGACATGGGCGCAAGTGCAAAGGTGAGCGCGAACGTGAGCGTGACGTCGCCCACCAGCGCTGGGTATTTTTGTCTCAATTTTGTCTCCGTTTTTTTAGTAGCGACAATGGAGTCGCTTGAGATGGATACTAGGCACAAACAAACAAACAGTCAAGCCTGCTTGTTTTTTATTTTGTAAGTTACTCGCCTGTATTTTTTTGCCTCATATAAGACGCCGGCCCCCTTTGGCGGCGGCGGCAAGCGGCTCTACGGAGTCAGCCTGGGACAGCAAACGCGCCTTGCAGCGAAACAACAGCAGCATGTCTTGTCAAAAAAATTGCCGCTGCGGCCACCTTTAAAATTTTGCTAGGCCACGCTGCTGCCACACCTTCAGGTAGGCAATCGCCGCACTGCTTGCCTGCTCGCGCGTAATTTCGGAAATATGGTTCTCGCGGAAGTAACCATGTTTCATGCAGGCGAAGGAAATCTCGACGCTCAGGGTGGCGACATCAGGCTGTTCCGGAACGATAAGCGGCGGATCTATCAGCGCAAAGAACCTGCGGATGATGCTGGCCACGCGCTCTATCGTTACTTCCTGCGCCAGGTAAGAGGAGCGGCTGAACGGTCCGCCCAGCACCAGGATGCTGGCTACCGGCGTGGCGTCGTAGTAATCCGCCACCCGGTCTGTCAGCAATACCACGATTTCTTCCCAACTTTTCCCCGTCACATCCAGCAGGGCCGCTTTCACGATGTATTCCACGCGCAGCAGATGAATCTGCGCCAAGTGTGCGAACAGTGCGTATTTGCTGGGATAGAACTGGTACAGGCTGGCGCGCGGCACGCCGGATTCCTTGGCGATCTCCGGTATCGAAGTTTCTTCCGGACCGATGCGCTCCAGCAGTTGTCCCGCTGCCTGCAAGGCGGCGGCGACGCGTTGCTGGGAACGCTCCTGAAGCGGGGAACGGGAACGCGAGCCGAGCTGGATCTCCTCGGCTGTACAAAAAGCGCTTGCATCGAAATCCGACATAAGTTATCTTTTAAAAAAACGACATTTGTCGGATTCTAACCGACATGGCACGGTCTGACGACCCTCAATTAGAGCAGGAGACAAGTATGGAATCAAATCAGCGGGTATGCGTGATTGGCGCCGGCCCGAGCGGAATTGCGGCTGGCAAGAATTGCGTTGAGGCAGGACTCGACGTTGTCGTGTTCGAAAAAAACGACAAGGTCGGCGGCAACTGGGTCTTCAACTCCAAGACCGGCCATTCCAGCGTCTACGAAAACACCCATATCATCAGCTCCAAGGCGCTATCGGAATACGAAGACTTTCCGATGCCCGACGATTACCCTGACTACCCCAATCATCGCCAATTGCAGGCGTATTTCGAGAGCTACGCCAAACACTTCGGCGTATACGACCGGATCCGCTTTAACCACACCATCCAGAAAGCCAGGCGGCTGGCCTCGGGTAAATGGGAAGTCGAGTACCTCAATGCCGAGGGCAAGCTGTGCGAAGAGGTATTCCAGGCGCTGATGGTTTCCAACGGCCATCACTGGGACCCGAAATATCCGGAATTCAAAGGCGAATTTTCCGGCAAGATGATGCACTCCCACGACTTCAAAGGCGTGACGGAAGAGTGGCGCGGCAAGAACGTGCTGGTGATCGGCGGCGGCAATTCAGCCTGTGACGTCGCGGTGGAATCGGCGCGCATCGCCGGCAAGGTCTGCATGTCGATGCGCAGTCCCCAATGGTTCGTGCCGAAGTTCATGTTCGGCCAGCCATCCGATGTATTCGGCGCCCGCACCAGCTGGATGCCCAAGGGCATACGGCAATTCGCCACGCGCAAATTGCTGACCATGCTGCAAGGGCCATACAGCCAGTATGGCTTGCCGACCAATATCCATCCGCCGCTGAGCCATCATCCGACCGTCAATTCCGACCTGCTGGACTTCATCCGCCACGGCCGCATCAAACCGCGCCCTGGCATACGGCGCCTGGACGGATCCATGGTCGAGTTTGCAGACGGGACACGCGAATCATTTGACATCATCTGCGCCTGCACCGGTTTCTGGACCACATTCCCGTTCTTTGACAAGTCCTTCATCGATTTCAAGACAGCCGACAAGGTGCCGCTGTACCGGAAGATGATGCATGCCGAATACGGCAACCTGTATTTCATCGGCTTATTCCAACCCATCGGCTGCATCTGGCCCCTGGCCGACTACCAGGCGCAGCTAGCCTGCCTTGAAATTCAAGGAAAGTATCAGCGCCCGGCAGACATGAAGGCGGCTATTCAGCACGAAATCGACCATCCGCATTTCGATTTCGAAAGCGGTCAGCGGCATGCGGTGGAAGTCGACTATCACAGCTTCCGCAACGACCTCAAGAGCGAGTTGCGCAAAGCGGGAGTCGATATCGGCAAACCGCCAATGGGCATCAAGGGACGCTACAAGAAGAGGCCCGCAACGGCGACTCCGAAACACCATGCAGTCGCGGCCTGAGCATGCGCCCGGCCATTCTGCTGGTGCACGGCATGTGGAGCCAGCCTTGGGTGTGGGATAACTGGAAAAGCCGTTTTGAAAAGCGCGGCTATACCTGCATCGCGCTTACTTTGCCGGCGCACGACGACAGTAGTTCCGATTCCGCCCTGCAGCGACTTGGCATGGCGGACTACGCGGCCGCGGTGGAACGCATGGCACAGCAATATGATCACCCCGTGCTGGTCGGCCATTCATTAGGCGGCTTACTAGTGCAGCAGGTAGCCGCGCGTCTGCGCCTTTCTGCCGCGGTGCTGGTCAACAGTGCAGTGCCTGCACCGGTTTTTCCTCTGCGCCCCATCATGCTGCCAGGACTGGCGCGCCACTTCATGGGCTGGGGATTGTGGCGCAAATCGTTTCGTCTTTCACGCTGGGAAGCCAATCATCTGCTGTTCAACGCCATGGCCAAAAGCGAGCAAAATGCCTGCTATCGCCGGCTGACTGCCGAATCGGGACGCATCGCCTACGAACTCGGTTTTGGCAGCTTGAACTTGGCGGGCTCGAACCGGGTCAACCGCGACGCTATCGCCTGCCCCATGCTGGCGATATCCGGCGCCAGGGACCACATCATTCCAGCCGGCGCCAGCCGGCGCATGGCGGCATGGTATGGCGAGCGGCTGGAGTATCGGGAGCATGCCGGCCACGCGCATTGGATGCTGGGCGAACAGGGCTGGGAACTGCGCGCAGACGAGGTGCTGGACTGGCTTGACCGGCGTTTCCAGTCGCACTGATGCTGCTCTAGATTAAATGACTCGTTGTCCTTCGGCCTGGAGACGACAACGGTCTGGTGCGGTATCCCCACTTCGGTCCGCATACAGTCCGCAATTCCCCAATGGATAGAATTGCGCGATGCGTTTTCCGCGTTTGTTGAACGCCCTGATCCGAGCCTGTTGCAACCGTTGTAGCCGCTAAAAAACTGGAGACATAGCATGGCAAGATATGAATTAACTGGCCGCACAGTCGCAATCACAGGATCACTTGGAGGCCTCGGACGCGCTGTCGCCACAGCGCTGCGCAAACGCGGCGCAAATCTGGCGCTGATGGATCTGGATTTGAACGGCGTCACCGAACAGGCGATGCAATTGGGAGGGGAAGGCTGCGCACGCGGATGGCGCGTCAATGTGCGTAGCCTTGAAAGCCTGGAAACAGCCATGGCGGGCGCGGCAAAGCATTTCGGACGTATCGATGTGGTCCTGGCAAATGCAGGCATCGATACGATTGCGCCCATGGCGACCATCGAGCCCGAGGCCTATGAAAGGGTGATCGACATCAACCTGAACGGCGTATGGCGAACTTTTCGCGCGGCGCTGCCCTACGTCCAGGCCGAGCGCGGATACATGGCCGCCACTTCCTCAATGGCAGCATTTTTTCATTCGCCTCTGCAGGCGTCCTATACCGCCAGCAAGGCCGGCGTATGGGCTATGTGCGACAGCATCCGGCTGGAACTTCGTCACCTGGGAGTGGGCGTCGGCAGCATTCATCCGACATTCTTCCCCACGCCGATGACGGACGATATTGTCGCTGACGCCGCAGGAAACAGGCTATGGCGAGGAAACAAAGGGGGTTTCTGGAAAATGGTTCCGCTGGATCTGGTTGTCGACGAAATTGTGCGTGGCATCGAACGTCGTGCGGATATGATCGTTGTACCAAAATCGAGCACCATTTTTGCAAAAGCGGCCGGATTCTTCCGGCCGGTCATGGAACGCTTCGGTTTCCAGGAAAACGATATTGAAGACGCCATCAAACTGGCTTCAGCTTCCGGCTGGCACGACAAAAGCGCAATCGAACGCAATCGAGAAACTCAGTAACAATATAAAATCCGGTGGTTGAGTCAGGAATATTCCGTAAGTAAAGATACAGGGCACAGTCTTTGCACAAATGCATCTACTTGTCGCAGGCATTACGGCCTTGCCCGTCATTCATCAAGGCAATACGCGATCCCTGTCATGAAACTGCTGCATCCAGTATGGATATGCCTTTTCCGGCTCCGACACGCAGTCCAGACGCTCCCGTTGCTCGGCCGACAGAAGCAGTTGCGCCGCCGCCAGGTTATTGGCGATCTGCTCCGGAGAACGTGCGCCGATCGTGATCGATGTCACTTCGCTCCGGCCCAGAGTCCATGCCAATGCAACTTGCGCCGGTGTCGCGCCGAGTTCGGCAGCCACTTGCCGCAATTCGAGCACGATGGGATCGACTCTGGCCGGATCGATCGGCGGGAAATTGAGATTGGCGCGCCGCCCCTTCTCTGCCCCATCAGCTCCCGGCGTGTATTTGCCGCTCAAATATCCGCCCGACAAAGGGCTCCAGACAATCAAGGCCACATCGTTCGCGCGCGCTACCGGCGCGATTTCGTATTCAATATCGCGCGCCGCCAGCGAGTAATAAACCTGGTTGCTCGTGATGGCGGCCCTATGCATCTGTGCCGTGATCCCTTGCGCGCGCTCCAGGTCACCCGCGCTGAAGTTGCACACGCCGATGTGCCTGACTTTCCCTTGCGCCACCAGATCGTCCAGGGCGCGCAGCGTTTCCTGCATCGGCACAAGTGCGTCGCGGTCATGCAGCTGGAACAGATCGATATGATCGCGGCCTAGGCGTTTCAGGCTGGTCTCTACCGAGCGCATGATGTGCGAGCGGCCGAGACCGACCTCGTTTTGCCCGAGGCCGGTGCGCAGCCGGACCTTGGTCGCAACCAGCATGCGCGTCTCGTCGAGACCGAGATCGGCAATGACCTGCCCGACGATCTCTTCCGATTTTCCTTGTGAATAGGCATCGGCGGTGTCGATCAGATTGACTCCCTGCTCGACCGCCGTCGCCACAAGGCTGGCCGCCTGCGCCCGATCGAGCCCGGCAATCTGTCCCCAAATCCCGCTGCCCGCGCCAAAGGTCATCGCGCCCAGCGAAAGGCGCGAGACGCGCAGGCCTGACCGGCCTAGCGTACTGTAATCCATGTCCGGCTCCCGTTCATTGATGAGATTGCCCAGCTGCGACAAGTCCTCGCAAGACCTTCTCGAGTTCGACTTCACCCTTGATCACCTCGGCATCGCTGCCTTCAAATTTGATCCAGCCTTCGTTGAATCCATCAAGCATCTGGATGCGCGGCAT
>NZ_JAQGLV010000343.1 GCF_028292705.1 Collimonas fungivorans | reverse complement strand
CGGCGTAGAACGAGATGACCTCGGCGCCGAAGTCTTCCTTGCTCTTGAAATAGTTGTAAAACGAACCCTTGGGCACGCCGGTGGCATCGACGATTTCCTTGATGCCGGTGCCGTTATAGCCTTGCTCCGCGAACAGCCTGAGGCCGGTTTCGAGCAGGGTTGCGCGGGTATCGTTGAGGGCGGTGGCTTTATTCATTCCGCTATTATATGACCAGTCGTCTTAAATTGCTTGGCGTCGAAAAAATCATGATTTATTGCTATTTTTAGCGCGCCAGGAAATTTCCTCGAAAAGCCGCAGAATGAAGCCTCACCACAGCTCGTTTCGTCTATGAACATCCGGCATTTTTATTTTGCAGCGGCAGGTAAAAGCCGGCTGCATTACTGCTATCATTTGGTCAATGTTCCTATCCGGAACTGCCCGCGCCGCGCTTACTTATCCAGTGTTGCCGCTTTCAGAGAGTTGCATCATTTTTAACGCATTCCGTCAATTTTTCATCCGCAAGCTATCGGCCGATCCGATGCTGCGCCACCACGACTTCCGCCGCTTCTGGCTGACCACGGTCCTGGCCAGCTTCGGCGAACAGATCAGCAGCCTGGCGATCCCGCTCACCGCGGTGCTGCTGCTGCAAGCCACTCCGGCGCAGATGGGCATCCTGATCGCATTACAGACCTTGCCGTTCGCCTTGTTCTCGCTGCCGGTCGGGGTCTGGCTGGACCGGCGCAGCAAGTATCCAGTCTTGCTGTGGTCGGAATTCCTGTTCGGCGTGGTGCTGGCGGTGATTCCGATAAGTTACTGGCTGGGTTTGCTGAACATGCATGTGCTGTATGCGGTCGGCTTCCTGATGGGGATTGGCTTCGTGATCGGCGGCAGCGCTTCCCAGGTATTCCTGGCGCAGCTGGTGGGACGCGAGCATTTGCTGGACGCGCAGAGCAAGTTTGCCGCGACCGATTCGATGGCGCGCCTGGTCGGCCCCGGCATCGCCGGCATGCTGGTGCAGCTGCTGACGGCGCCGGTAGCGGTGCTGGTCGATGCCCTCGCTTTCATGGCGTCGTCATGGAACCTGCGTTACCTGCGCAAGCGCGACAGTTTTCCTGCGCCGTCCGATCGCCATCCGTTCCGCGAGATGGTGGATGGCATCAAGATGGTGTGGAATCATGAAGTGCTGTGGGCGCTGGCCTGGGGCACGGCCTTGTGGCAGCTGTTGTTCAACGGTTACCTGGCCTTGCAGATCCTGTTCGCCACCCACCAGCTGGGCATGTCGCCAGGCGTGCTGGGCGCGGCGCAAACGCTGGGCGGGCTGGGAGTGCTGGTCAGCTCGATGCTGCTCAAGCCTTTGTCGCGGCGCTTCGGCAGCGGCCGCACGATCCTGATCGGCCTTGGCGGCACCGGCGCGGCGTGGCTGCTGCTGGCAATGATTCCGGCTAACCTGTTCGGTTCGCCGCTGCTGAGCGCGCTGGCTTACGGCGTGGTGGTGTTCATCTTCGATTGCAGCGCCATGCTGTATTTCATGCCTTACCTGGCGCTGCGGCTGAAACTGACGCCGGATGCTTATCACGGCCGCATGGTGTCGACCATGCGTTTCATGACCGTGGCGGCGGCGCCGCTGGGCGCCTTGTCGGCCGGTTGGATCGCCGAACACCTGGGCGTGCGCAGCGGACTGATTGCCATCGCGGTGGGCGGCAGCCTGCTGACTTTCGGCTTGCTGAAAACCTCGCCTTTGCGCGATATCCGGGATTAAGAGCGAAAAAAAACCTGCATCAGCGAGTCGGCTTCGACTTCGTCTGATGCAGGCTGGAGAGAAGCGCTATCTGCTTGTTACCTGGCCAGCGCCAGAGGGGCAACGTTTGCCGCAGGCTGATCCCAGCCGCCCCCCAGCGCCCGGATCAGGCCGACTGAGGCCACAGCCCGCTGGCCGACGCTCTGGCTCTTCGCGCGTTGCGCGGAAAGACTCGAACGTTGCGCATCGATCACTTCGAAATAGCTGGTCGAACCGTTCTTGTAGCGCGAATCGGCCAGGCGCGCGGCCAGTTGCGCCGATTTCACGGCGTCTTCCTGGAAGCGGATCTGGTTATCCAGCGTACGCATCGCGCTCAGGTTGTCTTCCACGTCCTGGAAGCCGACCAGCACTTGCTGGCGGTAGTTCGCCACCACCGATTCATAGTTGGCGTCGGCCTTGGCCAGGTTGGCCTTGTTGCGGCCGCCGTCGAGCAGAGGCAGGTTCAGCACGCTGCCCACCAGCGGTCCCAGCATCCAGCTGCGGCTGGACCACTGGAACAGGTTGTGCAGCGCGTCCGAGGCGAAGCCGCCGGAAGCGGTCAGCACCAGGCTCGGGAAAAAGCCGGCCTTGGCGACGCCGATGCGAGCGCTGGCGGCGGCCAGCTGTCGCTGCGCCTGGGCGATGTCCGGGCGCCGTTCCAGCAGGTCGGATGGCAGGCCGGGCGGCACGCTGACCGTCACCGGCTGCAGCGGCGCGCTGGCCAGGGTGAACTGCGCCGGCGCCTTGCCCAGCAGGATCGCCAACGCATGGTCGCGCTGGGCACGGCTGCGGCTGACGCCTTCCTGTTCGGCCTGGGTCACCGACAGCTCGGTCTGGGCTTGTGCCACATCCAGTTCGCTGGTGTCGCCGGCATCGTAGCGATGCTGCACCAGGCGCAGGTTTTCCTGGCGCAGCTTGATGGTCTGCTGCAGCACGTCGAGTTCCGAGTCGAGCGAACGGATCGCGAAATACTGCTGGGCGACGTCGGCTTGCAGCGCCAGCAGCACCGAGCGATACGCGGCTTCCTGGCCTTCGGCATCGAGGCGGGCGGCGCGGCTGCTGTCCGACAGGCGGCCAAACAGGTCGACTTCATAGGAGGCGCCTAGCTGCGCCTGCCATTGGGTGGAGGTGGCGCTGGCCGTACCTTGGCGGGTAGGGCCGAAGGCGGCGCCCAGCTGGAAGGCGCGGTCGGCATCGGCCAGGCCGGCGGTGGCGCGCGCTTCCTTGACGCGCGCCAAGGCCATGACCAGGGTCGGGCTGGACTGGGTAGCATCGGTGACCAGCTTGCTGAGCTGGGCGTCGCCGAACACCGACCACCAGGCGCCGCGGTCGGCGGCGTCGGCAGGCTGCGCCACTTTCCAGCTGCCGTCCAGCGCTGCCGCTTCACGGTACTGGGCCGGCATGTCGACCGCTACCTGCTCCGGCGGTTTGGTGGTGGAGCAGCCGGCCAGCACCAGCGCCGCCATCATTGCAGTCAGTTTCAAGTTAAAGCTTTTCATGTTCAAATTCCTTCAATTTGCGCGGTGCTGGCAATCACTGGTACGGCATTGCCATGCGCGGCAGGGACTGGGCCGGTATAGGCTTCGGTTTCATGCTTGCCGCTGGTCCAGCGCGATGCCAGCGTGCGCAACAGTACATAAAAGATCGGCGTCAGGAACAGGCCGAAAGCCGTCACCCCTATCATTCCCGAGAACACCGCGACGCCCATTGCATGGCGCATTTCGGCGCCTGCGCCGCTCGACAGGATCAGCGGCACGACGCCGGCGATAAAGGCGATCGAGGTCATCAGGATAGGCCGCAAACGCAGGCGGGCAGCTTCGATCGCCGCAGCGTAGATGGAGCGGCCTTGCAGCTCCAGCTCGTGGGCGAACTCGACAATCAGGATGGCGTTCTTGCACGCCAGCCCAACCAGCACGATCAAGCTGATCTGGGTGAAGATATTGTTGTCGCCGCGGGTCAGCCAGACGCCGGCAATCGCCGACAGGATCCCCATCGGCACGATCAGCAATACCGCCAGCGGCAAGGTGAGGCTCTCGTATTGCGCTGCGAGCACGAAGAACACCAGCAAGATCGACAGCGGCAAGATGATGAACAGGGTATTGCCGGCGATCTTGTCCTGATAAGTGATTTCGGTCCATTCGTAGCTGATGCCGCGCGGCAGGGTCTCGGCCGCGATGCGTTCCACCACGGCCTGGGCCTGGCCGGTGCTGTAGCCGGGCGCCGGGCCGCCGTTGACGTCGGCCGAGGGGAAGGCGTTGTAGCGCACTGCCTGGTCGGGGCCGTAGCTTTGCGTCATCTTCAGCAGCGAAGACAGCGGCACCATTTCGCCCTTGTCGTTGCGCGCTTTCAGCAAGCCGATATCTTCGGCATGGGCACGGAACGGCGCATCAGCCTGGACCCGGACCTGAAAGGTGCGGCCGAACTTGTTGAAGTCGTTCACGTACAAGGAACCCAGGTAGATCTGCAAGGTGTCGAACACCGAAGGAATGGACACCCCCAGCTGCTGGGCGCGGACACGGTCGACGTCGGCGTACAGCTGCGGCACGTTGATCTGGAAGCTGGAGAACATGCCAGCCAGTTCCGGCGCCTGGTGCGCTTTTGCCATGAACGCTTGCAGGGCATCGTTCAAGGCCTGGTTGCCCAGCGCGCCACGGTCTTCGATCTGCAGCTTGAAGCCGCCGATGGTGCCCAGCCCCTGTACCGGCGGCGGCGGGAACACGGCAATGAAAGCGCCCTGGATGGCCGAGAATTTCTGGTTCAGCTGCTGCGCAATCGCTATACCGCTTTGGTCGGCGCTGCGGCGTTCGTCGAACGGCTTCAGCGTGGTGAACACGATGCCAGAGTTCGGGCTGTTGACGAAACCGTTGATCGACAGGCCAGGGAAGGCCACGGCCGATTCCACGCCAGGCTGCTTCAGTGCGATCTCGGACATCTTGCGCATCACGTCCTCGGTACGATCGAGCGAGGCAGCGTCAGGCAGCTGGGCAAAACCGACCAGGTACTGCTTGTCTTGCGCCGGGATGAAGCCGTTCGGCACGGTGTGGAACAACAGCATGGTCAGGCCGATCAGCACGGCATACACGCCGAGCGCGGCTGTCTTGCGTTTCAGGATGCCGGTCACGCCTTCGCCATACGAGGTCGAGCCGCGATGGAAGACCTTGTTGAAAACCGAGAAGAAGCCGCCAAAGATACGGTCGATGACACGCTGAAAGCCATCCTTCTTGGCGCCATGGCCTTTTAGCAGCAGGGCGGCCAGGGCTGGCGACAGGGTCAGCGAGTTGAAGGCCGAGATCACGGTCGAGATAGCAATGGTCAGGGCGAACTGCTTGAAGAATTCGCCGGTCAGGCCGCTGACGAAAGCCAAAGGCACGAACACCGCGCACAGGGTCAGGGCGATCGCCACGATCGGTCCCGATACTTCGCGCATCGCCTTATAGGTAGCTTCCTTTGCGGACAAGCCGTTTTCGATATTGCGCTCGACGTTTTCCACCACCACGATGGCGTCATCGACCACGATCCCGATCGCCAGCACCAGCCCGAACAGGCTCAGCGCATTGATCGAAAAACCGAAACCAAGCATCACCGCGAACGTGCCGATGACCGATATCGGCACCGCCAACAATGGAATAATCGATGCGCGCCAGGTTTGCAGGAAAATGATCACCACGATCACCACCAGCAGAATCGCTTCCAGCAATGTGTGCACCACCGCTTCGATCGACGCCCGCACGAACTGGGTCGGGTCGTAGACGATTTTGTAATCGACGCCGTCCGGCATATCTTTCTTCAGCTCGGCCATGGTCTTGCGCACGTTATCCGAGATTTGCAGCGCATTCGAACCGGGCGCCTGGAAAATCGGTATCGCGACGGCCTGCTTGTTATCGAGCAGCGAGCGCAAGGAATATTCGCTGGCGCCCAGTTCAATGCGCGCCACATCTTTCAGATACGTGACCACGCCATCCGGCGAAGTACGCACCACGATGTTGCCGAACTCCTCTTCACTGGCCAGACGGCCGCGTGCGTTGACCGAAATCTGGTAATCGACGCCCGGCACCGCCGGCGAGGCGCCGATCACACCGGCGGCGACATCGACGTTTTG
>NZ_JAQGLV010000316.1 GCF_028292705.1 Collimonas fungivorans | reverse complement strand
GGTACGCGTCGTCCGACAAAGAAAGCCATGCGTAAATATTTCATCACCGGTCTACTGGTTCTCGTGCCCCTGGCAATCACGCTGTGGGTGCTGAACCTGGTCATTGGCACGATGGACCAGTCACTTTTGCTGCTGCCTGAACAATGGCGGCCGAAAGCATTGCTGGGGCATGACATTCCTGGCCTCGGCACCATCCTGACCCTGCTGGTGATTTTCCTGACCGGCCTGGCGACGCGCAATTTCATCGGCCGCCAGATCGTCTCGGTATGGGAAGGCGTGCTGACCCGAATTCCGGTCGTCAGCTCGATCTATTCCAGCGTCAAGCAAGTCTCGGACACCCTGTTTTCCTCGTCCGGCAACGCCTTCCGCAAGGCCCTGCTGGTGCAATACCCGCGCGAAGGATCGTGGACCATCGCCTTCCTGACGGGGATTCCCGGCGGCGACGTCAAGAACCACCTGCCCGGCGATTACGTCAGCGTCTATGTGCCGACCACGCCGAATCCGACTTCAGGTTTTTTCCTGATGCTGCCGCGCGCAGACACCATCGAACTCGACATGAGCGTCGACGAAGCCTTGAAGTACATCGTTTCCATGGGCGTGGTCGCGCCCGAGCAGCAGCCCGGCAGGAAACTGGTGATCGATTCGCCGCCCGGCAGCGGCGCGGCAGGCGGCAATTGACGCTGATCCTCTGCATGACCGACTGCTTATAATTAATTCATACTTACAACATCTGAACTGCGAAAACCTGAACATGTCCATGCGAACCCAATACTGCGGCCTCACTACTGAGGTACTTCTCGGCCAAACCGTCAGCCTGTGCGGCTGGGTCCATCGTCGTCGCGACCATGGCGGCGTCATCTTCATCGACCTGCGCGACCGCGAAGGCCTGGTGCAGGTAGTGTGCGATCCGGACCGCGCCGAGGTATTCAAGAACGCGGAAGCAGTGCGCAACGAATTCTGCCTGCGCATCACCGGCGTGGTGCGCCTGCGCCCGGACGGCACCAGCAACAGCAACCTGAAATCGGGCAAGATCGAAGTGCTGGCGCATGAACTGGAAGTGCTGAACCCGTCGGTCACGCCGCCGTTCCAGCTGGACGACGACAACCTGTCGGAAACCACCCGCCTGACGCACCGCGTGCTGGACCTGCGCCGCCCGCAGATGCAAAACAACCTGCGCCTGCGCTACAAGGTGACCATGGAAGTGCGCAAGTTCCTGGACGCCAACGGCTTCATCGATATCGAAACGCCGATGCTGACCAAGTCGACCCCGGAAGGCGCCCGCGATTACCTGGTGCCGTCGCGCGTCAACGCCGGCCAGTTCTTCGCCTTGCCGCAATCGCCGCAGCTGTTCAAGCAGCTGTTGATGGTGGCCAACTTCGACCGTTATTACCAGATCGTCAAATGTTTCCGCGATGAAGACTTGCGCGCTGACCGCCAGCCTGAATTCACCCAGATCGATTGCGAAACTTCCTTCATGTCGGAACAGGAAATCCGCGACATGTTCGAAGGCATGATCCGCCTGGTGTTCAAGAACGCGCTGGACATCGACCTGCCTAACCCGTTCCCGGTGATGGACTTCGCCACCGCGATGGCCCTGTACGGTTCGGACAAGCCGGACATGCGCGTCAAGCTGGCTTTCACCGACCTGACCGCAGTGATGAAAGACGTCGACTTCAAGGTCTTCGCCGGCGCAGCCAACATGGACAACGGCCGTGTGGTCGGCCTGCGCGTGCCGGGCGGCGCCGCCATGCCGCGTTCCGAGATCGACGCCTACACCCAGTTCGTCGCCATCTACGGCGCCAAGGGCCTGGCTTACATCAAGGTCAATGAAAAAGCCAAGGGCCGCGACGGCCTGCAATCGCCTATCGTCAAGAACCTGCACGACGCAGCGCTGGCGCAGATCCTGGAGCAGACCGGCGCCGAAGACGGCGACCTGATTTTCTTCGGCGCCGACAAGGCCAAGGTAGTCAACGACGCCATCGGCGCGCTGCGCGTGAAGATCGGTCACAGCGAATTCGGCAAGAAGGTCGGCCTGTTCGACGACACCTGGCGTCCATTGTGGGTGGTCGACTTCCCGATGTTCGAATACGACGAAGACAGCGACCGCTGGAACGCCTTGCACCATCCGTTCACGTCGCCGAAAGACGGCCACGAAGATTTCATCGAAACCGATCCGGGCAAGGCTATCGCCAAGGCCTACGACATGGTCTTGAACGGCTGGGAACTGGGCGGCGGTTCTATCCGTATCCACCGCGCAGAAGTGCAGAGCAAGGTGTTCCGCGCCCTGAAGATCGATGCCGAAGAAGCGCAGCTGAAGTTCGGCTTCCTGCTCGACGCCCTGCAATACGGTGCGCCTCCGCACGGCGGCCTGGCGTTCGGACTGGACCGCATCGTCACCATGATGTGCGGCGCCGAATCGATCCGCGACGTCATCGCCTTCCCGAAAACCCAGCGCGCGCAATGCCTGCTGACGCAAGCGCCGTCGGCGGTCGACGAAAAACAGTTGAAAGAACTGCATATCCGCCTGCGCCTGCCGGAAGCCAAGGTAGTCTGATTTTTAGGCAAAAAGCGGTAAAAGAAAAAGCGCGGGGGTTTAGTTCACCTCGGCGCTTTTTTTATGTCCGGGCCAAACAGGTTTATAGTGATGCTTTATGACGAACAGGCGTTTTTTCGATTTCTTGCCGACTTTTTTGCATGTATAAAATTCCCGAATCGGTATTGGTTGTCATCTATACGAAAGATCTCCAGGTCTTGCTGATGGAGCGCGCCGACAAGCTGGATTACTGGCAGTCGGTCACCGGCTCCAAGGATTTCCCGGAGGAAGCCCTGGACGTGACGGCGATGCGTGAAGTGCAGGAAGAAACCGGCATCGTGGTGTCCGCCGAGGCAGGCGCCGTGCCGCTGTCTAACCTGCACGACTGGGGCGTCGCCAACGTGTACGAGATCTACCCGGTCTGGCGCCACCGTTATGCGCCCGGCGTCACCAAAAACACCGAACATGTGTTCGGCCTGCTGGTGCCGGACGACACCCCGGTGACCCTGGCGCCGCGCGAACATCTGCAGTACAAATGGCTGCCGTACCGGGCGGCTGCGGATGCGTGTTTTTCACCGTCGAATGCCGAAGCCATCCTGCAATTGCCGCGCCACCTTGCCGAATAAGCTGAAGAGCCATGAAACTGCGCATCGCAACCTACAATATCCACAAAGGCGTATCGTCGCTGGGCAGCCGCCCGCGCGTGCATGCTTTGAAACAGGCCTTGAGCCGGATGGAGGCCGATATCTTTTTCCTGCAGGAAGTGCAGGGCCGGCACGACCTGATGGCGGCGCGCCATGCGGCGCACTGGCCGGAGCAGGCGCAGCACGACTACCTGGCCGGCGATTCGCACCACGCCGCCTACGGCATGAACGCCGTCTACGACCATGGCCACCACGGCAACGCCTTGCTGAGTCGTTTCGAAATCGGCTCGCAAAGCAACCAGGATGTATCGGACCACGCCTACGAGGCGCGCGGCATCCTGCACTGCGTCCTCAAGACCGAATTCACCGATATCCATTGTTATGTGGTGCACCTGGGTTTGTTCGGCGGCGGCCGCCGGCGCCAGACCGCGGCCCTGATCGAAGCGGTGCGCAGTTCGTCGCCGCCGGGCGCGCCGCTGATCATCGCCGGCGATTTCAACGACTGGGGCAACCGCCTTAGCGAATTGCTGCGGGCGCGGCTCGATGTCACCGAAATATTCGATGAACGGATCGCGGCGCGGGGCATGATGCAAGGCGTTGGTTCCTACCTGCAGCAACTGATAGGACGCACGCCGAAACTCAAGCCGGCGCGGACGTTCCCCGCCGCTTTTCCCTGGCTGCGGCTGGACCGGATTTACCTGCGCGGCTTTACGGTAGAATCGGCGGAAGTCCTGCATGGCGCGGAATGGGCGAAACTGTCCGACCATGCGCCTATCGTGGCGACGCTCAAGCTGCGATAATTTGCTGTATCAACCATGACCACAGAAAGACCGGCCGGATGTCGTCTCTCCTCTTTTTCATCGCATGCGCGCGGTAAATCTTTGCGCAGATAACCACATCACGCTGTTGCACAACGGCGCTGCCTTTTTTCCGGCGCTGATTGCCGCCATCGATGCTGCCCGCGTCGAAATCTACCTGGAAACCTATATCTTCGCCGACGACCAGACCGCGCTGCTGGTGCAGCAGGCGCTCACGCGCGCCGTGCAGCGCGGCGTCGCGGTGCGGGTGATCGCAGACTGGCTGGGCACCGGCCGCCAGCGCTCGGCATCGCTGCAGCAGGAGTTTGCGGCCAGCGGCGTCATGTACCGCAGCTTCAATCCCTGGTTCCGGCGCGGCGCGGCGCGCATGCACCGCAAGATCTGCGTGGTCGACCGCCAGGTCGGTTTTGTCGGCGGCCTCAACATCATCGACGACATGGTGTCCGACGACGACCTGCGCCTGCCGCTGCCGGCGCCGCGTTGGGATTTTGCAGTCGGCATCAGCGGTACGCTGGTGAACGTGATCCACATCGAACTGGAAGCGCAATGGCTGCGCCTGGGCGAGATGAAACTGCTGGCGCGTTTCCAGCAATTCAAGCGCACCCGTTTCAAGGGCGGCGGCGTGGCCCATGGTCCGGCATCGGCCGGGCTGGTGCTGCGCGATAACCTGCGCAACCGCCGCACCATCCAGCGCGCCTATCTGCAAGCCCTCGGCCATGCGCGCCAGAGCGCCTTGCTGACCAGTCCCTATTTTGCCCCGAGCCGGAAACTGCGGCACGGCCTGGAACAGGCCGCGCTGCGCGGAGTCGACGTTACGTTGCTGCTGGGAGTAGGGCAGTTCCGGCTGCAGGATGCGGTCAGCCATTCGTATTATCCGAAGCTGCTGAAAGCCGGCGTCAAGATCGTCGAATACCGCAAGACCGCCTTGCATGCAAAAGTGGCGGTGATCGACGACGATTGGGCCACCGTCGGCTCCAGCAATTTCGACGGCTTCAGCCTGCTGGTGAACCAGGAAGCCAACGTGGTGGTCATGGACGCCGATTTTTCGCGCGCGCTGCGGCAGCAGATTGCAAGCGGGATTGCCGACGGCGAGCCGATATCGGCCGATGCCTTCAACCACCGTTCCTGGCGTGCGCGGCTGTGGCACGGCACGGCTTTTTTCCTGTACCGCTTCCTGATGCGCATCATCACCATCGGCAACGGCGAGCGCTGACAGCGGTTATATCCGGACCCAGGCGCCCTTGAACACGATAGGGCCGGTCGGTCCCTTGGGATCGGGCGATCCGCCTTTCGGCTCCAGCGTCACCGCCAGCAGCGGCACGGTCTGCGGCGTAGCATCGGCCGGCAGCGCCAGGCTGATGCTGCCGTTGGCTTCCAGCAGGCCGAGCGAACGCGGCGCTCCTTCCTTCGGCACCGCCCACAATTCCAGGCTCTTGTCGGCCGCGATCTTCTGCGGGATCACCAGTTTCACCAGCAAGCGGCCGCCCGGCGCATCGCCGGTCACCACGGCGATCGGCTGCGCCTGATCGTTGCTCAGCATGGCGATATACGATACCGCCGGCGCGGCAGGGACAGGCGGCAACTCTTGCCTGGACAGCAGCAGCGAGGTCAGGATGATGGCGGCGGTGGTCGAGACCAGGCCGAGGCCGCGCCAGAAGCTCAGGTCCTCGCGCAGTTCGAACCAGACCGAACGCTTGCGTTGCGGTTTGCGTGGCAGGTCGAGTTTGGTTTCGATAGCCGACCAGACCGCGGCCGGCGGTTGCGCCGGTGGCGCCAGTTCGGCCATCGGATGCAGGCGGTCCTGCCATTCGGCCACAGCCTGGCGCAGCACCGCATGGCGGCGCAGCAGGGTTTCAAAACGGCGCAGGGCGCCGCCGCGCAAGGTGCCGAGCACGTATTCGGCCGCCAGCTTGTCCACCAAAACGGGATTGCGTTCGATATCCATCAGGCGCTCCCCAGCTTGCCGAGGCAGCTCTTGAGGCGTTCCAGCCCGCGCCGGATCCATGTCTTGACGGTGCCTATCGGCAGCTGCAGCTGCACCGCCACTTCGCTATGCGAGAGATCGTGATAGAACGACAGCGCAATCGCTTGCCGCTGCATGGCTTCCAGGCGCGCCAGGCAATGCGCCAGCGCCTTGGCGTCGGCAGTCAGCTGCAGCGCTTCCAGCGGCGTCGGGTCGGCGCTTTCCATGGCGTCCATGACTTCCTTGTCAAATGTGTCCGCATCGATCTCTACCGCGCTGTCTGTGCGCCGCAGGAAATCGAATGCCTTGTTGCGCACGATGGTGGTGATCCAGGTCATCGGCGCCGCCAGGCTGGCCTGGTAGCTGTCGGCGTTGTTCCAGATGCTGACGAAACTCTCCTGCAGCACTTCCTCCGCCCACTCGCGCTTGACTAGTATACGCAGCGCGAAGCCGAACAGTTTCGGCGAGGTGGCGTCGTAGAGGGCGCGAAAGGCCAGGGCGTCCTTGCGCACGACCGCGGCAAGCCAGACTTTCAATTGTTCCGGTTGCAAGTCTTGGGAGGGCAATTCGGCTTCCTTTGCGCGCAGTATCGCCGTTGTGTGCCGCGCCTGGCTTTTGTTGTTGCGGAGCCAAGCCGGTTATTGCGCAGATTACCCCATGGTAACTTGTGCCGCAACCGGCAAATCCGCCGTTGCCGGCCCGCCAAAAACAAAAAGCCCGCTGCAGGCAGCGGGCTTTGGCGACGAGTACAGGCGACGGTTATTTTTTCAGCGAGTCGCGGATCTCGCGCAGCAGCACGGTGTTTTCCGGATCGGCGGCAGGCGCGGGAGGTACTTCGCCGCGCAGCTTGTTGATGATGCGCACCATCTGGAAAATCACGAAAGCCAGGATGACAAAATTCAGTGCAATGGTGATGAAGTTGCCGTAGGCCAGCACAGCGCCGGCTTTCTTGGCTTCCGCCAGCGTCAGCTCGGTGCTCTGGCCGTTCAGCGGGAAGTAGTGGTTGGCAAAATCCAAGCCGCCGAAAATCTTGCCGACCACCGGCATGATGATGTCCTGCACCAGGGAATCGACGATCTTGCCGAACGCGCCGCCGATGATCACGCCGACTGCCAGGTCCATCACGTTGCCTTTGAGTGCAAAGGTCTTGAATTCTTGCATCATGCCCATGTGTTGTTTCTCCATAACTAATGTTGACAATCGGGAAGATACTGCGATCCCGGCCGGATTAAAAGGACAAATTTGTCAATTCTTGTTATTTTCCGCCCCTAGCCTTGCTTGCTGCAGTGCAAGAATCAGCTTCTGAAGGGAATTGTGCCAGGTTTAGCAGCAATTTCCATGGATTTGGCTGATTTTGTACATGCGTGCATGTATTTCCTTTAAAACAGGCTTCAGCTTCGATATAATCTAGGGTTGCTAGAAGTTCCGTGCAAGTTTCGTATTTTGACTGATTGGGGTTGGTATGAGTATCGAAAAGCAGGTCGACTCCGGTCGACGTGGATTGCTCGTGGCTACATGCGCGGCAGGCGGTGTGGCCGGTCTGGCGACGGCGGGGGCCTTTGTCTCCACCTTCCAGCCATCTGAACGCGCAAAAGCCGCGGGTGCACCGGTGGAATTGGATATTTCCGGCATCAAGCCCGGCGAGATGCAAGTGTTCGAATGGCGCGGCAAGCCGGTCTGGATCATGAAGCGCACCCCGGAACAGATGAAGGGGCTGGAACATACCGCCTCTGAAGTGGCCGACCCTGAGTCGCTCAAGCCTTACACCATGGACTTGCCCGACTACTGCAAGAACAAGTCGAACAACCGCGGCCGTGCCGGCCACGAAGAAACCCTGGTGCTGGTAGGTATCTGCCCGCACCTCGGCTGCTCGCCATCCTCGAAATTCGCCCCTGGCGCCCAGCCTTCGCTGCCGGACGACTGGCAAGGCGGCTTCCTTTGCCCCTGCCACGGTTCGACCTTCGACCTGGCCGGCCGTGTTTTCAAGAACAAGCCGGCGCCAAACAATCTTGACGTGCCACGTTACATGTACCTGTCCGATACCAAGATCGTCATTGGTAAAGACGAGAAAGGTGAGGCTTCTTAATCATGGCATTCCACGAAAAACAGCTGCCGGCCGATGCTCCTATCGCCGATAAAGCCTTGAACTGGATTGATGCGCGTTTTCCCGTCACATCGACCTGGAAAGCCCATCTGTCCGAGTACTACGCACCAAAGAATTTCAACTTCTGGTACGCCTTCGGTTCGCTGGCGCTGCTGGTGCTGGTGATCCAGATCGTCACCGGGATTTTCCTGGTCATGCATTACAAGCCGGATGCCGCCCTGGCGTTCGCCTCGGTCGAATACATCATGCGCGACGTGCCATGGGGCTGGCTGGTGCGCTACATGCACTCGACCGGCGCTTCGGCCTTCTTCATCGTGGTCTACCTGCACATGGTGCGCGGCCTGCTGTACGGTTCCTACCGCAAACCGCGCGAGCTGGTGTGGCTGTTCGGTGTCGGCATTTTCCTGTGCCTGATGGGCGAAGCCTTCATGGGCTACCTGCTGCCATGGGGCCAGATGTCTTACTGGGGCGCCCAGGTGATCGTCAACCTGTTCGGTGCGATTCCTTTCATCGGCCCTGACCTGTCGCTGTGGATCCGCGGCGACTACGTGGTCTCCGACGCTACCCTGAACCGCTTCTTCTCGTTCCACGTGATTGCGATCCCGCTGGTCCTGATCGGCCTGGTGGTTGCCCACATCATCGCCCTGCACGAAGTGGGTTCCAACAACCCGGACGGCGTCGAGATCAAGGAAAAGCTGGATGCCAAGGGCGTGCCGCTGGATGGCGTGCCTTTCCACCCTTACTACTCGGTGCACGACGTGATGGCGGTTGCCGTATTCCTGATCGTGTTCAGCACCGTGGTGTTCTTCGGCCCTGAAATGGGCGGCTACTTCCTCGAGTACAACAACTTCGTCCCGGCCGATTCGCTGAAGACGCCGCCGCACATCGCACCGGTCTGGTATTTCACGCCTTACTACTCGATCCTGCGCGCAGTCACTTCGGACTTCATCGTCTACCTGCAGGTCGGCGTGGCCGCCTTTGTCGCCTTGCTGTGGCTAAAGTCGAGCCTGAACAGCATGCTCAAGATCACCGCTTCGGTCATCGGCCTGGCCATCATCGGCGCCATGTTCGTGTTCGACGCCAAGTTCTTCGGCGTGGTGCTGATGGGCGTCTCGGTCGTCATCCTGGCTGGCTTGCCTTGGCTGGATCATTCCAAGGTGAAGTCGATCCGCTATCGTCCGAGCTGGCACAAGTACATCTACATCCTGTTCGGGATCACCTTCGTGGTGCTCGGCTACCTCGGTGTGCAGCCGCCTTCAGCTATCGGCGGCGTGGTGTCCAAGGTCTGCACGTTCATCTACTTCGGCTTCTTCCTGCTGATGCCATGGTGGAGCGCCGCGGGTACATTCAAGCCAGTGCCGGACCGTGTTGTCTATCACCCGCACTAAGCCAGAGGATAAGAACATGACATTGCTAAAAAGACTGATGGCGACCCTGGTGCTGCTTCCGGCGCTTGCCTTTGCCAGCGAAGAGGGCGGTTATCCGCTGGATACCGCGCCGGAACAGAGCAACAACCTGTCCGCGCTGCAAAACGGCGCCAAGCTGTTCGTGAACTACTGCCTGAACTGCCACTCCGCTTCGTCGATGCGCTACAACCGTTTGCGCGACATCGGCCTGAGCGAAGAGCAGATCAAGAGCAACCTGCTGTTCACCGGCGACAAGGTGGGCGACCTGATGACCATTGCCATGTCGCCGAAAGACGGCAAGACATGGTTCGGCGCAACGCCTCCGGATCTGTCGGTGATCGCCCGCGCCAAGGCATCCAGCGCCGGCAGCGGCCCGGACTGGCTGTACACTTATCTGCGTACTTTCTACAAGGATGACACCCGTCCAACGGGCTGGAACAACATGGTCTTCCCTAACGTCGGCATGCCGCACGTCCTGTGGGAACTGGAAGGAATTCGTACTGCCAAATACGAAGACGTGAAGGATCCGCACGAAGAGGGCAAGACCGAACACAAGTTTGCCGGTTTCGAGCAGGTCAAGCCGGGCAAGATGAACAAGGTCGAATACGACGTTGCAGTCGCCGACCTGGTGTCCTATCTTGCATGGATGGGCGAACCTGCCCAGAACACCCGCAAGCGCCTTGGCGTCTGGGTCCTGCTGTTCCTCGGCATGTTCTTCGTTCTGGCATGGCGTCTCAACGCGTCATACTGGAAAGACGTCAAGTAGTTTTCATGCCCGCGATTTTGCGGGTATGCGTTTTGGGGTGAGCCGTATCGGGTCTCACCCTTTTGTTTCTAAGGAACTATAAAAATGATGGTTCTCTATTCGGGTACAACCTGCCCATTTTCACAACGCTGCCGTCTCGTTCTGTTCGAGAAGGGCATGGACTTTGAAATTCGCGATGTCGACTTGTTCAACAAGCCGGAAGACATCTCGACCATGAATCCGTATGGTCAAGTGCCGATCCTGGTCGAGCGCGACCTGATTCTGTACGAATCCAATATCATCAACGAATACATCGACGAACGTTTCCCGCATCCGCAGCTGATGCCGGCCGATCCGCTGATGCGCGCCCGTGCGCGGCTGATGCTGTTCAACTTTGAGAAAGAATTGTTCATCCACGTGCACACGCTGGAGAACGAGAAAACCAAAGCAGCAGAGAAGAGCCACGAAAAGGCACGCTCGGAAATCCGCGACCGCCTGACCACGCTGGCGCCTTTGTTCCTGAAGAACAAATACATGCTGGGCGACGAGTTCTCGATGCTGGACGTAGCCATCGCGCCGCTGCTGTGGCGCCTGGATCACTACGGTATCGAGCTGTCGAAGACGGCTGCGCCGCTGATGAAGTATGCTGAGCGTATATTCTCGCGCCCGGCCTACATCGAAGCGCTGACGCCGTCCGAAAAAGTCATGCGTCGTTAAGATCGTGTAGATTACCGGTATGCACCGCCGCTATGGTGGCGCATACCGGCCCATGCCTCATTTTTGTACCGTTGCTTCCCATGTCAGAAACTTCTACCAAACCGTATTTGTTGCGCGCCATTTATGAATGGTGCACCGACAATGGCTACACCCCGTATCTGGCGGCCAGGGTAGATGCGCACACGCGCGTGCCGATGCAGTTCGTCAAGAATGGCGAGATTGTATTGAACGTCAGTTTCGAAGCCACCAGCGGCCTGAAGATGGACAACGAATTCGTCAATTTCAGCGCTCGTTTCGGCGGCGTATCGCGGGAAATTTCGGTGCCGGTGGAAAACGTGATCGCCATCTATGCGCGCGAAAACGGCCAGGGCATGGCGTTCGAACCGTCGGCTGCGGCCGCCGAAACGGACACTGAAGCCGCCGCCGAGCAAGAGGCCAATCCAGAGCCGACCGCCACGGTAACGCCGATCCTGAGCTCGGTGCCGTCGCCGTCCAGCGAAACAAAACAGAATTCGTCCGGTACGGACCCCGAAAAAGATCCGGAACCGCCAAAAAAAGGCGGGAGACCTACCCTAACTCGAATTAAATAGGTATAATTGCGGACTTCGCAGTTTAGCTGGCTTAGCTCATCTGGTAGAGCACCTGACTTGTAATCAGGGGGTGGCGGGTTCAAGTCCTGCAGCCAGCACCA
>NZ_JAQGLV010000312.1 GCF_028292705.1 Collimonas fungivorans | reverse complement strand
TTATCCGCTGGTGGCGCAGCTGCGGCCCGGCACTCCGGTAACGGTGGCCGGCTGCATCAACGGCTATAGCTGGTGCGATGTGTCGCTGCCCGACGGCAACCGCGGCTGGGTGTATGCGCAGAACCTGGACTATCCCTACCAGGGCAACCAGGTGCCCCTGATCACTTACGGCAGCGCCATCGGACTGCCGATCATCGCTTTCACCATCGGCACTTACTGGGGGCAGAATTATCGCGGACGTCCGTGGTACGGGCAGCAGTCGCACTGGGCGCATCGGCCGATCCGGCCGCGTCCGCCGGTAACGGTGCGGCCACCGCCAAGGCCGTTCCCGAAACCGCCCGGAGTGGCGCCTGGCCGGCCGCGTCCGCCGGGCTTCGGCGGTGGGCACCGTCCGCCGCAAGGGGCGAGGCCGCCGGGTGGCGGCGTCAGGCCGCCAGGCGGCCGTCCTCCAGGTGGTGGCGGGCGCCCGTCGAATGGCGGCAACAAGCCGGGCCAAAACAGGCCGCAACCACGTTGATTCGCTGCGAGGTGGCCACAACCTGGCCGCCTCATCGAAATTATTTACCGCGCCGCATCTGCGCCAGCGTCGCCAGCTGCGCCGTGGCTTCCGCCAGTTCGGCTTGCGCCATGGCGTAATCGATATTCGACGCCAGGTTCTGCAGGCGCTCCTCGGCCTGCTGCCTGGCCGCGGTGGCTTTGGCTTCGTCAAGGTCCTTGCCGCGGATCGCGGTGTCAGCCAGGATGGTGACCGAGTGCGGCTGGATTTCGGCATAGCCGCCGGCGACATAAATATAATCGTCTTCGCCGCTCACGCGCTTGATATGGACCGCGCCCGGCTTCAAGCGGGTCAGCAGCGGCGTGTGGCCGGGCAGGATGCCCAGCGAACCGGCGATGCCCGGCAAAGTGACTAATCCGGCGCTGCCGGCGTATAACTCGCCTTCCGGGCTAACGACCACGACTTGAGTTTCCGACATACGGTTTCCTGTAGCAATGCTGCGTCATCGGGGCGTGTCTCGTCGTCCCATTAAACCAATGATACAAGATCGCCTGCCGGGCATCAGGAAATTAACTGAATCGGCACGGGTTCAATCAATGCAGCTGGCCGCCGCCTTCGACTACATCCTGCCGCAAGGTCATGGCGCTTTGCAGCGCGATGCGCAAACCTTCGACCAGCGTCTCCAGCGCCAGGCTGGGCTGGCCGGGATGGCGCGCCGCCTGCGACGGAATGTAAGGGATATGGATGAAGCCGCCGCGCGCCTTGGATGCGTGCGTCGCCAGCTGATGCATCAAGCCGTAAAACACGTGGTTGCATACGAAGGTGCCGGCGGTTTGCGAAACCTCCGCCGGGACGCCGGCGGCGCGCATCGCCTT
This sequence comes from Collimonas fungivorans, assembly GCF_028292705.1. Taxonomy (GTDB): domain Bacteria; phylum Pseudomonadota; class Gammaproteobacteria; order Burkholderiales; family Burkholderiaceae_D; genus Collimonas; species Collimonas fungivorans_B. The sequence continues at coordinate 16,738 of NZ_JAQGLV010000312.1, read as the reverse complement.
GACCATGCCCTTGATCGGCAGCGTCGAAAAATACGCTGCGGGACCATCGCTGTAGATAGCCTGGTCGACCGGCTGGCGGCCGGCGTTGTCGGCAATCCGGGCGTCGTCGACATTGATCGCTACCCGTTCCAGCGACATCTGGCTGCGCCCGCCGGCCTGGCCGACGCAGATCACCAAGGCCGGCTTGAGTTCTTCCATCAGCTGGTCCAGCACCTGCAACGCCTTGCCGAACACGCAGGGCAGCTGGCGCGCCGCGACGCGCGCGCCCTCGCATGGCCAGCCGTCCAGGGCGCGCACCGCCTCCCACGACGGATTGAGCGGCTCCTGTTCGAACGGCTCAAAACCGGTGAGCAAAATAGTGGGCTGGGTCATGGCTTGTCTACCTTAGTTCACTGTTTCCATCGCCAGCATGGCAAACGTCGCCAGCCAGTGTTCGCCGGCATATTCGCCGCTGACGACATGCGGCAGCCCGGCTTCAATGTGGCGGCGCGCCGCCGCGGTCAGCGTGGCGGCGGCCGGATCGTTTTCCGGCAGGCGCCGGGCAATCCGCTTCATGCACCAGGCGCGGCTCAGGTTCAAGCCGTTCAGGTGGGCGATCTTGGGATCGCTATGGTCGCTGACGTCGGCCGGATTCATCAGGCGGTCGATATCGGCCAGCTTCGGCAGGTACTGGGCGAACCAGTCGACGAATACATCGGCCTCAAGTACGTCGGCCATCAGCAAGGCTTCGGTCAGCGCCGCCGACAGGAATTCGTCGCCGCCCGGTTCGTAATGCGCCGGATAGTTGCTGTCGCCCATGAAGTAGCGGCAGGAGGCAGTGACGATGGCGCTGTCCAGTTCCGTATCGTTGCGATGGCGCGCGAAATCGAGTATCAGTTTCAAGGCGAACGCGCTGTTGTAATGGGTGCCGACGCGGATCGCATAACCGAGCTTGGAAAAATAGCTGAACACGCGGCTGCGTATTTCCGCCACCAGCGGTTCCATCGTGGCCAGCCAGGCCTTGGCCTTGGGATGCTGCCAGGTTTCCAGTTCCTGCGCCAGCGCCATGATCCAGGCCCAGCCGTAGGGACGTTCGAAGGAGACCCGTCCAGGCGTCTGGAAATACGCCAGTTCCTGCTGCATGTTGGCGGCGCTGAAGTGGTCGTTGAACATCTGCGCGATCTCGTCCTGCTGCGGCAGCGCCGGATACAGCCGGGCGCTGCGCGCCAGCAGCCAGTAGCCGTGCACCGCCGAGTGCCAGTCGTAGCAGCCGTAGAACACCGGGTGCAGGGCGCGCGGGGTTTGCGCATCCTGCGCATCGTTCAGTACGTGCATGATGTGGTTGGGATATTCGTGGCGCAGCGAGCGCAAGGGCAGGCGCACGAAGGCCGAAACCTGGTCAAGAGTCAGATGCATGGTTGCTCCTTAGCGGAATACGAGGAAATACATCAGCAGTATATTGGCTGCCAATAATGTCAGTGCGGTCGGGATCTGGGTCTTGATCACCAGGTATTTATCCTTCAGCTCCAGCAGCGCGGCCGGCACGATGTTGTAGTTGGCGCCCATCGGCGTCATCAGGGTGCCGCAGTAACCGGCCAGCATGCCGATGGTCACCAGCGGGGCCGGATCGGCATGGTGGCCGACGATCAGGAACGGCAGCGCGATGCCGGCGGTGAGCACCGGGAAGGCGGCGAAGGCATTGCCCATGATCATGGTGAACAAGGCCATACCGACGCAGTAGATCACGACCAGCATGAAGCGGCTGTCGGGATTGACGAACAGGCTGACCACATCCTGCACCGATTTGCCGGTATGGGCGGCGACGAACACGCCGCCCAGCATCGCCAGCATCTGCGGCAGGACAGAAGCCCAGCCGATGGCGTCGAGCAGCCGGCGCGATTCGCGCACCGCATGCAGCGGCGTGCCGCCGGTCAGCTTCCAGCCGGCCAGGATTGCGCAGATGCAGCCCACGCACAACGCTGCCAGCGTCAGCTGTTTCTGGTCGAGCAGGTAGACGCCGCCGATGGAAACGCCTTTCAGCAAGACCGTGCATAGCACGGTGACGATCGGGATCAGCACCGCCGGCAGGAAAATCCAGTTGCCGATCTGGTTGGCCGATGCCTGGCGCTGTTCGGCGCTGCGCTGTTTGTAGCTGCCGATCGACAGCAGGCCGCAGCCGGCGATCAGTGAAATCAGGATCACGACGACGCCGATGATGCGATACGCCAGCGGTTTGCCGAGCGAAGCAACCAGCAGGTCGCTGAACAGGAATACCGTGCCGAACAGGAACCAGAACAGGGCCGTGGTCAGGCGTTTCGGATTGCCCTTGTCGCGCAAGGTCATGCCGACCAGCAGCATCAGGATGACGCCGATCAGGTAATAGATCTCGTTGATGGTGATCAGGGCGCTCATGCGGCCACCTCTTGTCCCTGGGTTTTTTTCCAGGCGGCGATGTCGCGCGCGATGCTGGCGTCCAGCCGCGCCAGGCGGAACATGTGGATCACCAGCGCGGCGATCGCGGTAGGAATCGCCCACAGGCCGAGATGCAGCGGCTCGATGCCGAGGATGCCGTTTTCCTTGAGGAAGGCATCCATCAGCAGCACTGCGCCGAAGGCGATGAAAATGTCTTCGCCGAAGAAGACGGCGACGTTGTCGCAAGCGGCGGAATGCGCGCGCAGCTTGTCGCGGATATGCAGCGGCAGTTCGCCGTAACGCGCGGTAGCCGCGCCTTCAACCATCGGCGCCAGCAGCGGCCGCACGGTTTGCGCCTGGCCGCCGATATAGGTCAGGCCGAGCGCGCCCAGGCCCTGGCGCAACACAAAGTACAACATCAGGATGCGCGCCGAGGTAGCGGCCGCCATGCTGGAAATCCAGTCTTGCGCACGTTCTTTCAGCCCGTAGCTTTCGAGCAGGCCGATCACCGGCAGGATCAGCACATACACCGCCAGCGAACGGCTGTTGATGAATTTCTCGCCGAAGGTTTCCAGCAAGGTGCCGAGATCCATGCCGACCGACAGGCCGGTCGCCAGCCCTGCCACCGTCACCACCAGCAGGGGATTGAATTTCAAGGCAAAACCAGCCACCACTATCGGTATGCCGATCAGCGGCAATAATTCTGTTACGGTCATTGCTATCTCCTAATGTTGAGACGGTCGTTGCTGCGCCGCCGATTCTGTTGACTTCTTGGTGTTATTGCTTCCTAGTGAACTGTAACAGCCAATTCAGAAGTGCTTGTCACGTACCCGACCCGCATGGCGGCGTTGCAAATGCTCGCAATAGTCTCGCTATTGCTCCGCTTTGCGCCTTGCCCTGCGCGCCGGGTACGCGCCCTTCACTCCCGAATCGGCTGCTACAGTCCACTAGCCTAGCAGGGGGAACAAGGTATCGGCAGCGGTTATCCGCGGCGCACGGATAGCGATGCCTTGCTGTTTCAGTTCGGCATGGATGCGGCGCGCAAATTCCAGCGCGTGTGCACCGTCGCCGTGCAGGCAGACCGTGTCCGCCTTGACCGCGGCCCAGCTGCCGTCGATTGCGTGGACCTTGCCTTCACGGATCATATGCATGGTTTGTGCCAGAGCCTGTTCCTCGTCTTCGATCAGGGCGCCGGGCGTGCCGCGCTTGACCAGGCTGCCGTCGGCCATGTAGCCGCGGTCGGCAAACACTTCTTCCACGGCGTGCAGGCCGGCGCGCTGGGCGGCGGCGATCAGCTCGCTGCCGGCCAGGCCGAACAAGGCCAGGCCCGGATCGACATCGCGGATGGCGGCGACGATAGTGTCGGCCAGTTTGGCGTCGCGCGCCGCCATGTTGTACAGCGCGCCATGCGGCTTGACGTGCGCCAGCTGGGCGCCGTGCGCACCGGCGATCGCCGCCAGCGCACCGATCTGGTACTGCACGCCGCTATAGATTTCGTTGGCCGGCAGCTGCATTTCGGTGCGGCCGAAATTATCGCGGTCGGGAAAACTCGGATGGGCGCCGATGGCGACCCCTTGCGCCACCGCCCAGGCCACGCATTGCTGCATCATCAGGGCGCTGCCGGCATGCCAGCCGCAAGCGATATTGGCCGAGCTGACCAGGGCCAGCAGCGCGTGATCGTTGCCGGCGCTGCCGCCGCTTTGTTCGCCGAGGTCGGCGTTGAGGTCTACCTGCTTGTGTTCTTTCTTGGGCATCGTCTGCTCCTATTTGGTCGGACGCAACCAGTAGTGCATCGCGGTTTCGATCTGTTGCAGATACGAGGCGTCGTGGTGCAGTGCTACGCGGGCCTGGACGACGTCGCATTCGACAAACTGTATGGTGCGGTTGAAGCGCAGCTGGGCCAGCCGGGCCAGGTCGGCGCTGATCACGACACCGATTTTCGGATAACCGCCGGTGGTTTGCGCATCCGCCATCAGCACGATAGGCTGGCCGGCGGGCGGCACCTGGATGACGCCCGGCAGCACGCCATGGGACAGCAGGTCGCTGCCTTTCTTGATCTTCAGTTCCGGGCCGCTCAGGCGAAAGCCCATGCGGTTGCTTTGCGGCGTCAAGGTCCAGCTGCTGTTCCAGAAGGTTTTTTGCGCGGCTTGCGTGAACAGATCATATTCGGGACCAGGGATCACGCGGATTGCCAGCGTTTCGGCATCGTCTTCGTACCAGGATGGCGGGCGTACGCCGAAAGACGCTGCGCTATGCAGCGCCGCGGCCGGGTCATCCGGCGCGCCGGCGGGCAGGCTGTCGCCTTCCGCCAGCGCGCAGCCGCCATGGCCGCCAAAACCGGCCTGCAGGTCGGTGGCGCGCGAACCGAGTTGAGCGGCGGCATCGATGCCGCCGGCGATTGCCAGGTAGGCGCGCATGCCATGCCGTGCAGCGTTCAGCCTCAGGATCTGTCCGGCGCGGACTCGCACGCTCCACCATGACGGCAGCGGCTTGTCGTCCAGCGTCGCCGCGAAATCGGCGCCGCCCAGGGCGATGCGGCCATCGGCGGTGAACGCCAGCTCGCAGGGACCAAGCGTGAATTCGATGGCGGCGGCGTCGTGCGGATTGCCGACCAGCAGGTTGGCGATGGCCAGTGCGGTGCGGTCCAACGCCCCCGACTGGCAGATGCCGAGATGGCGGAAACCGCTGCGGCCCATGTCCTGGACCGAGTTGATGCGCCCGGCGCGCAGGATCTTGATCATGCGATCACCTCGCTGGCGACGAAGCGCACGCGGTCGCCCGGCTGCAGCAAGGTAGGAGGATTGGCGGCGGGATCGAACAGGCGCAGCGTGCTATGGCCGATCAGCTGCCAGCCGCCGGGCGAGGCCGCCGGATAAATCCCGGTCTGGCTGCCGCCGATGCCGACCGAACCGGCCGGCACCACCAGCCGCGGCTCGCTGCGGCGCGGCGTGGCCAGCTGCGGATCGAGTCCGCCCAGGTAGGGAAAGCCGGGCTGGAAGCCGATGAAGTAGACGATGTATTCAGCCGCCGTATGGCGCTTGACGATCTCGGCCGGCGACAAGCCGGTGTGGCGCGCAACTTCTTCCAGGTCGGGACCGCTGGCGCCGCCATAGATAACCGGGATTTCGATCTTGCGCCCGGCCTTCTGGCTGATGGCCGCGGCATCCCAGGCGTTCTGCAGCTTGTCCGCCAGTTGTTCGGCATCGGCCGCCAGCGGGTCGAACAGGATAGTCAGGTTATTCATGCCCGGCACCACGTCGCGCACGTGCGGCCAATGCGCTGCCTTGGCGGCGATGGCCCACAAGCGCTGCTGGCAGTCCAGGGTAGCGCTGGCTCCCGTGTTCAGTATCAGGGCGCTTTCGCCAAGAGCTTGTATGACGGCTTGGGTCATTGCGGCTGGTTTCCTTCGGCAGAATGGTCGGCAATTGCGGCACAGGGCGTTGCTGCCGCGAGGCGGCGCAAGGCCCGGTTCTCTAACTGCTGGGACAACACGTTGAATTGCAAAGAAAAATGGCGGGACAAGTTAGCAGCCGTCGCAGCCTGCCGAATTAGTCTACCCCCAAAACGAGCTTGCCCTTGTTAACCAGAGCTTAAGCAAAGGGCAATATCGTCCATCAAAAATAAAATGTCAATAATTTGTATGTAAATAGTTTATGTTGTTGCTGAAATACAGACAGTCTGGCGTTTCGCACAAGTAGTTGTATGATTGATTTTTCTTGGTGTTTTGTAGGAAATGTATGAACGTTGCTCCACCTAAAATCCTCTCATCCGCCCACCTGGCTTCGGAAAGCAGCGTCGAGTTGTCGGAGCTTGAGTACGCTTTGATCATTGCCGGTAATGCATTCAACCGCTGGATGTCGCGCTGCATGTCGGCGGCTGGCGTGAAGGACATGACGCCGGTCGAGGTTTCCTTGTTACACCATGTTTGCCATCGCGAACGCAAAAAGAGCCTGGCCGACATCTGTTTTGTCCTCAATATCGAGGACACGCATATCGCCAGTTACGCGCTGAAGAAGCTGGTGAAAGCCGGTTACATACAAAGTGAAAAAGTCGGTAAGGAAGCGTATTTCTCCGCCACGGCCAGCGGCTATGCGCTTTGCCTCAAATACCGGGAGATGCGCGAGGAGTGCCTGATCACCGTGCTGTCCGATACCGGCTTGTCGAACCAGGCGCTGGGCGATACCGCCAAATTGCTGCGCACGGCCTCAGGCCTGTATGACACGGCTTCGCGTGCGGCGACGTCGAGGTGATTTATAAAAAGGCGGGTATAAAAAAAGGCGCTTGATGCGCCTTTTTTTTATGCTGCTGCGAGCGCCTTGTCGAGCAAGGCGTGCAGCTCGTCAAACTTGGGCGCGCCCACGTAGCGCTTGATGATATTGCCCTGCTTGTCGATCACGAAGGTGGTCGGCGTCAGCTTGACGTCGCCGAAGGAATCGGCCAGCTTGCTCTGCGTATCCAGGGCGACCTGGAACGGCAGGCTGCGGGTTTGCACAAAATTCATGACGTAGTTAGGCGGGTCGTAGCTCATCGCCACGGCGACATAATCGAGGCCCTTGTCCTTGTACATATTGTAGGTCTGCACCATTTGCGGCATCTCGGCGACGCAGGTGGTGCAGCTGGTGGCCCAGAAATTCACCATCACCACCTTGCCGCGCAAGCTCTTCAGCGATACCTGCTCGCCCTTGATATTGGTGAACGAGACATCCGGCGCCGCATGCGTGTTCGACATCGACAGGTAACCGGCCAGCGCCAGCGCTACCACCGCGGCGGCGCCTGCAACCTTGATCCAGAGCCGTTTGCCGGCGGTGTTTTCAGCTTGAGCTTGCATGACAGAATCCAATACGGGCTATACCCGAGAGCACCCATTATAACTATCTGCGGGCGGCTCTGCCGAAAGCCAGGAAATTAACAATTAGTTATCGAATTGCCAGGGGTAAGCGTGATAAGTGGCGGCCACCGCCGGCGGTATCGGCGCTTCGATGCCGGCGCAGATTGCGCGCAGGATGTCGGCGCTGACGATCTGCAAGGCCGCGCCGTCGTCAGCTACCGCCAGCAGGGCCTTGACCAGCTGCGGTTTGGCCAGCGGCGCCAGCTGGTTGGCATGGTCCAGCGCAAGCCTTACCCGCGGAAAGCCGAGGCTGGCGCCGTTGCAGTAGTGCTGGGCGGCGAGATTGAGTTCGGGGCAGACATGCGCGCCGCGCAGGAAAGCCGCCAGCCTTGCGCCGACGGCGTCGGCATGGCTGGCCGGCACCGCCACGTGCGCCACCAGCGACAGCAGCACGGCGATGTCGCTGTCCAGTTCCGACAGCTTGTTGAATTTGACCGGTACCAGGCGTCCGGAGCGCGGCGCCAGGCGGCGCGTCAGGATGGTCTGCAGCACGAATTCGGCCAGCGTGATGCGGCTGTCGGCGGCGATCAGCTGGTCCACCAGCACCAGCATCTTGTCGCGTTCGGGCTGCGCCAGCTCCCGCAATGCGGGCGTCGCCAGGTCAACCAGCGGCAGCCGGGCGCTGAGCGGCAACTGCACGATCGATTCGGCCAGGAAGGTAGTCAGCGCGGCCTGCTGCGGCGCTTCGTTCTTGAGTAGCGCCAGTTGCGCTTCACGCTCCGCGCCTTCGCCCAGCAACAGGGCGTAGACCACGGCGCGCGCCGCGAACGGATCGTGCACCGCGCCGTTGAGCTGGGACGACAGCGCGGCCTTGCCGCTGCTGTTGCCGAATTCGAGCGACGGCGTCGGCAATCCGCCGGCTGGCGGCGCGGCTGCCGAGACAGCTGCCGAAACAACCGCGGCGCCGGCCAGGCCGGCAACCGCAAACGGCAGGTCCGGCAGGCGTTCGACGCTGGCGGCATACGGCACCGCCAGTTCAGGCGCTTCCAGCGGCGACATGCTGCGGCCGTAGATGCGTTTCAAGCGTTCCGCCAGCGGCGGATGGGTGGCGAACCAGCCGTCCAGCAGATTGGGACGGGCGCTGCCGAGGAACAGGTGCGACAGCTGCTCGGCATTCGGATGATTGATCTGCGAGCCGATCTTCTTGCCGTCGGTGAGGCCGCCGATCTTGCGCAAGGCGCCGCCTATGCCCTCGGGATTGCGGGTGAACTGGACGGCGCTGGCGTCGGCCAGGAATTCGCGCTGGCGCGATACCGCGGATTTGATCAGGCGGCCGAAGAAGATGCCGATATAACCGACCACGAACAGCACCAGGCCGGCCAGGAACAGCACCAGCTGCCACGGCGGGCCTTTGTCGTCGCGTCCTCCGCCCCAGTAGCGGCCGACATTCATCAGCTGCTGGCCGAAACCGGCGATCATCTGGATGCCGAACAGGACGCCGATCAGGTGGATGTTCAAGCGCATGTCGCCGTTCAGGATATGGCTGAACTCGTGGCCGACCACGCCTTGCAATTCATCGCGCGTGAGCCGGTTCAAGGTGCCGCGCGTGACTGCGACCACGGCTTCATTCTGGTTGTAGCCGGCAGCGAAGGCGTTGATCGCGTCTTCCTGCTCCAGCAGGTAGACCTTGGGGCAGGCAATGCCCGAAGCCAGCGCCATTTCTTCCACCACGTTCAACAGCCGCCGCTCCTGCAGGTCGCCGCTGGCGGGCGAAACGATGCGGCCGCCGGCCATCAGCGCCACGGCGTCGCCGCCGTCGCGCAGGTTGAACGTCTGGATCAGCGTGCCGCCGCCTATCAGCAGCAGCGTGACGAGGGTGTTGACTTCGAAGAAGCCTTTTGGATACTGACGCAGCGCGCCGTGATGGCTGCCGAACTTGAAGATCCATAGCAGCGCCATCGCCAGGTTGACGGCGACCACGATGGCGATCACCGCCAGCGCGAACAGGAGCACCAGTTTCCTGGTTTCCTGGCGCGCCTGGTGCTGCTGTTCGAAGAAAGTCATGCGCGCTGTTTCTGCTACGCTCAGGCGCCGGGCTTAGAACGTCACCTTGACCGCTTTGCGTTCTTCGGGGGCTTCGGTAGCTTGCAGCAGTTCCGCCGGCTTGAAGGCAAACATGTTGGCGAAGATCGAGCCGGGGAATTGTTCGATCGCGGTGTTGTATTCCATCACGCTGTCATTGTACGCCTGGCGCGAAAAGCCGATCTTGTTTTCGGTGCCGGTCAGCTCTTCCGTCAGCTGCATCATGTTCTGGTTGGCTTTCAGGTCCGGGTAGGCTTCCGACAAGGCAAACAGCTTGCCCAGGCTGGCGCTGAGCGCGCCTTCGCTGGCCGCCATCTGCTGCACGGCAGCGGCGTCGGTGGCGTTGCCGCCGACCTTGGCATTGGCGCTGACCGCCTGGTTGCGCGCCGCGATCACCGCTTCCAGCGTTTCGCGCTCGTGCTTCATGTAGCCCTTGGCGGTTTCCACCAGGTTCGGGATCAGGTCGTAACGGCGCTTGAGCTGCACGTCGATCTGGGCGAATGCGTTCTTGAAGCGGTTGCGGAAGCTCACCAGGCGGTTATAGATACCGACTGCCCAAAACACGATGACGAGCACAATTACTACAAGAATGATGAAGCCGATCATGGTTTTCCCCAAAAAAAAGCCGCCGGACAATTTGTCCAGCGGCAACGTTATATGACAAGAAGCGGAAAAGCAAGCCGGTTTCTGTCCCGGCTTCCAGGGCAAGCCGGATTATTTGGCGTTTTCCTTGCTGCTTTCCCTTGGCGCCGACGACATCTGCGTCAATTCTTCTTCGGTGATGTAGTCGAATACCTTGACAACTTTTTGCACGCCGTTGACGCCAGCAGCGATTTCGCCGGCACGTTTGCCTTCACGTTCTGTCACCCGGCCCATCAGGTAGACATTGCCGCGTTCGGTCACCACCTTGATCGAGTTGCCGAACACGTCTTTGGCATCCACCAGGGAAGCGATGACCTTGCTGGTGATGAAGGTATCGTTGGAACGCGCCGAGAAAGTCGACGGTGCGCCGATCGCCAGTTCGTTGGCTACCGCATGCACGTTTTCAATCGATTGCGCTTCGCGCTCGGCCGCTGCCTTGGCGGCATCGTCGCGCACTTCGCCGGTCAGCAGCACCTTGCGGTTGTAGCTGGTGGCGTTGACGTGGCCGTCCTGGCCGACCACACCGGGAATCCGCGTTTCGGCCTTGACCATGATGGCCTTGTCCTCGGTCTGCGCGCCCAGGGTGCGGCGATCCGTCGCGGCGAAACCGCCGGCGACGGCGCCGCCCAGCGCCAGCGCTACGCAGCCTTGCAAAGCCATCACCACTGTGCCGCATAACGCTACGGCAGCCAACGGACGCTGCCAGTTGCTCCAACCCGGGTTTTGCCGCGGGTTTAGCCGCGGGTTTGGCCGATCAATCATTCGCATCTCCTCCAAATAAAGCGACATCGATGCCGTCGCATAAGCAGTGAATCGTTAGCAGATGGACTTCCTGGATGCGCGCGGTGCGGTCGTGCGGCACACAGATATGCACATCTGCTTCAGTCAGTTTCTTGCCGATGGCGCCGCCGCCTTTGCCGGTCAGGGCGATGACGCGCATGTCGCGTTCCAGCGCGACATCGATGGCAGCCAGCACGTTGGCGGAATTGCCCGATGTCGAGAACGCCAGCAGCACATCGCCTGCTTGTCCAAACGCCTGCACCTGCTTGGAAAAGATTTCGTTATAGCTGTAATCGTTGCCGACCGCCGTGATGATCGAGGTATCGGTAGTCAGCGCCAACGCCGGCAGCGGCAGCCGCTCTCGTTCAAAGCGTCCTACCAGCTCCGCCGCAAAATGCTGGCAGTCGGCGGCAGAACCGCCGTTGCCGCAAGCAAGAATCTTGTTGCCATTGGACAGCGCGGAGAACATAAGTTCAACTGCGCTGGCAATCGGGCCCGCCAGGACTTCGGCTGCGCGGGCTTTAAGTTCGGCGCTTTCATTGAAGTGCGCCAGGATGCGTTGATTTATCATGATGTCGGTATTTTGCGTGAAATGCTGGGGTTTGTGGTCCATGCCCCGGACGGTATCGGCAGGATAATTTCCTGCCTGATAGGCTTGCCATGGTTATCGTGGCCTGATTATAGCGGTCGTTGCCTCGCTCGGGAGCTAAGTTTCGAATGCCTGCCGGATCCATTCGACGGCGTCGCCTTCGATGGCGACAACATCGAAACGACAGGCTGGCGGCTGGGCGTAACGCTGCAGGAAAACCTGGGCGGCAATGATGAGCTTGGCCTGTTTGCTGCGCGTGACGCTGGCTGCGGCGCCGCCATAGCGCCGGTTGCTGCGCTGCCGGACTTCGACAAAAACCAGCAGCCCCGAAGCCGGCTCATGCAGGATCAGGTCGATTTCGCCGCCCTTGCAGCGGAAATTCCTTTCGACCAGCTGCAGTCCGCATTGCTGCAGATAGATGAGCGCCCGATCCTCCGCCAGCTGGCCGCCGACCTGGCGCGGCGAGCGTGTTCCCAGGAGTTTCATCAGGGCGCCGCAACCGTGTCAGGGCGCGCCAAGCGGCGTGACGATGCCGTTCTGGTAGGCCGCAGCCGGTTCTATCCGTTCAAAGCTGGGCGCGCCTACGCCAAAACTGATGTTCAGCTGGCCGGTCACGCCATCGATCTGGAATACGGTATTGCGCGCGGCGATTTCATGGGCGATGCGGAAGGCGTCGATGCCCAGCGCGTACAGGCGCTCCAGGTCGGCGTTGCGGCGCTGGTCGGCGGCTACCGGCTGGTGCGGATACACCATCACGGCCGGATGATCGGCTTCCACCTGCCAAGGGATATCCAGCAAGCGTACGCCGTTCAGTTCAGGGATCTGGTGTTCCGGATTATTGTCGTTGAGGGTCAGCGGATTGAGCTGGGAGATGCCGAAGATCGGCGTTTCCAGGCCGACTGCGGTGCGGATCTGCCGCGCCTGGTCGGCGTTGAGGGCGGCAAACAGCAGGCGCGGTTTTTCGCTTTCGATCCGTTGCTGCAATTGCGCCAGCGCGCCGGCGTTGAACACGCCGTCTTCGAGGTTCAAGGTCATCACGTCAGCATGCAGTCCGCTGCCCTGGATCTGCTGCACGAAGGCGTTGGCGACCCGTTTCTGCCAGGCGGCGCCGGTGCTCAGCACGAACACCTTGCCCGGCGCATAGTCGGCGCCGACCCAGCTCGCGACTTGGCGCGCTTCGGCCTCGATCGACAAGCCGACAGGCAGCAGCTGCGGCGGCAGGGTCATTTCCTTGCCGTTGGAAAAATCCGGCTGGGTCAGGGCAAGCGTAGGCTTGTCGACCTGGCCGTTCTGGATGATGGCGGTGAGGCCGGTGCGCGACAGCGGGCCGACCAGGATATCGTATTTTTTACTGGCGGCGAGATAGGCCGCCAGCATGTCGCCAGGCGTATCGGCCGCTTCGATCACGGTCACCGCCAGGCCGTTCTTGTCGCGCTCGTAGGCATTCAGGAAGCCGCCGCGCACGGCGTCGGCAGCTGCGCCCAACGGGCCGGAGCGCAGCGGCAGCAGCAGGGCGATGCTGGCCAGCGGAATGGTGTCGGCGCCGCCATCCGGGCTGGCGGATCCGGCGAAGGTTGTGTTTGCCAGCGCAGGCGGGCACAATCCGTTCAACAGGATACCCGCCAGTAGCGTCAGTGCCAGCTTGGCCCATTTATATAACATTCATAACTCCCCATGACTCATCAATCTGCCAGCAGCCTCGTCAACCCAGCGATTTTGGATGAGGTGGCGCAGCAAGCGTATCCCGCGTCGACATTATATGTGCTGGCCACACCGATCGGAAATGTCTGCGATATCAGCCTGCGTGCCTTGCATGTATTGTCCATGGTCGACGCCGTGGCGTGCGAGGACACCAGGAATACTGCCCATTTGCTGGGACGCTATGGTTTGTCCAAGACCTTGCTGGCGGCGCACGAGCATAACGAACGGGAGGTTGCGGAAAAGATTGTCGCGCGCCTGCAAGCCGGCGAACGCATCGCGCTGGTATCCGACGCCGGCACGCCGGCGGTATCCGATCCCGGCGCCCGCATCGTCGACGCCGTGCTGCGCGCCGGCTTGCGCGCCTTGCCGCTGCCGGGGCCGTCGGCGGCGGTCACCGCGTTGTCGGTCAGCGGCCTGGTCAATGACCAGTTCCAGTTCGTCGGCTTCCTGCCGAGCAAGGCCAGGCAGCGCGAGATCGTGCTGGCCGGCCTGGCCGGCGCAAGCGCGACCCTGGTGCTGTACGAGGCGCCGCACCGGATCATAGAAACCGTCGACGCCTTGCTGCAGGCCTTCGGTCCGGCGCGCCAGGTGGTGCTGGCGCGCGAGCTGACCAAGCTGTTCGAGAGCGTGCATCGTTGCCCCCTGGGCGAAGCGCCGGCGTGGTTGGCGGCCGACGGCAACCGGCAGAAGGGCGAATTCGTGCTGCTGATCGAAGCCGCGCCCGTTGTAATCGACGATAGCGCAGAGGGAGAGCGGATTTTACGGATTCTGCTGTCGGAATTGTCAGTCAAGCAAGCTTCGTCCCTGGCGGCGCAAATTACGGGGCAAAAGAAAAACGCCCTGTATGAGCGGGCGCTGGCGTTGAAAGCTGCCGAGTAAGGCAGCTGTGATAGTCTTTTGTCATCAACCAATGCCTTCCTGATTCGTTAAACTTGACCGTGAATAAGCACAAATCGATGGGCGTGGGGATGTATTTTAGCAACGCCGGCGACATTGCAAACTGGTCCCGGCCCCGGGGTTGAGAGTAAAATCCGGCTCCTTGTGCGTTGCCGCAAAAAGTTTCAAGCAAATATCAAATTGAAGTAAGCGGGCCGTGTCTTGCTATACCTGCGCAGGCTTGCCCTTACCAATAAGAGAGAGAACATGAGTAATACACAAACCAGCAACAGCGCCGGATTCAAGTCATCCCGTTTCCATATCATTACGCTGGCTGCACTGGGCATTGTGTTTGGCGATATCGGCACCAGCCCGTTGTATGCGCTGAAAGAATGTTTCAGCGCGGAGCATGGCATCCCGTTCACGCCTGATGGCGTGCTGGGCATTATCTCGATGCTGTTCTGGGCCATCACCATCGTGGTCTCGCTGAAATACGTACTGTTCGTGATGCGCGCCGACAATAACGGCGAAGGCGGCGTGCTGGCCTTGATGGCGCTGTCGCTGCGCACCGCAAAAAACGGCTCGGGCCGCGCCAAGCTGCTGATGATGCTGGGCGTATTCGGGGCTTGCATGTTTTACGGCGACGTCGTGATCACGCCCGCCATCTCGGTGCTGTCGGCGGTGGAGGGGCTGGAAATCGCCACGCCGGGACTAAGCCGCTATGTGGTGCCGCTGGCGCTGGTGATCCTGATCGCCCTGTTCCTGATCCAGAAGCACGGCACCACGGTGGTCGGCAAGCTGTTCGGGCCGGTGATGTTCGTCTGGTTCCTGTCGCTGGGCCTGCTGGGTATCTACAACGTGATCAAGGCACCTGAAATCCTGGCTGCGATCAATCCTTATTACGCCTTTGTCTTCATGCAGCAGCATGCGCTGCAAGCGTTCATCGTGCTGGGTTCGGTAGTGCTGGTGCTGACCGGCGCCGAAGCGCTGTATGCCGACATGGGCCACTTCGGCATCCGCCCTATCCGCTTTGCCTGGCTGTTTACCGTCATGCCTTGCCTGATGCTGAATTATTTCGGCCAGGGCGCGAACCTGCTGACTAATCCCAGCGCGGTCCAGAATCCGTTTTACCTGATGGTGCCGGACGCTTTGCTGTTGCCGATGGTGATCCTGGCGACCGCCGCCACCGTAATCGCATCGCAGGCAGTGATTTCCGGCGCGTTCTCGCTCACCAGCCAGGCCATCTTGCTGGGTTTTGTGCCGCGCATGCGCATCCTCCACACTTCCGAAGACGAACGCGGCCAGATCTATGTGCCGGTGATTAACTGGATGCTGCTGATACTGGTGGTGGCAGTGGTGCTGGCGTTCAAGAAATCCGACAACCTGGCCGCCGCCTACGGCGTTGCGGTGACCACCACCATGCTGATCACGACAGTGCTGGCGGCAGTCGTCATGCGCACCGTCTGGAAATGGAATCCGTTTTTGGTGGCGCTGGTCATCAGCGCCTTTTTCATCGTCGACTTCGCCTTCTTCGCCGCCAACCTGCTGAAGATCGTCGACGGCGGCTGGTTCCCGCTGCTGCTCGGCGGTTTTGCCTTCTTCCTGCTGATGACCTGGTATTCCGGCCGCATGCTGCTGCGCGAGCGCAGCAAGGACGAAGGCATTCCGCTGGAACCGTTCGTCGAAGGCTTGCTGGCTCATCCGCCGCACCGGGTGGAGGGCACGGCGGTATTCATGACCGGCAATGTGGGCACGGTGCCGGTGGCGTTGTTGCACAACCTGAAGCACAACCGCATCCTGCACAAGCGGGTGTTCTTCCTGAAGATCAGCATCTGGGACGTGCCTTTCGTCGACGACGACAAGCGCCTTACCTTGAAGGAGCTGGGCAGCGATGTGTACATCCTGCGCACCGCCTTCGGCTTCAAGGAAACACCCGACGTGCACATCGTGATGGCCCTGGCCAGCAATCAGTTCGGCCTGGAATTCGACGTGATGGATACGTCCTTCTTCTTGGCGCGCGATACCGTGATCCCGAGCAAGATTCCAGGCATGCAGTTATGGCGTGAAAAACTTTTCGCCTGGATGTACCAGAATGCGGCCAAGCCGTCGGACTTTTTCCATATCCCGGTGAACCGGGTAGTCGAGCTGGGCACCAAAGTCGAAATCTGAGTTGCGCGAATTCCCGTTAGCCGTTCCGGCTGGCGGAATTCAATGCGTACCGAGGTCCGCCTGGCAGCGCCACAACTGATGGCCGGAAGCCAGGTATTTGCTCTCGAACGGCGTGATCGGCTGTTGCAGCAGATACGCTTCGCAGCCAACCTCTTTGCCGCTCAGCTGGCCCAGGGCGCTGGCGCATTCCTCTACATAGATCCGCCAGTTGCTGCGGCATTCCAGGATTCCCCCCAGCGCGACGATATCCGGAAACACCGGATGACCATGCCAGCGGCGGCTCAGCTGGCCGATTTTCGGCCACGGATTGGGATACAGCAGATAGTGCCGTGCCGGGAAAATCCGCGCGGCCAGCAGCAAGCGCCAGTAATCCACCAGGTCGGCCCGGATCCGCACGAAATTGTGTGGTAACGGCGTGTGCGGCAACGGCGCCGCGCTGCCTGGCCACAGGGTATTGCGGCCAACCCGGTCGGCCGACTGGTCGATCCCGATCACGAAATGATCGGGATACTGCGCCGCCAGGTGCATGGTCGACAGGCCGACGCCGCAACCGGCATCGAGGATCAGGGGCAAGCTGCCGGCTGCGCGCCAGGCGGCGATGCTGTCATCGAAAGCACGCTGGTTGTAAACGCTGACCGGTTTTTGAAAAACGTGCGCCGCATGTTTGGCGACGGTGGCTG
>NZ_JAQGLV010000310.1 GCF_028292705.1 Collimonas fungivorans | reverse complement strand
TCTCGGCGCGTACCACTTCCAGGGTGGTATGGTCGTTCACCAGGTGATGGATCAAGGTCAGCAGCACCCAGCGCTGCTGACCGGCATCGTAGGCGAAACTGGTCCGCATCAGCGGTGCTTGCGTCAGGTCGAGGCGAGCATGGCGCGGGTCGAAGCGGGCCCGCAGCTGGCGTGCGACGTCGCCGTCGGCCGGGTCGAGTATCAGCTCTTCCTGCACCAGCGGCGCCGCGCGCCAGACCACCTGCAGTGGTTCCGGCACGCCTTCCCAGACGATGGCAGTGCGTAGTACGTCGTGCCGCTGGATCACGGCTTGCAAAGCTGCCAGATAAGAATCGAGTCGTGCCCGGGTATCAAAACTGGTCAATCCCACCAGCAAGTAGGGATCGCCTTCTTTCGCCATCAAGTGGTGGAACAGGATGCCTTCCTGCAACGGCGCCAGCGGATAGATATCCTGCACATTGGCGGCGCCGCTTGGAACGTTGCCGACAACGCTGGCGATTTCAGCGCTGCTCAACGTCACCATCGGCAGCATCGCCGGCGTAATGAGTTCACACCCGTCCGGGATCAGGCTGGCCGGCACCGCCACCAGGCGGCTTTCTGCGCCGATTGCCGCGGCCAGTCCGGCCAGGGTCGGGGCGGCGAACAAGGCGCGTACTTCCGCTTGCAAGCCTTGCTGGCGCATCCTTTCCATCAAGGTCACGGCCAGCAGCGAATGGCCGCCCAGGGAAAAGAAATTGTCGTCGCGGCCGATGCGTTCGATCTGCAGCAGTTCCGACCAGATGGCCGCCAGGACGGTTTCGGTTTCACCCTCCGGCGCGGCATAAGCTCGCACGGCATAAGCATCGCCGTCCGGCGCCGGCAGGTTCTTGCGGTCCAGCTTGCCGTTCGGCGTCAATGGCAGCGCCGCCAGCGTGACATAGGCTGCCGGCACCATGTAGTCCGGGAGGTTGAGGCTCAGGTGCGCACGCAGCGTCTCGGCTTCGACTTCCTGATTGACCACAATGTAGGCCACCAGGCGCTTGTCGCCCGGACTGTCTTCGCGTGCGATCACCACCGCTTCGCGGATGGCCGGATGGGCCGCCAGTTGAGTTTCGATTTCGCCCAGCTCGATACGGAAACCGCGGATCTTGACCTGGAAGTCGTTGCGTCCCAGGTAGACCAGGTTGCCGTCCGCCTGCCAGTGCGCCAGGTCGCCGGTCTTGTACAGGCGTGCGCCGGGCAGCGGCGAGAACGGGTCCGGAACGAAACGCTGCTCGGTCAGCTCGGCCTGGTTCAGATACCCGCGGGCCACGCCGGCGCCGCCGATGTACAGCTCGCCCGCCACGCCGACCGGCACCGGTTGGCCCAGACTGTCCAGCAGATACACCTGGGTGTTGGCGATCGGTCGGCCGATATGCAGGACTTCGTCCGCCGCCGTCAAGCGGCCGGAAGTGGCCACCACCGTGGCCTCGGTCGGGCCATAGTTGTTGACCAGCGAGAACGGCAAGCCTGCCTGCGGAGCGTGGCGCAAGCGATCGCCACCGGTCAGCAAGTGGCGCAGGTGCGGGTTGCCGATGCCGTTGCTCAAGGCGTATTCGGCCATCGGTGTCGGCAGGAAGCTGACGTCCAGCGGCTGCTCGCGCCACCATGCCAGGACGGTGGCGGCATCGTCGTCCTGCAGCGGCAGCAGCAGGGTGGCGCCGACACTCAGGGTCGGCCAGATTTCCCACACCGCGGCATCGAATCCCAGCCGCGCTACGCAGGAAGTCCGATGGCCCGCCTGCACGTCGAATGCCGCGTTATGCCAATGCACCAGGTTGCTCAGGTTCCGGTGTTCGATCATTACTCCCTTGGGCGTGCCGGTCGAGCCCGAGGTGTAGATCACATAGGCCAGGTGGGATGGCGAGAGTCGGCTGCTGTCCGGGTTGTGCTCCGGATATTCGCTCCAGGCTGGCGCCTGCAGGTCCAGCAGCGGCAGGCTGGCGGGGATTGTCGTCCGCACTTGTTGCCACTCGCCTTCGATCCCGGCCTGCGTCAATACCACCCGCGGTGCGCTGTCGTTCAGCATGTGCGCCAGCCGTTCCGCCGGATACGCCGGATCCAGCGGCACGTAGGCCGCGCCTGCTTTCAGCACTGCCAGCAGGCCAACCACCATTGACAAGCCGCGCTCGACGCAGATCGCCACCCGGTCGTCCGGCTGGACGCCCAGTTCGCGCAGGTAATGCGCCAGCCGGTTGGCCTGGCGGTTGAGTTGATCGTAGCTCAACTGCTCGGCGCCGTGCACCACGGCCGCTGCCTGCGGCGTCTTTGCCGCCTGCGCCTCGAACAGCTGCGGCAGCAAGGACGATGGATAATCCGCTTGCGTCGCATTCCAGGTCGTGACGATCTGCTGGCGCTCCGCTGCAGAGAGCAGCGGCAGCCGGTCGATCATGCAATCGGCGCCGCCGACGACGGCATCCATCAGCAAGGCCATGCGGCTTTGTATCCTGGCGACTTCATCGCGCGTGAAATGGCGCGTGTTGTAATCGAACACCACCAGCACATCCTGGTCCCGATGGAAATCCCGCACCGACAAGGCCAGCGGCGTCTGCTCGAAACCATGGTCCAGCTTGATGCCGCTGGCCATGCCGTCGCCCATGGGGAAATCGGTACTGAAGACTTCGTACGACAGCGAGACATCGAACAACTGGCGGTAGCCGTTTTGCACGACATTGTGGGCGCGGTTGATTTCCACGATAGGGAAGCGCTGGTGGCGGTAGCAGCGGCGCAGTTCTTTTGCAACGGCCGCCATCGCCTGGCTGAACGGTTGCCGGCGGTCCAGCGCGATCGCCACCGGAATGATCGACGAGAACATGCCGAATGTATTTTTTTCGCGCGCGTTGCTGCGGTTATGGATAGGCACGCCGATGACGATTTCATCCAGGTCGTTGGCGCGCGCGAAATAAACGCTGGTCAGGGCCAGCATGAAATCCGAGGCGGAAAAACCATGGCCCGCCGCAAACGCCGTCATCTGCTCGAACAGGGGGCGCTCGATAGACCAGTAGACCTGTTCGCTGGGAGCCAGCGTCTTCGCCGAGAGTGCGCTATCGCCGGCAACCAGCCGTGCGGGCAGTTGCGTGAAACGCTGGCGCCAGAATTCCTTGTCGAGCGTAAACCGGGCGGAGGAGAAATAATCCTGGTCCTTGGCGATGAAGTCCAGGTAAGAGGGCGCTGCTTCGGCGACGGTCGTATCCAGTCCGAGCAGCCGGTTGTAGGCGCTGGCGATGCTGGCGAAACTCTGCGAGGTGCTGATGCCGTCGGCGACCAGGTGGTGGTAGCACAGCAGCCAGTAGTAGCGCGCAGGACCCACGCGTATCAGTTCCATTTTCCATAGCAGCCCGCCGTGCAGGTCGAACGGCTGCTTGAACACTTGCTCCATGCGCTGCCGGGCGAGCTGGTCGCCATCGGCTTCGGCGGAAA
>NZ_JAQGLV010000300.1 GCF_028292705.1 Collimonas fungivorans | reverse complement strand
GCGACGAGGGCGTCGGGATTAAGCGCCGGCGGCGGAAAGGTGTTCGAGCAGTTCCCGCGCATACTGCGGCAAGGCATCGGCATCGCGCGTGCAAATCGCCAGTTGCCGGGTGGCCCAGGGATCGCTCAGCCGCGCCGATTGAATCGCCATCGAGCGCCGGCAGCGCCGCGCCGCCGTCTCCGGCACGATGGCCAGGCCGACGCCGGACGCCACCATGTGGCAGATTGCTTCCAGGGTGCGTACGCGCACCCTGAATGAAAGCGGATTGCCGGCTCGCATTGCATGTTCGTCGAGATAGTTCTGCAAAGGATTGCCGACGCTCAGCCCGACAAACTGGCGGCCGGCCGTGTGCTGGAAGGCGACGCGCTTCTGCTTTACCAGCGGATCGCCGCGCGGCGCCACCAGCACCAGGCGGTCGGTGGCGAAAGGAAAGAGCTGCAGGCTGCCATGGTCGGCGGTGGTTGAAATGATGCCGATGTCGGCGGTGCCGAGCGACACCGCCTTGACGATGTCGGTGCTGGGCCTTTCCTTCAGGTCGACATCAATATTCGGACGCGCCGCCAGGAACGGCGCCAGCGCCTTGGGCAAGAACTCGGTCATGGCAACCGTGTTGACCCACAGCCGGACATGGGCCTTGAACCCTTTTGAATATTCTCCCAGCTCGCCCCGCATCTGCTCCATCTGCGCCAGCACCAGCCGCGCATGATGGGCCAGCGTATCGCCTGCCGGCGTCAGTTCAACGCCGCGCGCGCGGCGCTCCAGCAGAGGCAGGCCGATCAGCTCCTCCATGCCGCGCAGGCGGGCGCTGGCCGAAGGCAACGACATGTTGGCCAGCGCCGCGCCATGGGTAATGCTGCCGGTTTCCAGAACCAGGAGGAATAGCCGAAGATCGGTCAGGTCGAAGCGCATACACTGGATGCTACCAGCCCGCGAGCCTTAGGCATAGCCTAAGGCTGGATACGGTTCTTGCGCATTGTGCCGGGGCCCCGGATCGAGAAAAATGCAGTTGTCGCTTTCTGAGATACCAGCCATGTTCCACTATGACCTGCCACGCTTGTCCGCCATCCTGCTCACCTTCTTTATCGCCGGCACCGTGAAGGGCGTGACCGGGATGGGCTTGCCCACCATTGCAATGGGACTGCTGGGAATCACCATGTCGCCGGTTGCAGCGGCCTCGCTCCTGATCCTGCCCTCGTTCGTCACCAATCTCTGGCAGCTGCTGGCCGGCCCCGGATTCCTGGCGCTGGCCAGGCGGCTCTGGACCATGATGGCCGGCATCGCCGTCGGTACTATTGCTGGCGCCTGGCTGATGACCAATGACAGCGGCGGCTGGACTGCAATAGCACTAGGGGTGGTGCTGGTGGTTTACGCGCTGTTCGGACTGGCGGCGCGCCAGCTGTCTGTTCCGGCGCGGGCAGAACGGCCGGCATCGCCGCTGGTCGGTCTTGTGACCGGACTGATTACCGGCGGCACCGGCGTGTTCGTGATTCCGGCCGTGCCCTATATCCAGGCGCTGGGGCTGGACAAGGAAGACCTGGTGCAGGCGCTGGGACTGTCATTCACCGTGTCGACCATCGCGCTGGCCATCGGCCTGCAGCGGCAAGGCGCTTTCCAGCTGGGCGATATCGGCACATCCAGCCTTGCGGTGCTGCCTGCATTGCTGGGAATGTGGCTGGGCCAGCATGTCCGGCGGCGCGTCAGCCCGGCTACTTTCCGGCGCTGGTTTTTCATCTGCCTCATCGTGCTCGGCCTGCAGCTGGTATTGCGTCCGATTCTATAGATTCTCGCTGAAAACCATGCTCGCCGCCCTGCTTCAAACCATAGCCACGCTCGGGATACTGGCAAGTATCGCCGCGCAGCTTGTATTTCTACGGCACGGCGCAAGCTAGCCGCCAATTGCGCCCTATCCCATGCCGCGCCCGCCGTCCTTGGCAGTGGCCATTTCGAACAGGTCGAATACATCGCCGTAGAGGAAGGATTTTTTTACCGGCTGGCCGTATTCGGCAGGATTTTCGAAAGTCAGGATTTTCTGTTCGCAGTCATGCTTGGTCCTGGCAATCACGGCGTCGGTCTTGTCGCCGTCCAGATGTGCGGCTACCCAGTAAGTCAGCTTCATCTTTTCTCCCTGCTTCGATTCGGATTGATTGCGTCTTACAGTGCCATATTTTCCGGGATTTGTCTCGGGAGTTGAAACGAAAAAGAGGAATCTCCCCGACGGGAAGATTCCTCTCCTGGACTAACCCGCTGCTTTTAAGCAGGCTGCTGAGGGTCATCGCCCTCCTTGCTTTCTTCTTCTTTGTTTTCCAGATGTTCGGTCACCGCTTCCACGCCCTTGTAACCGGCAATGGCGGCGATGCCTTCGGTCAGGATGGAGGCATTCGGATCCAGTTTCTTCACGCCTTCGACTGCCACTACAGCACCAATGACTTCTTCCAGGATACCCATGATTTGTTCCTCAAAATATTTGCACAAAAACCGACGACTGAAAACGCGAGAGACAGGATCATCCTGTCTCTCGCGATGGGCGCTGCCTTGATTACTTAGGCGCGGCTTCCTTGACGTCTGCCTTGGCTGCAGCTGGTTCTGCCTTCACCTTGCTGGTGGCTTTGAACGGTGTGTGATGCGTTTTTGCTTTCGTGCCCTTGACCGCGGTTTCGGTGCTTGCTGCGGCTTTGGTTTCAACCTTCGGCGCTTTCACATCTGCCTTCACGTCTGCTTTGGCAGCCGGGGCGGTTGTGCTTACGGCTACCGAAGCAGCAGGCGCTGCCGGGGCCGCTGGAGCGGCAGCCTGGGCAAAAACGGAAGTAGCGAACAAGCCAGCGATCAGAGTTGCGAGTAATTTGTTCATGTGTGCACCTTTACGTTATCTTGATTACCTCAGGAAAATCCCGAGGGCTTGAGCAGATAACGAGGGCGATGCGGGAGCTGTTGACCGTCCTTACAAACGATTACAATTCGACACATGGACTCAAGATGTCTGACGACGCAGCGCCAGCAGCAGCGAGCCGAATGAAATGAAGGCTGTTCCTACCACACGGTTCATCCACTTGGCGAACTGCGGCCGCACCAGCAAGTGCCGGGCGCGGGATGCTACTACCGCGTAACTGAGGTGAGTGCTATACGACAAGCTCATGAAGATGGCCATGAGGACCAGGAACTGCGGCAGCAAAGCTGCCTGGGGATCGATGAACTGCGGGAACAGCGCCGTGAAAAACAAGACCGCCTTGGGGTTGGTGGCCGCCGTCAGGAAGGCTTCGCCATACAGCTTGCGCGGACGCGGAGCAATTCCGGCCTGCCCTGCTTCCGATTCATAAGCGAGTCCGTTCGAGCCGGCGAACAAATGCCGGATGCCGATATAAAACAGGTAAAGCGCGCCGCAAATCTTGACCGCCATGAACAGCATGGCTGACGACTTGAGCAGCACGCCCAGGCCAAGGATAGCCGCGGTCGACAGGCAGAACACGCCGGAAATATTACCCAGGCCTGACCACATCACCGAACGCGGCCCATAGGTGGCGCCGTTGCGCAGGGACAGCAGGATCGACGGCCCGGGGCTGAGGATGGACAGCGCCGCGAAGGCGGTATAGGTGAGGATAGTTTGCGTATGCATCGCGCGCCGGAGCCTTTCAAGCGATTGTTGTACCCCGGCCCCTGAGCCGGGATCTGTCTAGACACCGGCCAAGTATACGCGGAATGGCGGCCACCGTGTTTCCATGGGCCAACCGGATGTTATTGCCGCGCCTTACCGCCCTGAACGCGTGCTGACATCGACCCACACTGCCAGCATCAGGATGCTGCCCTTGACGATCATTTGCCAGTAGGTGTCGACATCCAGCATCGACATGCCGTTGTCCAGGCTGGCCATCACCAGCGCGCCGATCAGCGCGCCGTATACCGTGCCCGAGCCGCCGCGCATGGAAGTGCCGCCGATGAAGCAGGCGGCAATCGCATCCAGCTCGCCCATGTTGCCGGCCGATGGCGAGCCTGCCGCCAGGCGCGCAGTGTTGACCAGGCCGGCCAGCGCGCACATCACGCCCATGATGCCGAAAATCCACAGCTTCACCGCCTGCACGTTGACGCCCGACAAACGGGTCGCCTCCATGTTGCTGCCGACCGAATAGATGCGGCGGCCGAACACGGTCTGGGTGGTGACGTAGCTGAACAGGCCCAGCAAGGCCAGCAACAGCAGCACCGGCACAGGGATCCCGTCATAGGTGTTGAGGGTGGAGACAAACGCCAGCAGCACCAGGCCGATCAGCAGCACGCGCAGCCCGTCGCGCCACAGCGGCGGCACCGGCAGCGCGTGTTGCATGCGGTTGCGGCGCTGGCGCCAGGTCAGCGCCAAGGCCAGGATAAACAAGCCGACGCCGAGCACGATGCCGAGCTGCGGCGCCAGGTAACCCTGCCCCAGGTACACCAGGTCGCTCGAGACCGGGGCGATGGTCAACCCGCCGGTGACGCCGAGCAGGATCCCGCGGAACGCCAGCATGCCGCCGAGGCCGACGATGAACGAGGGAATCCGCATGTACGCCGTCAGGTAGCCGTTGAACAAACCCAGCGCCAGACCCAGCAGCAGCACCAGGCACAGGTTGAGCGACAGCGGCAGATGGTGGGTGACGTTGAGCACCGCGGCGACCCCACCCAGCAAGCCGAGCATGGACCCGACCGAGAGATCGATTTCGCCGCCGATAATCACCAGCACCATGCCGCAGGCCAGGATGCCGGTGATCGACATCTGGCGCAGCAGGTTGGATAGGTTGCGCGGCGTGACGAAACCGCCTTCGGTTTTCCAGCTGAAGAATGCCCAGATGATGGCGATGGCTATCAGCAAGGCCATGATTTTGTATTGCCGGAACAGCTGCTTGATGTTGATCGTACTCATATCAGTTTCCCGTTATTCCCTGCTTCAGATGCAGCGGCCACCAGCTGCTGCGACGCCATGTATTGAGACGACTGGTCGATCGCCGCCGCCAGCACGGTTTCCTGGCTCAGGTCGCGGTTGATGAAATTGCCGCGCAGCTTGCCTTCGCCGATCACCAGCACGCGGTCAGAAACGCCCAGCACTTCCGCCAGTTCGGATGACACCATGATGATCGCCACGCCCTGCCGCGCCAGTTCCGCCATCAGCCGGTAGATCTCGGCCTTGGCGCCGACGTCGACGCCGCGCGTCGGTTCGTCCAGGATCAGGACCTTGGGCCGCGCCAGCAGCATTTTGGCCAGCACCGCCTTTTGCTGGTTGCCGCCGGACAGGCTGGTGATGGGCAGGAACGGGCTGGATGTCTTGAGTTGGAGGCGGCTTATTTCAGCCTGCACGGTTTTCAGTTCTGCCTCGGCATCGATGCGGGTGTTGCGCGAAAAGTTCTTGAGCACCGCCAAGGTGATGTTCTGGCCGACGCTGAGATCGGGCACAATGCCGTGCTGCTTGCGGTCTTCCGGCACCATGCATAACCCGAGCCGGATCGCTTTCTGCGGCGTGCTGGTATCCACCTTGACGCCGTCCAGCCAGACCTCGGCCTGGCTGCGCCCGGGATAAGCGCCGAACAGAGCCGACACCAGCTCCGTGCGGCCGGCGCCGACCAATCCGGCGATGCCGAGGATCTCGCCGCGCCGCAAAGAAAAGGAAATATCGTCGACGCGCTTGCG
>NZ_JAQGLV010000289.1 GCF_028292705.1 Collimonas fungivorans | reverse complement strand
GCGCGGCGCTGCAGGACAAAAGCGCTGACGGCCTGACGCCCGACGAACTGAAGGAAGTGCTGATGCAGGCCGCGATCTATTGCGGCGTCCCGGCCGCCAACACCGGCTTTTCGCTGGCCCAGCACATTCTCGCCGAAATGGGATACGCGACCGAGCCGGCCTCGGTGACCGCCGCGGCCCATCCCGGCGTCGGCCGCGAGGGCGCCACCGCCAGCCTGCCGGCGCTGCACTACACCGTGCGCGCGCCGCGCAGCGGCAAGGCGCCGCGCCACACTGTGGTGCTGGCCCACGCGCTCGGCTGCGACATGGTCATGTGGGACGACCTGGCCAACATGCTGGCCGCCGACTGCCGCGTGATCTGCTACGACCAGCGCGGCCACCAGCGACGGATGGCGCAACGCCAGTTCTTGGCCGGTCATGCCGCCCATCGACAGGCCGATCCATATCACCGGGCCCGAATCGAGCTCACGCAGCAGGCGCGCCGCGTCGTCAGCCAGGTCGGCGATGGCATACAGTCCTGCGGGCGCGTCGGAGCTGCCATGGCCTCGATGGTCATAAACAATGACGCGGCAATCGGCGGCCAGCAGGTTGGCCAGGCTGTCCCACATGGTGAGGTCGCAACCGAGTGCATGGCTGAGCACCACGGTGTGGCGCGGCGCCTTGCCGCTGCGCGGCACGCGCACGCTGTAATGCAAGGCTGGCTTGCTGTCGGTGGCGGCTTCGCGGCCGATGCCGGGATGGACTGCCGCCGCCGGGGCTGACGGCGCCGGCGCGCAACCGATCTGCGCGCCGATTTCGCGCAGGATCTTTTGCGCATGCGTGAATGCGGTATTGGCGGCGGGCACGCCGGCATAGATGGCGCCCTGTATCAGCACTTCCTTCATTTCATCCGGCGTCAGGCGCGTCTCGGCGTCGCCCAGCAGCGCGGCCCGCGCATGCAGTTCGAATTCTTCCCAGCGGCCCAGCGCCATGGTGATGGCCAGCACGATCACGCGCCGGGTTTTCTGTTCTAGCCCGGGACGGCCCCAGATTTCATTCCAGGCAAAGCGCGTGATCAGGTTCTGGAATTCGGCGTTGAAGCCGGTGGCGTTGGCCAGCGAGCGGTCGACCCAGTCGTCGCCGAGTATCTGGCGGCGGTTCTGCATGCCGCGTTCGAAGTCATGATCGATAGGATCGTAGCTCATGGTTGGTTTACCTGTTTATTCATGGTTGGATTTTGGGTGCATTCAGGCGCAATCAGGTGAAAACGGCTTGCGCCTGCAATGCATCCATCGCGGCCCGCAAGACCTGCAATTGCCGGCGCGCCAATGCTTCTGCCGGCGCCGTGGCAGCGGCCGGATCGAACAATGCGCTTAATATTTCAGGGTCAAGCTTGTCGCGCAGGCGCTGATCCGCCTTGACGGCCTCCAGCACCACCTCGGCCAGCTGCCTGCCGTCGGCAACCGCGCGCTGCGTCAACTGTTCCATCAGGCCATGCGCCTGCGGCCGGCCGATTGCGCCGGCCAGGTAAATCGACGCGGCTTCTGCGAACACCAGTCCTTGCAGTGCATCGATATTGCGCAGCATGCGTTTGGCATCGACCTGCAGCCCGGCGATGGCTTCGTTCAATGCGCTGAGCGCGCCGTGGGCGCTGAGGAACAAACCTGGCCACTCGGCCAGTTCGGCCTGCCAGTTGCCGAGGCCGCGCTCATGCTGCTGGCCCATGCTTGCCAGCAGCGCCGCCGCGTTTTGCGGAGTACGGGTAGCGGCCGCCAGGGCGATCATGGCCGACACCGGATTACGCTTGTGTGGCATGGCCGACGAACCGCCGCGGCCGTTGCCGGACGGCTCGGCCAGCTCGGCGATCTCACCTTGCGCCAGCAGGCTGAGGTCGGTGGCGATCTTGCCCAGGCTGCCGGTCAGCACCGCGACTTCCAGCCCCAGCCGCACCCATTCGTCGCGCTGGGTATGCCAGGCGGCGTCGGCCACGGACAGCCCCAGGTCGTCTGCCATGCGCTGCGCTACCAGCGGACCTTTTGCGCCCATCACCGCCAGCGTGCCGACCGCGCCGCCCAGTTGCAGCTGCAGCGCGCGCTGCGCCGCCTGGCGCAGCTGCAGGCGGGAGCGCAGCAAAGGCGCGGCCCAGCCGGCCAGCTTGAAACCGAAGCTGGTGACCTGGGCCGGCTGCATCAGGGTGCGCGCCAGTATCGGCGTCGCCAGATGCTGTGCGGCCAGGCGCAGCAAGTTGTCGGTCAGCGTTTGCAAGCCATGGTCGAGCAGGCTCAGCGCTTCGCGGGTGACCAGCACCATGCCGGTATCGATCACGTCCTGGCTGGTGCTGCCCCAGTGCACATGGCTCGCGGATTCCTGGTTGAACAAGGCGACCGTCTTGGTCAGTTCCTTGACCAGCGGAATCGCCAGGCTGCCGGCGCGGCGGCTGGCGTGCACCAGCGCCGGGATGTCATACAGCTGCGCATTGCAGACGCTGGCGATGGCGCGCGCTGCGCTGTCGGGAATGATCCCTTCCGCCGCCTGCGCGCGCGCCAGGGCTTCCTCGAAACGGAACATGGCTTGCACCACGGCCGTATCGTCGAATACGGCGATCATCTCCGGGGTGGTGAGGAAACTGTCAAAAATCGAAACGCTCACTGCGGCTCCGTTCGGTTAAAGCAAGCAAAAAAACGGCGACGGTAGCCGCCATCGTCAAACATAGTCGAAAAACACGGTTTCCTTGTCGCCTTGCATCCAGATATCCCAATGATAGCGGGCATCTCCCTGTTTGCGCGCAATCAAGGTGGGGCGCCTGTCCGCGGGAACCTGGCTGAGGATCTCGGATTGCGCCAGGCCGCTGTCGTCTTCAAGGAAGACCGCGCTGAACTGATGCTTGACCAGGCCGCGCGCAAAGACGGTGGCGAACAGCACGGGTTTTCCGAAACGCGCAGGGCTGGGCAGCGATACCTCGATGCGGAAAGCGCCGCCGTCGTCGCTGGCGATGCGGCGGAAGCCTGGTATCGGCTGCGCCGTTTCGGCTGCGGCCGCATCCGGCATCCAGGCTTCGATCCAGCCGTCGCTGATCGGCGCGCCGTCGCCGTCGCGCAGCACGCCGCTGATGGTGATGGTTGGCGCAGTGGTGTGCAAGGTGGCGCTGGCGGTTACCGCCCAGGCCCATGCTTCGTGCGGGAAAGGACCTACGGTTTGAGAGGTAGTGATATTGGAAGCCATTTGTATTTTCTTTTAGTGTCCTGAGCTAGGAGTTCTTTGAATAAGAAAAGTGATGCAATCGGTGTCAGGCTAGGCGCAAAACGGAGCAAGGGTGTGGTCCCTTGCGGGTATTTGCAACGACGCATGGCGCCGATTGCATCACTTTTCTTCGAAGAACTCCTAGCTCAGGACACTACAGTCCCATGGGCGTGGCGTCGCGGCCACGCAGGACGATATCGAATTCATAGCCCAGCATCTGGTCGTCGACTGTCTGCTCCAGGCTGAAGCGCGCGATCAGCCGCTGGCGTGCGGCCAGGTCGGGGATGCTTTGGAATATCGGGTCGTAATCGAACAGGGGATCGCTGGGGAAATACATCTGCGTCACCAGCCGCTGCGCATAGACGCTGCCGAACAGGGAGAAATGGATATGCGCCGGGCGCCAGGCCTTGTGGTGGTTGCCCCAGGGATAAGGGCCGGGCTTGATGGTGACAAAGCGGTAGCGGCCGTCGTCGTCGGTCAGCATCTTGCCGAA
>NZ_JAQGLV010000266.1 GCF_028292705.1 Collimonas fungivorans | reverse complement strand
GGCTTCATGGCCGGCTGCATGTCGGACAGGTACATTTCGGTGGTCAGGCGCGCCACGTCGTATGACTTGTAGGTTTCATGGATCTGCTGGCACAGGTCGCGCAAGCCGAGCCGTTCGTAGCGCACGTTCTTGCCGTGGTTGGCGGCGGCGAACTCAGGCAGGATGCGCCAGATCGGCTGGTTCTTGTCGTAGTCGTCCTTGAACTGCTGCAAGGCGGTCAGCAGCGTGTTCCAGCGACCCTTGGTGATGCCGATGGTGAACATGATGAAGAACGAATACAGGCCGCATTTCTCGACGATAACGCCATGCTCGGCCAGGTACTTGGTGACGATCGAGGCCGGAATCCCGCTTTCGCCGAACTTGCCTTCCAGCGACAGGCCAGGCGTGACGATGGTGGCCTTGATCGGGTCGAGCATGTTGAAGTTCGGCGCCAGGTTGCCGAAACCGTGCCAGTCGTCCTCGGCGCGGATGACCCAGTCTTCGCGGCTGCCGATGCCGTCTTCCGAAAAGCTGTTCGGTCCCCACACCTGGAACCACCAGTCCTTACCCCATTCTTCGTCGATCTTCTTCATGGCGCGGCGGAAATCCAGCGCTTCCAGGATGCTTTCTTCCACCAGCGCAGTGCCGCCCGGCGCTTCCATCATGGCCGCGGCGACGTCGCAGGAAGCGATGATCGAGTATTGCGGCGAGGTCGAGGTGTGCATCAGGTAGGCTTCGTTGAAAGCGTCCTGGTCCAGCTGCACGCTCTCCGATTCGCGCACCAGGATCTGCGAGGCTTGCGACAGGCCGGCCAGCAGCTTGTGGGTCGACTGGGTCGAGAAGATCATCGATTTCTTGGCGCGCGGACGGTCCTTGCCGATTGCGTGCATGTCTTTGTAGAAATCATGGAAGGTCGCATGCGGCAGCCAGGCTTCGTCGAAGTGCAGGGTGTCGATCTCGCCGTCGAGCATGTTCTTCAGGGTTTCTACGTTGTAGATCACGCCATCGTAGGTGGACTGCGTGATGGTCAGGATGCGCGGCTTCTTGTTGACGGCTTCACGCGCAAACGGATTGGCTTCGATCTTCCTGCGGATGCTTTCCAGCGTGAACTCTTCCAGCGGGATCGGGCCGATGATGCCGAGGTGGTTGCGGGTCGGCATCAGGAACACCGGAATCGCGCCGGTCATGATGATCGAGTGCAGGATCGATTTGTGGCAGTTGCGGTCGACCACCACGATATCGCCGGGGGCGACGGTCGAGTGCCACACCATCTTGTTGCTGGTGCTGGTGCCGTTGGTGACGAAGTAGCAGTGGTCGGCATTGAAGATGCGCGCGGCATTGCGTTCGGAGTCGGCGACCGGGCCGGTGTGGTCGAGCAGCTGGCCGAGTTCTTCCACCGCGTTGCAGACGTCGGCGCGCAGCATGTTTTCACCGAAGAACTGGTGGAACATCTGGCCGATAGGCGATTTCAGGAAGGCGACGCCGCCCGAGTGTCCCGGGCAGTGCCAGGAATAGGAACCGTCTTGCGCGTAATGCACCAGCGCGCGGAAGAAGGGCGGCGACAGGCCGTCCAGGTACGATTTGGCTTCGCGGATGATATGGCGCGCGACGAATTCCGGCGTGTCTTCGAACATGTGGATGAAGCCATGCAGTTCGCGCAGGATATCGTTGGGGATATGGCGCGAGGTGCGGGTTTCGCCGTACAGGTAGATCGGGATGTCGGCGTTCTTGTGGCGGATTTCCTCGACGAAGGCGCGCAGCGATTTCAGCGCGTGGTCGGTTTCCTCGAACGAACCGGCGCCGAACTCCTCGTCGTCGATCGACAGGATGAAGGCCGATGCCCGCGATTGCTGCTGGGCGAACTGCGACAGGTCGCCGTAGCTGGTGACGCCCAGCACTTCCATGCCTTCTGCCTCCATGGCGTCGGCGAGCGCGCGGATGCCCAGGCCGGAAGTATTTTCGGAACGGAAGTCTTCGTCAATGATGACGATGGGGAAGCGGAATTTCATCAAGGTCTCCAGGAGACGGTGGTTGATAACAAGGCTGCCAATCGAAGTGGCGCTTAAAAAGGTCGTTGTCCCGGCCGGCGCTAAAAAGCGCTGTGGGAACTGCTTGGGTAGAGCATGCAGCCTGCTGCTTTAGCGTCGCCGCTATTGGCGGCAGCGCTGAAAAAAATCGAATTTTCGCAGATATGCACGGGTTAGGGGATAAAGATGAGGGAAATCCTGCAGAAAACAACAGATGTTATTCCGTCATCGGCAAGGGTCAGCTGCTGGCCACGTTAAGCTCGGGCGAAAGCCGCTGGTACACCACAAAAGCGTAGTCGAAACCGTTGGCTTCGGAATGATGGGTTTCGCGGGAAATTTCCTGCCATTGCGACGGATCGCGCGCCGGGAAAAAGGCGTCGCAGTCGAAGCTGTGCTGGATCTCGGTGACGATCAGGCGCTGCGTCAGGTCCTGCGCCGCGGCATAGATCTCGGCGCCGCCGATGATGAACGCCTCGGCGTCGCCGACCATGGCGGCGGCGGCGGCCAGCGAAGGCGCGCTTTCGACGCCGTCGTGGCGCCAGCCTGGATTGCGGGTAATGACGATATTGCGCCGCTGCGGCAGCGGCCGCCCTATCGATTCAAAAGTCTTGCGGCCCATGATGATGGGATGGCCCGAAGTCGTGCGTTTGAAATGCGCCAGGTCCTCCGGCAAATGCCAGGGCAGGGTGTTGCGGATGCCGATGCCGTTGCGGGCGTCGGTCGCGACAATAATGGTGAGGCGAGGAGTCATGGGCGCTGGTGCATGGGCCTGCTTATTTACAGGCTGGGTAAAAAAGGCTGATATTACTATAAAGTCTTAGAAGGAACTTTGTCCGCTTGGTATTGCTCTTAAATGCCAGGGCCTGTTAACCTAGGGGCAGGGATTTTCTTCATTTTCACTTGTATTGCGTTATGTGTCGCGTTATTTTGCTGCCGATTTAGCAATATTTGCCATGGCGCAGTCCTTGCATGGCTGGTGATGCAGGCGTCAATACAAAGTGGTGCCAACTAGTTTCTTGATGGACATAAAAAATTATAGAACACTGATAAACTACCGCCTACTCTCGGGGCTGCCAGCGCTGGCGCACTCGGGCAGGTCATAACAGCAGTGTCAGATGGGAATTCAATGCATTTAAATTTGTTTCAGCGGACGCCGTCGGCTCTAGCGCGGGTACGCTCAGTCATCCTGCCGGTCGCCTTGTTGCTGCCGTGGATGGGCGGCAATGCTTTCGCCTTCGATTTTAATAATGTTGCCAAGCAGGCAAAGGAGCTGGCGGCCAGTTCCTACAGCAAGCCAGAGGGCAACCTGCCGAAAGAAATCAGCAATCTCGATTACGAGCAGTACAAGGATATCCGCTTTCTGCCGGAAAAATTCACCTGGCGCAGCCAGAAACTGCCCTTTGAACTGGCGTTCTTCCATGAAGGATACGCCTTCGACCAGCCGGTCAAGATCAGCGAGATCAACGGCCAGAGCGTGAAGGAAATCCGGTTCGACCCGAATGACTTCGATTACGGCGGCAACAAGGTCGATACGCGCAAGCTTCGCGGACTGGGTTTCGCCGGCTTCCGCGTGCATTACCCGCTCAATACCAGCAAATACAAGGACGAAGTATTGTCCTTCCTCGGCGCCAGCTACTTCCGCGCCTTGGGCAAGGACCAGACCTACGGCCTGTCGGCCAGGGGCCTGGCGATCGATACCGGCCTGAGTTCAGGCGAGGAATTCCCGCGCTTTACCGAGTTCTGGATCGAGCGGCCGAAAGCCAGCGACAAAGAGCTCACCATCTATGCCTTGCTCAATTCGCGCCGTGTCACCGGCGCCTATCGTTTTGTGCTGAAGCCGGGTTCGGACACCACGGTCGACGTCAAGGCCCAGCTGTATCTGCGTGAAAACGTCAGCAAGCTGGGGCTGGCGCCGCTGACCAGCATGTATCTGCATGGCGATAACCAGCGCTCGCAAGGCGAGGATTACCGGCCCGAAGTGCACGACTCGGACGGTTTGTCGGTAGCTTCCGGCACCGGCGAGTGGATCTGGCGGCCGCTGGTCAATCCGAAGCGGCTGCTGGTGACGTCTTATTCGCTGAGCAACCCGGCCGGTTTCGGCCTGATGCAGCGCGACCGCGATTTCGGCAGCTACCAGGACCTCGACGCCAAGTACGAACGGCGTCCCAGCGCCTGGGTCCAGCCCAAGGGCAACTGGGGCAGCGGCAGGGTAGAGCTGGTGCAGATCCCGACGCCGGATGAAACCAACGACAACGTGGTGGCGTTCTGGGTGCCGGAAAACGTGCCCAAGGTTGGTCAGCCTTTCAATCTGGAATACACTTTGTCATGGCAGAAGGAAGCTGAAAAGCGGCCGCCCCTGTCATGGGTGACGCAGACCCGGCGCGGTTTCGGCTACCAGAAGAAGAGCGATGACAACAGCATCGGCCTGGTGGTCGATTTTGACGGCCCGGTATTCAAGAAACTGTCCGACAAGGTACAGCCAGAGGGTGTCGTCAGCGCCGACGACAACGGCAAGGTGCTGGAGACCAAGGTGTTCCGCAACGAGGCTACCGGCGGCTGGCGCATGACAGTTCGGGTGCGGCGCAACGAAGACAACAAACCGGTCGAACTGCGTGGATTCTTGCGTGGCGGCAGCACAACCTTATCTGAAACCTGGAGTTACATATTACCGCCCAACTAGACCGGAAGCAGGTGCCCACAGCGGTACATAAGGGCCTGCCGGATAATTGTGATCGCTATCTGGATCGCCTGCCTTTGTCGGCGGAGCGGCGCGCGAATTTGTCCAAACAGCTGGCGGCGGATGGCGATGCACCGATGGCTGCCTTGCACCGAGCCCTGGCCGGGCCGACGCTCCCGGCAGCGGATCTTGGCAATCCTGCCTATGGATCTGTGGCGGCGCGCTTGCAGCTGGCTTTTACGCAGGCGCCGATTGCGGGCCTGGTCGAGCCGGCCGATCCAGCCGACCGGCATCAGATGCCGGACATCAGCACCGACAACGGCGGCCGCGCCCGCATCGCCATCGCACCGCCGCTGCAGCGCACGCCGATCGTGGCCCATCCATGGGGAACCCTGAATCCGCTGGTGCGCTGGATCGAAACCGCCAACAAGCAATTCGACCTGCGGCCGCGCGCCAAGCAGCGGCTCCATAAAAAACCCACGCGTTCGACCGAGCTGCCGCAGCCGGAGCCGCTGCCGGTAGCCGAGGTCGACAGCCATGACCAGCACAAGAGCAAATCGCGCGGCAACCTGCGGCGCATCGTGCTGCTGTTGCTGATGCTGGCGCAGACGGCGATGGCGACGTATTTCATGAGCGCGGTGCTGCCGTATCACGGCGACAAACCGCTGGAACTGGTTACGCTGGGCCTGTTCGCACTGTTGTTCTGCTGGGTCTCGGCCGGGTTCTGGACTGCCATGGCCGGTTTCCTGGTGCTGATGCGCGGCACCGACCGTTATGTGATTTCGCGCGAAGAAGCCGCCCCGGGCCCGATTCCGGCCAGTGCCAGGACCGCGATCGTGATGCCGATCTGTAATGAAGACGTCACCAGGGTCTTCGCGGGCCTGCGCGCAACCTACGAATCGGTTGCCGCCAGCGGCGAGCTGGACCGGTTCGATTTCTTCGTATTGAGCGACAGCGGCGACAGCGATATCTGCAGCGCCGAACTGGACGCCTGGGCCAACCTGTGCCGCACCATAGGCGGCTTTGGCCGCATCTTTTACCGGCACCGGCGGCGCCGCGTAAAACGCAAGAGCGGCAATATCGACGATTTCTGCCGGCGCTGGGGCGCCAACTACAGCTACATGATCGTGCTCGACGCCGACAGCGTCATGAGCGGCAGCTGCCTGACGACGCTGGTGGGCTTGATGGAAGCCAACCCGACCGCCGGTATCGTGCAGACCGCGCCGCGCGCGGCCGGCCGCGACACCTTGTATGCACGCATCCAGCAGTTTTCGACGCGCGTGTATGGCCCCTTGTTTACTGCCGGACTGCACTACTGGCAGCTGGGCGAATCGCACTATTGGGGGCATAACGCCATCATCCGGCTGCAGCCGTTCATGGAACACTGCGCACTGGCGCCGCTGCCGGGCGAGGGCGCCCTGGCCGGTGAAATCCTGTCGCATGACTTTGTCGAAGCGGCGCTGATGCGGCGCGCCGGCTGGGGCGTCTGGATCGCCTACGACCTGGCCGGCAGCTATGAAGAAATGCCGCCCAACCTGCTCGACGAACTGAAACGCGATCGCCGCTGGTGCCAGGGCAACCTGATGAATTTCCGCCTGTTCCTGGCGCGCGGCATGCATGCGGTGCATCGCGCGGTGTTCGTGACCGGCGTCATGGCTTACCTGTCGGCGCCGCTGTGGTTCTTGTCGCTGATGCTGTCGACGGTATTGCTGGCGGTGCATACGCTGGTGGCGCCGGAATATTTCGTGACGCCTGGCCAGCTGTTCCCGGTATGGCCGGAATGGCATCCGGACCGGGCCCTGGCCTTGTTCAGCGCAACCGCCACGTTGCTGTTCCTGCCCAAGGTGCTGAGCGTGGTGCTGATCTGGGCCAAGGGCGCGCGCGAATTCGGCGGCGCCATACGCCTGACGCTCAGCATGATCATGGAACTGCTGTTCTCGATGCTGCTGGCGCCGGTGCGCATGCTGTTCCATACCCGTTTTGTGATCGGCGCTTTCCTGGGCTGGACCATCAGCTGGAAATCGCCGCCGCGCGAGGATGCCGAGACCAGCTGGGGCGAAGCGATGCGCCGCCACGGCGGCCATACGCTGCTGGGCCTGTTGTGGGGCGGCGGCGTGTATTGGCTGGAACCGGGTTTCCTGTGGTGGCTGTTGCCTATCGTCGGTTCGTTGATGCTGTCGATCCCTTTGTCGGTGTTCTCCAGCCGGGTGACGCTTGGCCGCAGCTTCCGCCACGCCCGCCTGTTCGTGATTCCGGAAGAGGTCGACCTGCCGCCTGAACTGGCGGCCACCACCATGTATAACGACAATGGCAAGGTACTGGCGCAATTCAACGACGCGGTGATCGACCCGGTCATGAACGCCCTGGTGTGCGCGGCGGTAAGCGCGCGTCCGGCGGTGCCGGCCAGCGCCCTGGCGGCGCGCGCGGCGCTGCTCCAGGCCGCATTGAAAGGCGGCCCCGACGGTTTGTCGCCGCGTCAAAAGAATGCATTGCTGGACGATCCCCTGACCTTGTCCCAACTGCATTTCGAAGTCTGGAATTCGGAGCAAGCCAACCGGCGCTGGCAGTCCCTGACTGCCGCAGCGCGCTGAGCCAGCTCATCGTTCTAAAATTCAATAAGGAGCACCATGTTACGACGTGATTTTCTGAAGGCGTCGGCGGCACTCGCTGCCGCCGGTTTTCCTGCAACTTCGCTGCTGGCCGCGGGAACCGCGCCGGCACAATTGAAATTCCTGGGCCAGCCGCAAGCCTTTGATTACGCCTGGCTCAAGGGCCACGCAAAACAACTGGCCGGTAAAGCCTATGAACCGCCGGTGAACCATATCCCGCCAGAGGTCAAGGCGCTCGACTGGGACCAGTACCAGGCGATCAGCTACCGCGACGGCCATGCCTTGTGGGGCGAGGAGCAGCTGCGTTTCCAGGTCAAGTTTTTCCACCTTGGCCTGTTCTTCAAGAGCCCGGTGCAGATCTACGAATTGAAGAACGGCCAGGCGCAAGAGCTGGCTTACGACTCGGCGATGTTCAACTACGGCAAGAGCGGTTTGAAAGCGGACCACATGCCGAAGGACCTCGGCTTTGCCGGCTTCCGCGTGAATTTCCATACCGACCTCGAACGCGACATCACGGCGTTCCTGGGTGCCAGCTATTTCCGCGCGGTCGGCGCCGAATGGCAGTACGGTTTGTCGGCCCGTGGCCTGGCGATCGATTGCGGCATGGACAAGCCGGAAGAGTTTCCGATGTTTACCAGTTTCTGGCTGGAGCGTCCGGCCAAGGATTCCGGCAAGCTGGTGGTCTACGCGCTGCTTGATTCGCCTAGCGTTGCCGGCGCTTACCGCTTCGAGATCCAGCCTTCAGCGACCATGGTGATGGATGTGGATGTCGCACTATATCCGCGCAAGACCATCGAGCGCATGGGCGTGGCGCCGCTGACCAGCATGTTCCAGTACGGCGAGAACGACCGCCGTATCGGCGCCAGCGACGACTGGCGTCCGGAGATCCACGATTCCGACGGCCTCGCCATGCAGCGCGGCAACGGCGAATGGATCTGGCGGCCGCTGACCAATCCCGAGCACCTGCGCTTCAACGCCTACCAGGATGAGAATCCGCGCGGTTTCGGTTTGCTGCAGCGTGACCGCAATTTCGACCACTACCAGGATGACGGCGTGTTCTACGACCGCCGCCCGAGCCTGTGGGTGGAGCCGAAATCAGGCTGGGGCAAGGGCGCGGTACAATTGGTGGAAATCCCGACCGCCGACGAGACCTTCGACAATATCGTCGCCTTCTGGAGCCCGGCCGACAAGCCGCAGGCAGGGCAGGAGCGCTTGTTTGCCTATCGCCTGCACTGGGGCAGCAAGATGCCGTTCTCGCCGCCGCTGGCGCAGGTTGCCGCGACGCGCACCGGCATGGGCGGCGTCGTCGGCCAGAAGCGCACTTATTATTCACGCCGTTTCGCGATCGATTTTGCCGGCGGCGACCTGGCCTTGCTGGGCAAGGACGCCAAGGTCAAGCCGATGATCAGCGTCTCGCGCGGCAAGGTTGAAATTACTTCGGCGCGGCCGCTGGATGCGATCCACGGCTATCGCGTGATGTTCGACCTGAAGCCGACCGACGATAGCGTCGAGCCGATTGATATACGGGTCTACCTGGCGGCGGATAGCCAGCCGTTGAGCGAGACCTGGCTGTACCAATGGACCCCGCTGGCGCCGGCCAAGCGTATTTACTAAGTGGCGTGCGGGCGGCCCGAACGCCGCCCCGCGTTTTGCTGAACCGCCCGCAGCGAGCGTAGAGCGTTCGCTAATTTTGCGCGCGCGCCTGTCGGCGCGACGACCGCTGCCGCGGTTGCGATGCGGCATGCTGTCTGCATTCAGAAGCGCCTGATAAATTTACAATATACTGTTGGGCTTGGGCTAGCTTTTGCCCTGCCTATTTTTGGAGTATTTCCATGTTTGGTTGGTTCGAAAGACTGTTGTATCCGTATCCGGATGCGGTCATGACGCCGCCGCCGCGCGGTTTTTTTGCGTTTGTCTGGGCCTGCACCAAGGGTTTGCGGCCTTATATCATTGCCATGACCTTGCTGACCGCCATCACCGGCGCGTTCGAGGCCTTGCTGTTTGCCATGATGGGACGGATTGTCGACTGGCTGGGTCATGTCGAACCGGCCAATTTGTGGACCCACGAAAGCAGCAACCTGCTGTTGCTGGCCGGGATATTGCTGGCCAGTCCGGTGATCGTCGCCTTGCAAAGCATGTTCAAGCAGCAGGCGCTGGCGGGGAATTTCCCGATGCTGCTGCGCTGGAAATTCCATCGCCTGATGCTGAACCAGAGCATGCATTTCTACCAGGACGAGTTTGCCGGCCGGGTCGCCACCAAGGTCATGCAGACCTCGCTGGCGGTGCGCGACGTCTGCATGATCCTGTGCGACATCCTGGTGTTCGTGGTGATCTATTTCGTCACCATGGTGGCGGTGGTCGGCAGCTTCGACGGCTGGATGCTGGTGCCATTCCTGAGCTGGCTGGTGTTGTATGGCCTGGCCCTGTATTACTTTGTGCCGCGCCTGAGCAAGGTCGCCAAGGCCCAGGCCGATGCGCGTTCCCTGATGACCGGCCGGATTACCGACGCCTATACCAATATCGCGACCGTCAAGCTGTTCTCGCACGCTGGCCGCGAGGCCGGTTATGCGCGTTCGGCGATGCAGGAATTCCTGCAGACGGTGCATGGCCAGATGCGGCTGGTGACCGGCTTTGAAATCGTCAACCATATCTTGAGCATGCTGCTGATCCTGAGCACGGCCGGCGTTGCGCTCTGGTTGTGGACGCAAGGCCAGGTCGGCATCGGCGCGGTGGCCGCGGCGACGGCGATGGCATTACGTCTGAACGGCATTTCGCATTGGGTGATGTGGGAATTTGCTTCCTTGTTCGAACAGGTCGGCACGGTGCAGGACGGCATCAATACCTTGTCGCGCCAGCAAGCAGTGGTGGACCAGGCCGACGCCAAGCCGCTGCAGGTCAAGCAGGGCACGCTGGATTTCGAACGCGTCGGTTTTGCCTATGGCGGCCAGCGGCCTGTGATCGACCAGTTGTCGTTGCACATTCGTCCCGGCGAAAAGATCGGCCTGGTGGGCCGTTCCGGCGCCGGCAAATCGACTATCGTCAACCTGCTGCTGCGGTTCTACGATGTCGAGCAGGGCCGCATCCTGATCGACGGCCAGGACATTGCGCACGTCACGCAGGACAGCTTGCGGGCGCAGGTCGGCATGGTGACGCAGGATACGTCCTTGCTGCACCGGTCGGTGCGCGACAACCTGCTGTACGGCCGTCCTGACGCCACCGACGCCGACATGCTGGTGGCGGCGCAGCGGGCCGAGGCGCATGACTTCATCCTGACCCTGACCGATCCCAAGGGCCGCACCGGCTACGACGCCCACGTCGGCGAACGCGGCGTCAAGCTGTCCGGCGGCCAGCGGCAGCGGATTGCGATCGCGCGCGTGATGCTGAAAGACGCGCCTATCCTGCTGCTGGACGAGGCGACCAGCGCGCTCGATTCGGAAGTCGAAGCAGCGATCCAGGCCAGCTTGTACCGGCTGATGGAAGGCAAGACGGTGGTGGCGATTGCACACCGCCTGTCGACCATCGCCGCCATGGATCGCCTGATCGTGCTCGACAAGGGCCGCATAGTGGAAGAGGGCGATCACCGCAGCCTGCTGGAACACGGCGGCCTGTATGCGCGCTTGTGGGCGCACCAGAGCGGCGGTTTCCTCGGCGAGGAAGTGGATGAGGATGTGACGCCGGGCGAAACCCAGGCTGCGCTGGCTTGAAACAAACTCAAAAAGTGCTGCTTATTCGTTGTTTATTGTTCCTGAAATTTGATTATTCCTGAGTTTGCACCGATGACTGTTGAACCCACCGATAAATCCGCTTTGCCAACCGCGTTCGGCCATTCCGGCCGGCGCTGGCTGACGGCAATCCTGGCGCTCCTGATTGCAGTGGGGGCGGGCTTCCTGGTATGGAAGGCGTTCGGCCAGCGGCCGCCGCCGGCGCCCAAGCCGGCGCCGGTGCGGCTGCAGACGGAAACGGTGCGGCGCGGCGATATCGAACAGGCGGTGTTTGCCAACGGCAAATTGCAGTTGCATAAATACAGCGACGTCGTGGCCCAGGTGACGGGCCAGATCAAGGATGTGCTGGTGTCGGTGGGCGACGACGTCAAGGCCGGCAAGATGGTGGTCGAGATCACGCCGACCCTGCCGTCGGCGCGGCTGGAAAGCAACCGCGCCCAGCTGGCGCGGCTGCAGGCGGAACTGGCGGACCAGCGGGCGCAGCTTGATTTTGCCGAGCTGCAGTACAAGCGCCAGACCCAGCTGAAAGCGGAAAACGCCACACGCGAGGAATCGTTCGAATCGAGCCGCATGAGCATGTATTCTGCGGCGGCCCGGGTGGAAGCGATCAATGCCCAGATCCGCCAGACCGAAAGCACCATGAAGGACGACGAAGAAACACGCAGCCATACGCAGGTAACGGCGCCGATCAGCGGCACCGTGGTGTCGGTGGCGGCGCGTCCGGGCCAGGCGATCGGCGCCGGCCAGACCGTGGCGCCGCTGCTGCGGATCGCCGACCTGAGCCGGCTGACGGTGCAAGCCCGGGTGGCGGAAATCGATGTGCCGCTGCTGCGCAAGGGAATGACCGCTTACTTCACTACGCCAGGCTATCCGGACAAGCGCTGGTCTGGCAAGTTGCGGCAAGTGGTGCCGGTGCCGGCCGACAGTTCGGGCGAACAAGGCAAGCAGACTTTCTACAATGTCCTGTTCGAAGTCGACAACCCGCAGCAGGAACTGATGAGCGGCATGAGCGCGCAGGTGCGTTTTGTGCTGGCGCAGGCGCGCGATGCGGTGCTGCTGCCGGCAGCGCTGCTGGGCAAGCCGGACGCCGACGGCAGTTATCTAGTGAATGTGGCCGGCGCCAACCAGCAAGCCAGTCCGCGCAAGATAAAAATCGGCATTCGCAACGAGCAGATGGCGCAGGTGCTGTCGGGCCTGGCGCCGGGCGAACAGGTGGTGGCAGGCGCTGCAGCAGTTACACCCGCAGCTGCGCCTGCACTGACACCGGCGCCGGCGGCTGCGGTCAAGAATGCCGTCACCGCCACCACCACGCCAGCGGCGGCATCCGCGCCCAAAGCGCACTGACGGAGCCGCCGATGAATCGTTCATTCTCTCGTCGCTGGTCATCTATGGCAGCTTGCGCCAGCGCGCTGCTGCTGTCGGCCTGCGCCAGCCAGATCGAAATCCGGGAGCCGACGCCCAGCGTCGAGATTCCGCAGAGCTGGGACCTGTCCGCCAACACCGGCGAGCAGGACTGGCCCGACAGCGGCTGGTGGAAACGTTTCGGCAGCGACGAATTGAGCCAGCTGGTGGCGCAAGGGCAGGCCAGCAACCTGGAAATTGCCGCCGCCATCTCGCGCGTGCGGCAGGCCGAGGCGCAGGCGCGGATTGCCGGCGCGCCTTTGCTGCCGAATGCGGATTTTTCGACCAGCGTCAACCGTGCGGTGCCGCTCGCCTCCAGCGGCAGCGCCGTGACCTCTACTAGCGGCCTGGTCGAGATCGGCTATGAAGTCGATTTCTGGGGCAAGAACAGGGCCGGGTTGGCGGCCGCGGAAGCGTCCTTGCAAGCCAATCGGTATGACCGGGAAACGGTGGCGCTGACCGTCACCAGCGGCATCGTCTCGACCTACTTGCAAGTATTGTCGCTGCGCGACCGTATCGAAATCGCCCAGCAAAACGTCGACAATGCAGAACGCGTGCTGAAGCTGGTGTCGGCGCAAAGCCGCGCCGGTTCTGCCTCGCCGCTGGACCTGGCGCGGCAGCGCTCGGCGGTGGCCGGGCAAAAAGCCGTGATTCCCGACCTCAAGCAGCAAGAGCGCGAGGCGCAGACCGCGCTGGCGATCCTGCTGGGGCGGCCGCCGCAAACCTTTACCGTCAACGAGCCGGGGCTGGCCAAGATTTTGCTGCCGCAGGTCACGCCTGGCTTGCCGTCGGAACTGCTGTCGCGCCGTCCCGATATCCGCCACGCCGAGGCTGAACTGGCGGCCGCCAACGCCAACGTCGCCAACGCCCGCGCCGCGCTGTTTCCCAGCATCCGCCTGACCGGCTCGGCAGGGGGGCAGAGCAATGCATTGCTGTCGCTGTTTAACGGCCCGAACATGCTGGCCAACCTCGGCGCCGGACTGGTGGCGCCGATTTTCGACGCCGGCCGCCTGAACAGCCAGCGCGACCTGGCGATTGCGCAGAAACAGGAACTGGTGCAGATCTATCGCTCAACCGTGATTGCCGCACTGTCCGAAGTCGATACGGCGCTGGGGCAGATCCGCAGCCTGGACGAGCAGCGCAAGCTGAAAATCACGGAAATGGAGCAGGCGCGCTTTGCTTTCGAATTGTCGGAAGTTCGTTATCGGGTCGGCGCCGAAGATTTGATGACGGTGCTGGATACCCAGCGTTCGCTGTCGGAGGTGCAGAATGAGCTGGGGCAGATCAAGTTGAAGCGCCTGAAAGCTACGGTGTCGCTGTATAAGGCCCTGGGCGGAGGCTGGCAGGATGCGCATACCAGCCCTGCCGCCGCCGAACCGGTGACGCAGGGCAGCTAGGTTGTTTATACCGCGACCGGCGCCTTGATGTGCGCTTGCGGGTGGTAATCGACGATCTCGAAATCCTCGAAACGATAATCGAAAATAGAGTCCGGATGCCGCTTGATTTCCAGCCGCGGCAGCGGACCCGGAGTACGCGATAGCTGCTGCTCGACCTGCTCGGCGTGGTTGGAGTACAAATGGCAATCGCCGCCGGTCCAGATAAAGTCCCCCACTTCCAGCCCGCATTGCTGCGCCATCATATGGGTCAGCAGGGCGTAGGACGCGATGTTGAAGGGTACGCCAAGGAAGATGTCGGCGCTGCGCTGGTACAGCTGGCAAGACAGCTTGCCGTCGGCCACGTAGAACTGGAAGAAGGCATGGCAGGGCGGCAGTTTCATCTGCGGGATATCGGCGACATTCCAGGCCGAGACGATCAGCCGGCGCGAATCGGGATTGCTCTTGATCTGCTCGACCACCTGCTTGATCTGGTCGATATGCTCGCCGCCCGGCGCTGGCCAGGAGCGCCATTGGTAACCGTAGATCGGCCCCAGGTTGCCGTCGCTGTCGGCCCATTCATCCCATATTTTTACGTCATTGTCTTTTAGATACTGGATATTGGTGGAGCCCGCCAGGAACCAGATCAGTTCATGGATGATCGA
Organism: Collimonas fungivorans; assembly: GCF_028292705.1. Lineage (GTDB taxonomy): Bacteria > Pseudomonadota > Gammaproteobacteria > Burkholderiales > Burkholderiaceae_D > Collimonas > Collimonas fungivorans_B. The sequence goes on along the minus strand of NZ_JAQGLV010000266.1, from coordinate 4,337 downwards.
CCGCAGGTGCAGCTTCTTGGTGGTCAGCAAGGGAAAACCGTCTTGCAGGTTGAAGCGCATCTGGTAGCCGAACACCGAGCGGGTGCCGGTGCCGGTGCGGTCGGTCTTGATGGTGCCGTGCTGTTGCACATGGCGCATGAGATCTAGGTATTGGCGCATTTTTTTTTAATAGCTGAAACGGATCATGAGATTGTAACGCATTGCCGCCGGCGGATCGCCGGCGCGGCCGATCCGGCACGTTCCGGGGTTGCCATAGCACTATCAGCGATGTCGTTTTGCTCTTGCCGTCCATCTTTATCGTACGCACGGAAGATAAATGATTGATAATCAAAACCCCGTGCAGATGGTTTTTGCCGGCCACTGCATTTGGGCGTCGGTTACAAATTAATGATTTTAGCTATGAACTTTTTGCGGAGGGTCTTCTCGAAAGCTGTAGACCTTTGTCTTATATGGTCATTTTCATTGTATATCGAAGCGCTGACCCGTTAGTGCAAGCAACACCTTCCAGGAGACCCCATGCTTAAATCAGAGAATTCGTTTTTCGGCGGCAAGCGAGAAACACCGACACCAAACTCCCCGTTCAGCGCCAGCAGCAACCTGACTTCCGGCAGCACCTCCATTCCAAAGGCGAACAATCCTGTGAGCACTCCAGCCAGTCATTCCGCATCCAGCACCAATGAAGTCGGCAGCAAACTGATCGTCGGCCCGAACATCAAGCTCAAGGGCGTCGAAATCACCGATTGCGATACCTTGGTGGTTGAGGGCCGGGTTGAAGCGACCATGAATTCGCGCGTGATCCATATCGCAGAAAAAGGCGCATTCAAGGGTTCGGCTGAAATCGACCTGGCTGAAATCTACGGTGAATTCGACGGCGACCTGACCGTCCGTGAAAAACTGGTGATTTATTCGACCGGCAAGGTTTCCGGCAAAATCCGTTATGGCAAGGTTGTCATCGAAGAAGGCGGCCAGCTGACTGGCGAAGTCCAAGTCGGCACTTCGTCATCGTCGTCCAGCAGCAAGCCAGCTGCGGTTACCGCCGTAGCATAAGGCCCGTACTCCGGCTGAGCGGCCTGCGAGCAAGGCCGGCAGCCCGTCCGGCCGTGGATAGCGGCCGGTGCTGTCTGTTTGCGAAAAAAACCAGGGTGGCGACAAGGCCACCCTGGTTTTTTTGTCATGTGCATGCAGGCATGCGACAATAGCGGTTTTAGCGCAACGCTAAAGCGCTTCCTGCCTCACACAAAAATATGAGCTATCCAGAATACATCCTCACCTTGTCCTGCCTCGACCAGCGCGGGATCGTCCATCGCGTTTCCGGTTTCCTGGCTGACCACGGCTGCAACATCATCGATTCGGCCCAGTTCGGCGACGCCCAGTCGCAGCTGTTTTTCATGCGCGTGCATTTCTCGTCCGAAGACGCAGCGGTTGCCGAAGAGAGCCTGCGGGCGGAATTCTCCGCACTGGCCGACACCATGCAAATGCAATGGCAATTGCATGATGCGCACAAGAAACCGCGTCTGATGCTGATGGTGTCGAAAATCGGGCATTGCCTGAATGACTTGCTGTTCCGCTACAAGAGCGGTTTGCTGCCGGTGGAAATTTCAGCGATCGTTTCCAACCATACCGATTTCTACCAGCTGGCCGCCAGCTACAACATCCCCTTCCATCATCTGCCTTTGGCGGCAGGCGCCTCCAAGGAAGCCAAGCAGGCGCAGGAGGCGAAGGTGCTGGATATCGTCGAAGCCAATAACATCGACCTGGTGGTGCTGGCGCGCTACATGCAGATCCTGTCGCCGGCCATGTGCACCGCGCTGACAGGGCGCGCCATCAATATCCACCATTCCTTCCTGCCCAGTTTCAAGGGCGCCAAGCCTTACTACCAGGCGCATGAACGCGGCGTCAAGCTGATCGGCGCCACTGCCCATTTCGTCACCGGCGACCTCGACGAGGGACCGATCATCGAACAGGACGTGGCGCGCGTCGACCACGCGATGGAGCCGGAAACCTTGACGGCGATCGGCCGCGATGTCGAATGCGTGGTGCTGGCGCGGGCGGTGAAATGGTTTGTCGAGCACAGGATCCTGCTCAACGGGCACAAGACGGTGGTATTCAAGTAAGCAAAAAAAATGGCCCCAATTCAAATTGGGGCCATTTTTTATTGCATTGTTTGATGCATCGGTGTGAGAGCGCTCAGCGCAACGCATCCACCAGTTTTTCCAGCTTGACCGCATCGGCGCTGAACTGGCGTATGCCTTCCGACAGTTTTTCAGTAGCCATCGCATCATCGTTCAGCATGGTGCGGAAAGTGGTTTCGTCCAGGTCGATTTTCTTCAGGTCGCTCAGCTTCGCCTCTTCAGGGTTGAGCTTGCGGCTGACCGTGGCGTCGCTCTCCGCCAGTTTCTGCAGCAGGTCGGGGCTGATGGTGAGCAGGTCGCAGCCGGCCAGTTCGACGATTTGCGACGTATTGCGAAAACTGGCGCCCATGACTTCGGTGGCGTAGCCGAATTTGCGGAAGTAGTTGTAGATCTGCTTGACCGACTGCACGCCGGGATCGTCGGCGCCGGCGTAGTCCTGGCCGCTGGATTTCTTGTACCAGTCGTAGATGCGGCCGACAAACGGCGAGATCAGCTGCACCTTGGCTTCGGCGCAAGCAATCGCCTGCGGCAGGGAAAACAGCAAGGTCAGGTTGCAATGGATGCCGGCCTTCTGCAGCACTTCGGCGGCCCGTATGCCTTCCCAGGTGGAGGCGATCTTGATCAGCACGCGCTCGCGGTCGATGCCGGCAGCTTCGTACAGCTTGATCAGGGCGTGCCCTTTGTCGATGCTGCCTTGGGTGTCGAACGACAGGCGCGCATCGGTTTCGGTGGAAACCCGGCCCGGGATGATTTTCAGGATTTCCTTACCGAATGTGATCAGCAGGTGGTCAATGATATCGGCAGTCGACAGCTGTGCGTGTTCCTTGACTGTCTGGCTCAGCAGCGGCTGGTATTCCGGCTTTTGCACCGCTTTCAGGATCAGCGACGGATTGGTGGTGGCGTCGCGCGGCGCAAATGCCTTGATAGACTGGAAATCGCCGGTATCGGCAACGATGGTGGTGTATTGCTTGAGTTGTTCGAGTTGGTTCATGGCAGCGTAGAAGGGCAGGGACGGTTAATCGGAAGCACTGCGCGAAAATACTGCGCCGGGATACAGCGCGAGAATACTGCGGAAATACCGTCCTACCATTCTACGCAATTTACAGAGGTTTGCCACGCATGGACAGATCAGCAATATCCTGCGTGGCTATGGTCCATGCGTTCAGCTGATGCGTTCTTCGGTCTTGGCGTCAAACAGGACTGCTTTCGACAGGTCGAACGCCAGCTGCATCTGGTCCTTCGGCTTGGCCGCCGCGCGAGGGTGGGTGCGGCAAGTCACGCGAGCGTTGTTGAAAGTGGTGAACACCAGCGTGTCAGGGCCGGTCGGTTCGGTCAGCTCCACGGTGCAGCCGACTTCGGTCGGATGGTAACTGCCGTTGCTGTCGCTGACTTCCGAACCGCGTGCGCTCAGGGCGTCCGTAACATGTTCCGGACGGATGCCGAGGATCACTTCACGGCCGATCCAGGAAGCGATTTGCGGATCCTGTGCTTGCGCCGGCGCCAGCGGCAGCAGGGTTTTTTGCCCGGCGTGCTCGAGTTCGAATGCCGGGCCATGGCCATTGGCGACCAGGTTGCCGCGCATGAAATTCATCGATGGCGAACCGATAAAACCGGCGACAAACAGGTTGCTTGGATTGTCGTAGATTTCCTGCGGGCTGCCGAACTGCTGCACCACGCCGTCCTTCATCACGGCGATCCGGTCGCCCAGGGTCATCGCTTCGATCTGGTCATGCGTGACGTAGACGATGGTGCTGCCCAGGCGCTGATGCATCAGCTTGATTTCGGCGCGCATCTCGACCCGCAGCTTGGCGTCCAGGTTGGACAGTGGTTCGTCGAACAGGAACAGCGACGGATCGCGCGCGATGGCGCGGCCCATGGCGACGCGCTGCCGTTGTCCGCCTGACAGCAGGGCCGGTTTGCGGTCCAGCAGGTGGGTGATTTGCAGGGTGGTGGCGACGCGGTCGACGATCTGTTTCTGTTCCGCTTTCGGCACCTTGCGGATGCCCAGGCCGAACGAAATGTTCTCGCGCACTGTCATGGTTGGGTACAGGGCGTAGGACTGGAACACCATGGCGATATCGCGCTCTTTTGGCGCTACATCATTGACGCAGCGGTCGCCGATCATGATCTGTCCTTCGGACACCGTTTCCAGCCCGGCAATCATGTTCAGCAGCGTCGATTTGCCGCAGCCCGAGCCGCCGACCA